>JAJZQD010000025.1 GCA_021847735.1 Bacillota bacterium | reverse complement strand
GCCATTAAAACCTTCAAGAAAAGAGGGACCGGGATGATAAACGGTGTAAAAAGGATTTTCGTTGAAAAGAAAAAGGGTTTTGATGTCGAAGCCCACAGCCTGTATGGTGACCTGAAAGAAAACCTGGGTGTCAGGGGACTTGAGGCAGTAAGGATAATAAACCGCTATGATATATCCGGCATTTCCGTCAAAGAGTACGAAATGTCCCGTAACATCATCTTTTCGGAGCCCACTGTTGATTACGTGTATGATGAAACCCTGCCGACAGCTGCAGGCGACCGGCTTTTTGCCATGGAATACCTGCCTGGACAGTATGACCAAAGGGCTGATTCCGCTGCCCAGTGTGTACAGATCCTGGCCCAGAAGGATCGCCCAAATATTATTTCGGCCAAGGTAATTGTTTTGAAAGGCACGATTTCTGACAGCGAGTTTGAAAAAATCAAGGGATACTGCATAAACCCGGTAGATTCCCGGGAGGCTTCCCTGGACAAGCCGTCGACCCTGGAGATGAAATGTGATGTCCCAAAAGACGTGGAGGTTATAGCGGGTTTTGTCACCAAAACCCCTGATGAACTACAGAGCCTTATGGACAGTATGGGTTTTGCTATGAGTATTGAGGATTTGCAGTTCTTACAAGGGTACTTCCGGGATACCGAAAAGAGGGACCCGTCTGTTACAGAGCTGAGGGTAATTGATACCTATTGGTCTGACCATTGCCGTCATACCACTTTTTTGACTAAGATTGAAGATGTGGCTGTGGAAGAGGGGACTTTTTCAAGGCCTGTGGAAATTGCTTATCAGGAATACATGGATTCCAGGAAATTTGTGCACGGGGACAATGAGCAAGACATTTGCCTGATGGATATAGCTTTAATGGGTATGAAAGAACTGCGCAGGCGGGGCCTGCTGCACGACCTGGACGAATCCGAGGAGATTAATGCCTGCAGTATCGAAGTTGATGTTGATGTGGACGGGGCTGCCGAAAAATGGCTCGTCATGTTTAAAAATGAAACCCATAACCACCCTACGGAAATAGAACCTTTCGGCGGTGCGGCGACCTGCCTGGGGGGAGCCATCAGGGACCCGTTATCCGGTAGGTCTTACGTATATCAGGCCATGCGGGTTACCGGAAGTGGAGACCCCAGGGCCAAAATAGAGGATACCCTGTCCGGTAAATTGCCGCAAAGGAAAATAACAACTGGGGCTGCGGCCGGGTATAGCTCATACGGTAACCAAATCGGTCTTGCCACCGGTCAGGTGGCTGAAGTATATGATGAGGGCTTTATAGCTAAAAGGATGGAAATCGGGGCCGTAATCGGAGCTGCGCCCAGGAAAAATGTTGTCAGGGAAAAACCGGTCGAAGGTGACTTGGTCATCCTGGTTGGCGGCAGAACCGGCCGGGACGGCTGCGGAGGGGCTACCGGTTCCTCCAAGGAGCATACCGAGGAGTCCATCCTGACCTGTGGGGCAGAGGTGCAAAAGGGGAACCCGCCCGTAGAAAGGAAGATTCAAAGACTGTTCAGAAACCCTGAGGTCAGCACCATGATTAAGAGATGCAACGACTTTGGCGCCGGCGGCGTTTCGGTGGCCATTGGGGAATTGACCGACGGGCTGGAAATAAATCTCGATAACGTGCCCAAAAAATACGAAGGACTGGACGGTACTGAGCTCGCTATCTCTGAATCCCAGGAGCGGATGGCGGTTGTTGTATCAGTGGAGAATGCGGAGCGCTTCATCAGCTTCGCCAGGGAAGAAAATCTGGAAGCCATCGTGGTCGCCAGGGTAACCTCCACCCGCAGGCTGAAGATGCTGTGGCGGGGTAAGACAATTGTTGATATCAGCAGGGATTTCCTCAACACCAACGGTGTCAAACAGACCACCAGGGTTTTTGTGGCAGCGCCGGATGAGGGCCAGAATTACTTTAATACCATCCCGGCAGAGGTGGAAAGGGAATTACCCGATTTAAATAAGGCCTGGCTGGCGAATTTACGAGATTTGAATGTATGTAGCCAGAAAGGTCTGGTTGAGAGATTTGACAGCACCATAGGCGCAGGTTCGGTGCTCATGCCTTTTGGGGGGAAATACCAGGCCACCCCTGCTGAAGGAATGGTGGCAAAGATACCGTTACTGTCAGGTAATACGAGGACGGGGACGGTCATGACTTACGGTTACAACCCGCAGCTTGCAAAGTGGAGCCCGTTTCACGGGGCCCTTTATGCGGTTATTGAAGCAGTTGCCAAGGTAGTGGCCATTGGCGGGGATTTTAAAAACGTCAGGCTGACCCTTCAGGAGTACTTTGAAAAGCTGGGCGGGGATTCCGCCAAGTGGGGGAAACCCTTCAGCGCCCTTTTGGGAGCCTTTTATGCCCAGAAGAAACTAGGCATCCCGGCTATTGGCGGGAAGGACAGCATGTCCGGTACATTCAAGGATTTGCATGTGCCCCCGACCCTGGTTGCTTTTGCAGTTGATACCCTTGATGTCAATAGGGCCGTTTCCCCGGAATTTAAGCAGTTTAACAGCCAGGTGGTACTGGTCCCGATGGCCAGGGATGAAAATGAACAGCCCGATTTTACAAAACTTCGCCGGAACTACGCCAAAATAACTGAGCTCATCCGGGGGGGATGTGTCCTGGCGGCCCACACTGTCAGAACAGGCGGGCTGGCAGCCGCAATAAGCAAAATGAGTTTTGGCAATAGAATCGGCATGGACTTTGCTGAATATATCAACCCCAGGAGCCTGTTTACCCCTGACTGCGGTTCTATACTGCTGGAAATTGATGAAAAAATTGATATCAGTAAAGTCCTCGACGGTGCGGTATACACAGTAATTGGGCGAACCCGGGACAAGGCTGCCATTGCCGTAAACAGCGTGGAAATAGATATCGCGGACACCTTTAATGAGTGGACAAAACCCCTGGAAAAGATTTTCCCCACCAAAGCAGAGACCCTTTCGGGACAACCGGAGACCATGCTGTTTGATAAGAGAAATCCCGGTAAACCTGCCATTAACGTGGCCAGGCCAAGGATATTCCTGCCGGTTTTCCCAGGGACCAACTGCGAATATGATACCGCCAGGGCCTTTGAAAAAGCCGGGGGGCTGGTTGACACTCTCGTTATAAGGAATCTCACGGCTGTGGAAATTGAAGGGTCTGTCAATGAAATGGTCAGGAAAATAGAGAACTCGCAAATTATCATGCTTCCGGGGGGCTTTAGTGCCGGGGATGAACCTGACGGCTCAGGGAAGTTTATCGCCACTATCTTTAGAAACCCCAAAGTAAAAGAGGCTGTGATGAAACTCCTCCAACAGAGAGATGGGCTGATGCTGGGTATCTGTAACGGCTTCCAGGCGCTGATTAAACTAGGTCTGGTGCCTTACGGAGAAATCCGGGATATCACCGAAAACTGTCCCACTCTTACCTTCAATTCCATCGGGCGCCACGCTTCCTGCCTCGTCAGGACCAAGGTGGTTTCCACCCTTTCTCCGTGGTTTAGCAACGTTAATGCCGGGGATATCCACACCATCCCTATTTCCCACGGTGAGGGCAGATTTGTGGCCGGTGAGAAGGAAATCCGCATTCTCCTGAGCAATGGCCAGGTGGCCACCCAGTATGTGGACCTTGACGGCAAACCCACCTACGACATTTCCTTTAATCCCAATAATTCAATGCATGCAGTTGAGGGAATTACCAGCCCTGACGGCAGGATTTTAGGCAAAATGGGACACTCGGAACGGGTTGGTACTAATGTGGCGGTTAATGTCCCGGGAGCGAAAGACCAAAAAATATTTGAAGCCGGGGTGGGATATTTTAAGTAAAAAAAACAAAAGGCTGCACTCTTTTACCGAGTTGCAGCCTTTTTTTTTATCTTCAATCTTGAAATGACGTCAGCAGCCTTCTTTACAGTGCGCCACTGCCCGGAGCAACCATTGTTTACGAACCATTAACGTCACCCCCTTTCGGGTAAAAATTAAACACACCTGCTATTACTTATATACAAATTTAGCCTGGATTGTTACCGTCGGCTTTCTGTTCGGTCTCGTGACAATCGGTTCCGTGTTGGTGGCCCCCCCGCATCATGAATAGATGGGCCAGGGGACAGAGAAGAACTAACATCCAACTCCAGCCTCCTTTGCCGCCCAGACCTCCAGCGAGGAACACCGCCCCAACCATTACCAGGCAGCATGCCAGCATCAGCCAGTGAGATATTCCGTGCCTTCCTTTTGAAGCCATTTCCTTACCTCCCATTAACGCATTTCATTTCCCTGCCACCGGAATTCCCGGGACGGCATCCCGGCAAGGTTTTTCAGCTCCAGGCTGAGCCACTCCGTGTTGGGGCCCCATAACCCGTTGTTGGGCACAGTCAGCAAACCGGACCTGTGGTGGCTTTGCTCGGATTCGGGTTTCCATGAGAAACCCGTGGCAGCTATTCCGGTGGGGCTCGACACCGCTGCCGATTTAGCAATATCATAGCTGCTTAAGGGCACCATATGGGTGTTTAGCCTAATCCGAAAAGTAAGTTTGTTGTCTGAAGCCTTCCCCTGTGGGGTTAAAAACGTAACATCGGCGGTTACGTTGTTGGCATCGTTGCTTTTCTCCATTGCCAGGCTTTGCCGGCCGGCGGAGTTCGTTGCCCCAGTCTGTGCGCCTTGTAAGCCGGACCAGGCCCAATACCCGGAGCCCAGCAAAATGGCGACCAATAGTATTCCGATTAGCTTCTTCATCTAGTACACCCCCAAAACTACTACTCAGTGTCGTAATTAATTATATCATAATTTATCGTGATTACATTGTCAAATCCTAAAAGTGAACTCGTTCAGCTAAAGCTGAACATCGAAACTTCAGTGGGGGACTCTACCCCCACTGAAGCAGAAAAGTGGAAACTCCACCTAATAGAAGGTGGAGTCTTGGAATTGGGATAAAACTATAAAATATTTTACAGCTAGGCAAAATGTGGGAATGTGGCACAATCCAAGGTCTGGGACAGAGATTGTTGGGGTTTTAATATTGACTTGTCTTATCAGGTTTGTTAAGATAAAGCTGTATAAAAGTAAATCTCGTTTTTACGGGAAAATTCGCCCGTATGAGGGAAAGTGTGCCTAGGGTTCCACTGGGCGACTCCAGGTTTGGTCCAAGTGGCACAGGTGTTGACAAACACTACACCGATGGGATAAAAGCCCAGACGGGTAGGTTTCACTCGATTGAATGAAATCTGCCTGCCTGGGCTAAATTTATTTCTTGAGAGGGAGGGTTAAAAATGGCTAAACCCCTTGTGGGTATTGTTATGGGAAGTGATTCAGACCTGCCGGTCATGAAAGGCGCGGTAGATATCCTCAAACAGCTTGGCATCGAGAGTGAAGTGGTTATCTCCTCGGCCCACCGGGTACCGGAAAAGACTGCCCAGTATGCCAAATCCGTCGAAGAACGCGGTTTGAAAGTGATTATTGCAGGCGCCGGCATGGCTGCTCACCTGCCGGGAGTTATTGCGGCATCTACAATCCTGCCCGTAATTGGGGTGCCTATACAATCGGGGGCTTTGGCAGGGACCGACGCCTTATACGCCATAGTTCAAATGCCTCCCGGGATTCCAGTAGCTACAATGGCTGTGAACGGGGCCAAAAATGCCGGTATTTTTGCCGCCCAGGTACTTAGTGTAAAATACCCGGAAATTGGTGAAAAGGTAAAGATATATAGGCAGCAGCTTGCTGACGAGGTTAATGCCAAAGCCATCAAACTTGAACGGCTGGGTATTGAGGGGTATCTTAGTGAGAAGAAGTGAGGGATTGCAATGATTGATCGTTACACCAGGCCTGAGATGGGACGGATTTGGGATTTGGAAAATAAGTTCCGGAAGTGGCTGGATATTGAGATTGCTGCCGCAGAGGCCATGGCCGAGTTGGGTGAAATTCCTGCGGAAGCGGCCAAAAATATCAGGGAAAAGGCCGATTTTAATGTCCCGAGAATAGAGGAAATAGAAGCCGTAACAAACCATGATGTAATAGCTTTTCTGACCTGTGTTGCGGAATACGTAGGTGAGGACTCCAAGTATGTCCATCTTGGCATGACCTCATCTGATGTGGGTGACACGGCCCTGTGTCTCCTGATGAAAGAGGCCGGCGAGCACCTGATAGGGAAGCTTGAGACTCTGCGGGAGAAAATTAAAGCCAAGGCTAAAGAATACAAATATACCCCGATGATTGGGCGCACCCACGGGATTCACGCCGAACCTATGACTTTTGGAATGAAGATGCTGTTATGGCTGGCCGAAACGGACAGGAACCTGGAAAGGCTGAAAAGGGCTGTTAAGACGATCAGTGTCGGTAAAATATCAGGTGCTGTAGGTACTTATGCTAATATAAACCCTGAAGTGGAAACCAGGATTTGCGCCAAACTTGGGCTCACACCGGCGCCTATTGCGACCCAGGTCATCCAGCGGGACCGGCATGCTGAATATATGTCAACATTAGCAGTCACCGGCGCCACTTTAGAGAAGATTGCCACTGAATTAAGGAACCTGCAGAGGACAGATATCCGGGAGGCTGAGGAGTATTTCGGCAAAGGGCAAAAGGGTTCTTCGGCCATGCCCCACAAGCGCAACCCCATCACAAATGAACGGATTTCGGGCTTGGCCCGGGTACTAAGGGGCAACGCCCTGGCGGCCCTGGAAAATGTAGCCCTCTGGCACGAGCGGGACATTTCCCATTCATCTGTCGAGCGGGTTATTGTCCCAGACAGCACTATTTTACTGGATTACATGCTGCACCTGCTCATTAAGGTAATCGACAACCTGTTGGTTTACCCAGATGCAATGATGGAAAACCTCAACAAGACCAGGGGACTGATTTACTCAGGGCGGCTCCTGCTGGCCCTTGTAGATAAAGGCATCCTCAGGGAGCGGTCTTACGAGCTGGTTCAGCGAAATGCTATGCAGGTATGGGCCACCAAACAAAATTATCTTGATTTACTGTTAGCTGACAAAGAAGTAATGGAACTGATTTCTGAACAGGAATTGCGCGAACTGTTTGATCATAAGTGGTATTTACGCCACGTGGACATGATTTTTGCCCGTTTCGGGCTGTAAATATGCAATCGCACAATTAAGGAGGTAATACTATGGGTGTTCAAAAACTCGAACAGCTTTACGAGGGCAAAGCTAAGAAGGTCTTTAAAACCAGCGACCCGGACCTGTACTGGATAGAGTATAAGGATGATGCCACGGCCTTTGACGGCAAGAAAAAAGGCACCATAATGAATAAGGGCGTTCTCAACAACAAGATAACGACCCACTTCTTTAAATTGCTGGAGGGCAAAGGGATTCCGACCCACCTGGTCGAACAGATTAACGACCGGGAGCAGGTAGTGAAGGCGGTAAAAATAGTCCTGGTGGAGGTTGTTGTCAGGAATATTGCGGCCGGGTCGCTGTCCAAGAGGATTGGGCTCCCGGAAGGGACCATGCTCCCCAAAACGGTTCTTGAATACTACTACAAAGACGACGCCCTCGGCGACCCTTTAATCAATGACTACCACATCCAGGTCCTTGACTTGGCCACACCTGAACAGATGAAGGTATGCGCCGAAATAGCCCTTAAGGTTAACACCATCCTGAGAGAGTATCTCAAAGATAAGAAAATTGACCTTATTGATTTCAAGCTTGAATTTGGGGTGCATAAGGGGCAGGTCATCCTGGCTGACGAAATATCACCTGATACCTGCCGGTTCTGGGATGTTGAGACCAGGGAGAAGCTTGACAAGGACAGGTTCCGCAGGGATCTGGGCAATGTTGAAGAGGCTTATAAAGAAATACTGAAAAGGTTAACCGGGGAAACAATTTAACGGCGGAGGACGATAAAATGTCGATTTTTTCCGATAAACCCAAGGAAGAGTGCGGGATTTTCGGTATATATGGGCCGGGCCTTGACGTTTCCCGCCTGACCTACTACGGGTTGTATGCACTGCAACACCGGGGCCAGGAAAGTGCCGGCATCGCCGTGACTGACGGTCATGGTATCAGGCTCCATAAAAATATGGGACTTGTCCCAGAGGTGTTTTCCGAGGGGGTTTTGGCCCGCCTGACAGGTCATATGGCAGTAGGCCATGTGCGTTATTCCACGACAGGTTCCAGCCTGGTCATCAATGCCCAACCACTGGTTTGTTACTATGCCAATGGCATGCTTGCCCTGGCCCATAACGGTAACCTCACTAATATCGGTAAATTGAGGGGTTCTTTGGCTGCCCACGGGTCGGTGTTCCAGTCCACCAATGACAGTGAGGTTATTGTTAATCTAATTGCCAGGTACAGCCAGAACAAAATAGAAGACGCAATCCTTAAATGCATGCTTGATATCAAAGGTTCCTATTCCCTGGTGGTGATGACCGAGGATAAGCTTATCGGTGTCCGGGACCCATACGGTGTGCGGCCTCTGTGTATAGGCAAAATGGGTGACGCTTATATCCTGGCCTCAGAATCCTGCGCTTTGGATACTATTGGCGCGGAACTGGTACGGGATGTGGAGCCCGGTGAAATTGTGGTTATAAGCGACAAAGGGCTCAATTCCATCAAAAAGATGGCAGCCAAGAGGCAGGCCACCTGTATTTTCGAATTTATTTACTTTGCCCGCCCGGACAGTGTGATAGACGGTTTCCAGGTCAACCAGGTGCGCCGGGAAATGGGGCGGCAGTTGGCCAGGGAGTATCCGGTAGAGGTTGATATAGTAATTTCCGTGCCGGATTCCGGGACAGCGGCAGCCCGCGGGTATTCGGAGGAATCCGGGATTCCCTTTGAAGAGGGTTTGATGAAAAACCGCTATATTGGACGTACTTTTATCCAGCCTAATCAGGAAATGCGGGAGCTGGCGGTTAGATTGAAGCTTAACCCCATTAAAAATGTCCTGCGGGGCAAACGGGTCCTGATGGTGGATGACTCCATCGTCCGTGGCACTACCAGCGGTAAAATGGTCAGTATGCTCAAAAGCAGCGGTGCCGAAGAGGTTCATATGTGTGTCAGTTCACCTCCTATCATTCACCCGTGTTACTACGGTATTGACATATCGGTTCGGAAGGAACTGATAGCTTCGGAAATGTCTGTTGACGGGGTGCGGAAGTTTATCGGCGCCGACGGGCTGCATTACCTGAGTCAGGAAGGTTTACTAAAGGTATTTGGTAAAAAGATGCCCCAGTGTACTTTTTGCACGGCGTGTTTTGACGGTGATTATCCCATTGAAATACCCATGCCGGACAAGCAGAGCAAGTTTTTGCTCGAATAAGGAGGAACAGGAATGACCGTAGAAAAGGGTTTTACCGGTGAGCAGGGCATGACTTACGCCGACGCCGGTGTAGACATAAATGCCGGTGCTGAGGCTGTTGAACTGATGAAACAGCACGTTAAAAGGACCTTGCGCCCAGAGGTTCTGACTGATCTGGGGGGATTTGGCGGTCTTTTTGCTCTCAATTCCGGCAAATATAAAAACCCGGTCCTTGTATCAGGCACAGACGGGGTTGGCACCAAACTTATGGTCGCTTTCAAAATGGACAGGCATGACACAATCGGTATAGACGCGGTGGCCATGTGTGCTAACGATGTCCTGGTTCAGGGTGCGGAGCCCCTGTTTTTTCTCGATTACCTGGCTGTGGGGAAACTGGTCCCGGCAAAGGTTGCCGATATTGTCAAAGGCGTTGCAGAAGGATGCCGTCAGGCCGGTTGCGCCCTGATAGGCGGGGAAACCGCCGAGATGCCCGGTTTCTACGGTGAAGACGAATATGATATTGCCGGTTTTGTTGTCGGAGCGGTTGACAGGGACCGCATGATTGACGGCCGTAATATTGGTATAGGTGATACCGTTGTTGGCCTGCCTTCTTCCGGGCTGCACAGCAATGGTTATTCTCTGGCCCGCAAAGTGCTGTTGGAAGTCGGCAATTTTGGGATGGGTTCATATATTGATGAATTGGGACGGACGGTAGGAGAAGAAATGCTGGAACCGACCAGAATTTACGCCCGGCAGATACTTCCCCTCCTAGAAAAATACGAAATCAGGGGTATGGCTCACATTACGGGAGGTGGATTGACAGAGAACATTCCACGGATTTTACCGGAAGGTAAAAAGGTAGTCTTAAACCCCAAGGCTTGGCCCGAAAAACAGGTATTCAACCTGATTCAAAGAGTGGGCAAAGTTGCCGCCGGGGAGATGAACCGGACCTTTAACATGGGTATCGGCATGGTACTTATAGTGCCGACTGCCCAAGCCGAAGGAGTCATTGGAGAGCTTGCAGCCCAGGGGGAGAAGGCATACCTGATCGGAAAAGTGGAAGAAGGGAAAGCCCAAGTCGATTACAGGCCGGAGGAGGTGTAAGGATTGGCCAAATTACGCCTGGGTGTCTTGGCGTCGGGGCGCGGTTCAAACCTACAAGCTATCATTGACAACATCGAAGCCGGTAAACTTGATGCGGAAGTTAAAGTAGTTATCTGTGACAAACCCGCCGCATTTGCCCTGGAGAGGGCAAAAAACCACGGGATTTTGGGGAAGTACGTTAATCCCAGGGATTATGCAGGGAAAGCAGAATATGAACAGGCAGTCGTCCAAAGCTTAAAAGAAAACCAGGTGGAACTAGTGGTTCTGGCTGGTTATATGCGTTTGGTCAGGAATGTGCTTCTCGAGGCCTTCCCTGACCGCGTTATGAATATCCATCCTGCTCTGCTGCCGTCATTCCCGGGGGCCCACGGTCAGCGGGACGCCGTGAACTACGGGGTGCGCTTTTCGGGATGCACTGTACATTTTGTAGACGGGGGTATGGATACCGGGCCAATTGTTTTACAGGCTGTCGTTCCTGTAACCCAGGATGATGACGAGGACAGTCTGGCTGCCCGGATTTTGAAGGAAGAACATAAACTTTATTCACGGGCCATTCAACTCTATGCTGAGGGCCGGTTGAAGGTTGAGGGAAGAAAAGTAAGAATTAGTGATTAGGAGGTATTTAATTGAGTAAACGTGCATTAATAAGTGTATCGAACAAGGCGGGGTGTGTTGATTTTGCCCGTGCCTTAAACGAACTCGGTTTTGAAATAGTATCCACCGGAGGTACTTTCAAAACGATCAAAGAAGCCGGCATTCCGGCCCGGTATGTCACCGAGATAACAGGTTTCCCCGAAATCCTTGACGGGCGGGTGAAGACTCTCAACCCATACATTCACGGCGGAATTTTGGCCAGGAGAACCCCGGAACACCTGGCCCAACTCCAGGAACATAACATCGGGCCAATTGATTTAGTTGCTGTAAACCTGTACCCCTTTAAAGAGACCATTGCCAGACCCAATGTAACCTTACAGGACGCTATTGAGAATATTGATATCGGCGGTCCCACTATGGTTAGGGCAGCTGCTAAAAACTACGAAAGCGTGGCCGTTGTCGTTAATCCGGAAAGATACGCCGAGGTTATCGCCGAACTAAAGGAAAAAGGCGAAGTATCAGCTGAAACAAGGCTGAAACTCGCCGCCGAGGCTTTTACACACACAGCCGAATATGACGCCTATATCAGCACATACCTTAACAAGCAGGTAAAAAAAGACGATTCATTCCCACAGGCTTTAACTGTGTCTTTTGTCAAAGCCCAGGAGTGCCGTTACGGGGAAAATCCCCACCAGAAGGCCGCTTTTTACCGCAACCCGGGCGTGACTACTCCCGGTGTCGGTACGGCAGTCCAACTGCAGGGCAAAGAGCTGTCTTTCAATAATATCATGGACAGCAATGCTGCCTTTGAATGTGTCCGGGAATTTTCCGAGCCGTCTGCAGTTATCATCAAACACAACAATCCATGCGGTGTGGCAAGTGCACCTAACCTTGTGGATGCCTACAAGGAGGCTTTTGAAGCCGACCCGGTATCGGCTTTTGGCGGAATCGTGGCATGTAACCGCGCCGTTGACAAAGCCTCAGCCGAAGAAATGGTCAAGACGTTCCTGGAAGTCGTTATTGCCCCTGATTTCACTGCCGGCGCCCTACAGGTATTTAAGTCCAGGGATAATTTCCGGGTCCTGAAAACCGGTGGTATGCCCGAAGGTCCCCAGCAGGGCTGGGACATGAAGGCTGTCAACGGGGGCCTGCTGGTTCAGGATGTAGACAAAGGCCAGGTCAGTATGGATGACCTAAAGATTGTCTCCAAAAAGCAGCCCACCCAGGCGGAACTGGAAGAACTGCTCTTTGCCTGGAAAGTTGTCAAGCATGTTAAGTCAAATGCCATTGTGGTTACCAAGGATAAATGCACTCTCGGTGTAGGTGCCGGTCAAATGAACAGGGTTAACTCAGCCCGTATTGCCATCAACCAGGCCGGAGAAATGGCTAAAGGAGCAGTGCTGGCGTCTGATGCCTTCTTCCCCTTCCGGGATACCGTTGATGAAGCAGCCAAAGCCGGCATTACGGCCCTTATTCAAACCGGCGGGTCCCTCAGGGACGATGATTCTATTAAGGCTGTCGATGAATATGGGATGGTTATGATTTTAACCGGCATGAGGCATTTTAAGCACTAATTAAGTGGCCACTGGCACCTGACCACTGGCCACTATCAGAGGTGAATTAATTGAAAGTATTGGTTGTCGGCGGCGGAGGCCGTGAACATACACTGGTATGGAAATTCAAGCAGAGCCCGAGGGTTGCGCAGGTTTACTGTGCACCCGGCAACGCCGGAATTGCCGCGGATGCTGTCTGTGTTAACATCGGGGTGGAGAATACAGAGGGGCTTTTAAAATTTGCCCTGGATGAGGGTATTGATTTGACTGTCGTAGGTCCCGAAGCCCCTTTAACCCTTGGTTTAGTGGATAAATTCAGGGAAGCCGGCCTAAGGATATTTGGGGCCAGTCAAAAAGCGGCCGAACTGGAAGGCAGCAAAATCCTGGCCAAGGAAATCATGTTTAAATACAACATCCCTACTGCTAAATATGCCGATTTTACTGATGCTGCTAAAGCAGTCGCTTACATCAGGGAAACCGGCGCACCCTGTGTAGTCAAGGCTGACGGCCTGGCTGCGGGCAAGGGTGTTATCGTTGCCATGGATGAGCAGACCGCCGTAGATGCGGTGAAGCTGATCATGGAGGACAGAGCCTTCGGTGATTCCGGAAACCGGCTCGTTGTGGAAGAGTACCTGGAGGGTGAGGAAGTAAGCATACTTGCTTTTACCGACGGAACGACCGTGATTCCCATGGTGTCGTCCCAGGATCATAAGCGAATCTTTGATAATGACGAAGGCCCCAACACCGGTGGAATGGGGGCATATTCCCCGGCCCCGGTGTACACTAAAGACCTGGAACCTTTTGTCTATGATAAAATCCTTGTTCCGACCATTGAAGGGATGAAGGCTGAAGGGCGCACTTACGAGGGCGTGATTTACGCCGGGTTGATGCTTACCCGGGAAGGACCCAAAGTGCTGGAATACAATGCCCGCTTTGGCGACCCGGAAACCCAGGCAGTGCTAATCAGGCTGGAAACTGATTTGGTTGACATTATCGAAGCCGTTATTGATAAAAGACTGGCCGGGATGGAAATAAAGTGGCACGAAGAAGCCGCTGTTTGTGTTGTAATGGCTTCCGGAGGTTATCCGGGCCGCTATGACAAAGGACATATAATTTCCGGCCTGGGTGAAGCCTCAGCCACCGGAGCAACGGTTTTCCACGCCGGGACTGCCGCCAGGGAAGGGAGTATTGTTACCAGTGGCGGCCGTGTGCTGGGAGTGACCGCCATGGGCAGGACTATCCCCGAAGCCATCGATAACGTTTACAAAGCCGTGGAGAAAATCACCTGGGACGGCGTCCAATACAGGAAGGATATAGGGCAAAAAGCGTTGAAGCGTTTGTAGAAACACCTGTTACGTTATGCAGGCAAACCCTTGATTGTTTTGATAGTCGAACGAAGTCTAGGTGGTCTGGCTGATTAATGTAAGCAAAGACATCTCAATTGAAATTGTTCTCCATTTCGTTTATATTTGTGTGTTTTTTATTCTTTGGGGTTCTGGGCATTTTGAAGCAAAAAAAAATCCTAGTTTGCACTAGGAGCAAATTCAACGCTTAATATTGGGCACCAAGTTATATAATTCATCTAAATTTATTTTATAGGGGATGATTCTTTTAAGCTGTTCTTTATTCTTTTTTGAGAAATCCATGATAGTTAATCCTGAGAGACGGTTGCTTTTAATGGAACGACGAATCAAGACTCCATCAATATCATTATCACAATAAGATGGTTTGGGAGTCCCTAAAGAGACATATAATACATCATGGTTTTCATCGTAATTTAAGGTTAACTTTCTTCTACGGGCGTTCATAAATAACACCTCTTTTAGTAGTGGCCTGGGTTGGGGTGCTTTTGATTGTATACGCCGTCATTACATCCCCAGTTGAATTTGTAAAGTCCACTACCACTTTAAGAATGGATAAAGAATTATCTTTGGGAATATTACAGAGATCAAAATAATTTTGTCTACTTTGAGAGTCTTTATCCACCAGAATAAATTTGGGGTCTTCAATTGTTTTTTTCACCAAAGCATCCTGTTTATATAATTCGTTATGCGAAGGAACGATATGTATATTCCAAGTTTTTGTTTCAAGTTTGACTTTCCTTCCGAGGGGATCAGTTGTTTCAAACATTTTTCCACCTCGGTCCTAAGTTTGAGTTTTTTGTAATTCTTTAACTGCTTCTTGGTTAGCTTCTAAGTTGATCTGTCCAAAAACCGTTTCGAACTTTTGGACATTATCTTGCAATGCTAACAAAAAAACTTTCGAATGTTGAGGGCTCATCACAATTTCAGCTATAATGTCACCTTGCCCTTCGTCTGAGCTACGCATAAAACGTAAAACTAATATCAAAAGTACTTACTTCCATTGCTACGTTGTTAGAATATACTCGTTCCACCTTCTTATCTTCCATTATATGTCCCTCCTAATTCAAAGTACATATTTTTGTTTCGACAAGAAGATGATAAATCCTGCCAATTGTGGGACTATATTATTATCTTAACCGGATTAAGGAAAATTACACCAAAAAACATAATGTAATTACCATATAGAAGTAAAATGTTATTTTAAAAGAAATAAGCGGATAGGGTAAATAAAAAATATATCGTCTAACAACACCCAAAACGGCTCCGCTGCGCTCCGACCAAACTTGCCACGTCCTCGGCTGTCACGATTTTTGCGGTAAGTGTGGCAATGATGCAGGAGCAAAAATCGCGCCAGCGTTGCGTAGTATGAAAATAAAAAACACCCTAAAAAGCGCAATATCCCCAAAAAAGACAATAAAAAACCAAGCCCAATAAATATATGTTAACTATTGGGTTTTATGGAATTAGTTGCTATGACAGTTACCTTTTCAAATTTTCTTGAAAAAGTAATAAGCAGCAAAAGACAGCCCGCAACTGTAGAAATGTAGTATCCGTGCTCAAAGGCACAATTATTTATCCTCTCAGGCTGCCGTCGCAAGGTTAGGTTCGGGTTTATCCCAGGATTGAAAACACCAATCGCATCAACGCGCTCTTAATGCTGCCTATATATACATGATAAAGGAAAACTATTATCGTTGAAAAGTTTTCATAAATTATTTATGCCGCGACCCTACAACGGCGCGGCATGGGTAGGTTAGACGAAATTCAACTAGGCGCTTGGGGGTCAAAAAAAAGATGACGAACGAGTTAACGTTGTCATCTTAGGAATTTATACATCGCATTATACAGTCTGATAAATGAGTGTAGTCCTTAATAGATTTGATTGACGCATCAAGTAGTTCTGTTATATCTACGGAATCCCAATTAAGCTTGAAATTACAGTATAGTGCTAGGGTTCGAATAAATTCACGTGTTGCACGCCCATTGCCTTCTCTAAATGGGTGAATCGCATTTATTTCAGACATATAATAAGCCGCACGATTTGAAAAGACTTCATTACTTGTGGTTTCAAGATAGTTTTCCGATTTGAGTTTATTAAATAAATCTGTCGCAAATGGAACAATGTATTGTGACTGGGCAAAAGGAGTGCCGTCTTTTGATATATTTTCTTCCCTTATTAATCCGGCAAAAGGATAAATGTCTTGAAAAATATAATGATGTATACGCTGTAGATGTTGTAAATCGAACTTGCCCGTAACAGGTTCTACCGCTAGTTCTAATAACCTCTGGGCGGAGTAGAGCGCTTCGGCCTCCTTTAAAAGGTTGTCATCTCTAATATCAAGTTTGTTTATGAGAACTTCGGTTCCTGGATACCAATATTTTGAATTTGATGAACCATACTTTATTGAGATATCCATAAGGGTTATTACCTGACTTTTCCCTTAATATATTTTGTTATATCGTCGATTGCTTGCTGACTGGTAACTTTCCCTTTTAGATATCCACTACCATTTGCTATAGCGCGTCTATTCATCTTCAATCCTTCAACAGCTAAAGTAGCCCTTACGTTGGATAGACATTTCTTTATTTCATTATCACTCATTGACCTCATATTTTCATTCCTTTCTACGAAGCACAGAATTATCTAATACTATTATATTGCTTATTCTTATAGTAGTCAAAAAGGAAAA
This sequence comes from Bacillota bacterium, assembly GCA_021847735.1. Lineage (GTDB taxonomy): Bacteria > Bacillota > Thermincolia > Thermincolales > UBA2595 > JAJZQD01. Next base: position 6,926 of record JAJZQD010000025.1, on the reverse strand, counting down.
CCTGATTTAAGAAGGAATTAAAAAAAGAAGTTCGGGTAGCCTAGTTGAACATCGTCTAACAACAGGCTAAACGGCTCCGCTGGCGCTTCGCCCAACTTTTCCCGTCCTCCGGCTGTCACGGTTTTTGCAATTACCTGGCAAAAATCGCGCCAGCCGTCCGGGCGGGAAAAGTTCGTTTAGCCAATATGCGTTAGTTGAAATGGCACACAATACTTAGTGTTTAAAAAAATGAGGAAAGATTATCCCAATTCCAAGACTCCACCTTCTATTAGGTGGAGTTTCCACTTTTCTGCTTCAGTGGGGGTAGAGTCCCCCACTGAAGTTTCGATGTTCAGCTTTAGCTGAACGAGTTCACTATTAATAAGCCCCAAAATACCGCAAACATTACATCTGCGTGGGCGGTTTTTTTTATCGCTTTGCCTTTGCATGTTATTTTTACGGTATTTTTTGCTACAATCTGGCGTAGTTCTGCCCTTTATTATTACACTACAAAAATGGCATAATGCAGGAAATTTTCAGGGTAGTGTTGAAAAATGAGTAAATTTCTATGTTGTGGGAGTATCGATATGAACAATTTCGAAGATTTACTCAGCATCGGTGAGGTATCCGAGATATGCCGAATTTCTATCAAAACATTGCGCTATTATGATAAAACAGGGATAGTTAAACCGGCTTATGTTGATTCAACCAATAAATACAGGTATTATTCCAAAGCCCAGTTGCCATTCATCGGCTATGTGAGAAACTTGAGGTTATTGGGGTTTTCTTTAGCTGAGATTCTTAGTTGTTTTGAATTCGAAAAAGAAGAAAAAGTTTTCAAGTGGAAGAAGATTGTCCCTCAAATCGACGAAAAACTTGCTAAGATAGCGAAACAAATAGAAAAACTACAGAAGGTTCAACAGCAGTTTATGGCCTTGAAGGAAATGCACGAGGAATCAGGGCTTCCAGACAGTATTCAATTTGGAGAAATCAAAGTGAAAAAGATTCCGCCCAGAATCGTGGCATTTACAAGGGTCTGGGAGAAATGTACAAGTGAAATAATGATCGGCATGGTTTTTGAAATACACCACCTTATTCGTGAAAACAACCTGTACTTCAAAGGGCCGATAATGTCGGTGTTACATGATGACCGGCGGACTTTTACTGGCGAGGACACGGATTTTGAGGTTTGCTGGGAAGTTCTGGCGGAAAATCCTTTTCAATACCCGTTCATCAGGGAAATTCCGGGCGGGTTATATGCTTCTGTGCTTCATGAGGGGGATAATATTACCCTTCCAACCAAAACTTATCCTGCTATATACAACTGGATAAAAGAGCATGATTACCGGGACGTAGGGCCGGTACTTCATACATATCTTGTAAGTGTCTACAATACCCAAGCGCCCGACCAGTTTGTGACCGAGGTTCAGGTACCGATAATAAAAAACGGCGGGTAAAATATTGACTCTCCCTTGGGGGAGAGTTTATTATTTGATTAACAAATAATGAAGTTGGGAGGACAATTATGGAAAATGATAAAGTCAGCTTTTCCTCGCTGATAACCACCTACTGCCGCGGTTATCATTCCGCAAACGATGACCCCAAAATTTTTGATGATTTTCTTGCCTACCGTTTTCTGACCGAGGAGGAGCGCGTAACTTTCGACCGTCAAACTGTAGCTGCTTTTCAGCTATGGTACCCTGAACGCGCTACATCGTTAACAGACCCGGCAGACGCTTTAAGGTGGATGGTAAAAGATTTCATGCCTTCATCCCTTTTTGTCAGCCGCGCACGGTACACAGAGGACAGCCTTGAGACGGCTGTCAAGGAGGGAGTGCGACAGTATGTGATCCTTGGGGCAGGAATGGATACCTTTGCGTTCCGGCGCCCGGAATTGGTGGAGAAGCTTAAGGTGTTTGAAGTCGACCATCCTGCCACGCAAGCCTTTAAGCGCCGCCGCATTGATGAGTTGGGTTGGGAGTACCCGGTGCAATTGCATTTCGTCCCGGCCAATTTTATGCATGAGTGCCTGGCTGAAGTTCTTAAATCACCTTACGACCCTAACACACTGGCCTTTTTCAGCTGGCTAGGCGTCGTCCATTATTTGCCCCGCGACGCGGTATTCACCACGCTGCGTACTATCGCCGGCATCTGCCCGGCCGGTAGTATGCTCGTTTTCGATTACTATGATACCGATGCCTTCATACCCGGTAGGGCGGCTCAACGTGTCACAAAAGGAATGGAGATATCCCGAAAAACTGGCGAGCCGATGGTAACGGGTTTTGATCCGTCTACGCTCGCTGTTGATCTCCATAGTGTGGGACTGCACCTCAAAGAGGATTTGGGTCCACCCGATATCCAGGAACGCTACTTCAAGGGACGCACGGACGGCTATTATCCTTACGAGCATGCGCACTTTGCATGTGCAGTGGTTGAATAGTGCTTTAAAACGATAACTGGCCGCAGTTAACTGAAATATTCTCACCGCTGGAATGTGGTTGGGTGGATCGGAAATTTGCCAACGCAAATTTTCCGATCCTTCTTTTTATATAATAGAAAACACCAAAAGCTTTAGTGAATCCCGGTGTGTCGAATTTTGTAGTATTTTTTTTCAAGGTAAAAGATGTAAAATGTCGAATAAGTTACTAATGATATTTGGGTAGTGTGCCACATCGTCTAACAACACCCAAAACGGCTCCGCTGCGCTCCGACCCAACTTGCCCCGTCCTCGGCTGTCATGCTTTTTGCGGTATGGGGCAGCAAAAAGCCCGCCAGCCTGCGGGCGAGACAAGTTCGTTTAGGCAATATGTGTTAGTTGAAATGCGGCTTATTAGAATAAAATAAAAAACGCCGGACTTAAAATACAGAGTACCGACGTGTTTTACTCAAATTGTGTTTTGTTATAACTCTTTTAAAATTATTTCATCTAGTGTCATCCTTGGCCGGGGTGCAGGATTATGATCGGGGTAACCAACTGGTATCAAAGCTACCACGCTATATCTGTCTTCTAAATCAAGAGCTTTCTTAACCTTGTCCTGATCAAACATCATAACCCAGCATGTACCTAGTCCTAAATCCACTGCCCTAAGAGTTATATGGTCAATGGCAATGGCCGCATTTAACCATAAATAAGCTTTGGTTGTGGCTTCATCCATACTTGGCCTTTTTGAAAAACTACTAGAATTTGGTTCTTCCAACGGAGTACCTGAAAGTGCCCCTGCTTCTCTTAATTCTTTAAGACGCTGACCTACAGTGGCAAGTGCTAGGGAATCCACACAGCAAGCTATTACAACAGGAGCTTGCGAAACAAACGGCAATGGGGTTCCTTCACCCAATTTTGTCTTGGCTTCATTACTCTTAACCACAACAAAGCGCCAAGGCTGAAGGTTAGTTCCTGAAGGGGCTAATCTGGCTGCGTCTAACAGTTCCTTTATAAAGGCATCAGACACAGTATCCGGTTTAAATTGTCTAATTGCTCTTCTAGCTTTAATGGCCTCAATCAATTGCATAATTATATCACTCCAATATCTTTGATTTTCTTTAGTTATTTCTGTTTGTTCATTAGTTTTTCGCTATACGAATTAATATTACCTTGTATATGAAAGATATTAAAACATTTTTGTAAGGTTTACCTTGCCGCACATCAGCTAACAACAGGCTAAACGGCTCCGCTGGCGCTGCGCCCAACTTTTCCCGTCCTCCGGCTGTCACGGTTTTTGTATTTACCTAGAACACGGTTCTTTTGTTTATATTTAACATACTGAACGAAGTTTAAGTGGTCTGACTGTCAAAAGATAGGGGTTCCGGTATATTTGGCGGTGTAACCCAAGGCTTCGCTAATAATTTCGGTTAGTTGCGTAGACGAACAACACCTAAAAACCGTTAAATATACCGGAACCCCAAGCCCAGCACAAACAGTCGGACCCACATAAACGAAGAAAGCCCCTTGACGGGCTTTCCTCGTATCCTAAAGCTAAGGAGTTAGGAGGCCGGCACCGTTGCCGGCTACCTGATATTATTTTGGGCAAATTTTCAGTGATTATTCCTGGTTATATTTACCAATATTGCGGTTGATACGGCAGATGTTTAAACACAGTTCCCAGGTGGTAGAATTAAAAAGAAGGATTTTATTTGCAAAGTAGAGAATATATACCGCAGTTTTTAGGGAAAGAGGGATTAAAGTGACTAGCAAATTAAAGGACCCTCTAATTGATAACTTGTTTGAGGCTGTTTTAAGTTTACAAGATACTGAAGAGTGCTACCGGTTCTTTGAAGATATCTGTACTGTGGCAGAATTGAAGTCTCTGGCTCAAAGGCTGGAGGTGGCCAAGATGCTGCAACTCAACCGCACTTATGGAGATATAGCTGACAAGACCGGTGCCAGCACAGCCACCATCAGTAGGGTTAAACGGGCTTTGAACTACGGCGCGGACGGGTATAAGCTGGTTTTTGACCGGATAAAAATTTGATTAAGGTTAACCCACTTCGTTTTCCGGGGCCGGCTTTTGGCAATTAGTGTAATCACCACAATTGGTTCGGTTTTCTTGCTTTCTGAGGTTGTCAGGTTAGCCCAGAAAGAGACGGAAAGCTTGACCACATGGCAGGATACATTAACGAATTAGCCGAAAATATGAAGGCAGAGTCGAAGTTAAGCCGGTTATCTCAAGCGGAGTTAGCTGCCTTTTTAATCAAAAAAACCGCTGTTGCCGTAAACCGGGGAATTATGTTTGAAATAGAGATAGACACCGACCTTAAAGGCCTCAGCGTACCCTCCACGAAGATTGTCGCGATTATCGGTAATGCATTTTATGCCGTCTCCGGGCACTCCTCTCCCCAAGTTAGGCTGACCCTGGCGGAAGACTCTTACAGCTATAAAGTGACGGTTTCCAATAACGGACCTGAAACACCCGAAGGTGTAAGAGACCGAATTTTCGAAAATGGTTACACAACAAAGGGCAGCAGTGGGAGCGGTTACGGATTGTATATCTCCAAAAACCTGGTGGAGAAACGGGAGGGGCCGTTAGGTTAACCGGGACAGCCAGGCTAAACACCAGTTTTGCACTGCCCAAAAACAAAGAAAAGCTTCAACAATAACGCCGCTTGCTCAGAAACCGGCCCGGAATCGTAACCGGGCTTTTTATGTTGTATAAAAGGCTGTGCCGATATTGACATGTTGAAAAACGTGTGTTAATATAATTTTCGATACTTTAATTAGTTAAAGCGCGAAAGAAGGATTAAAATGGCGAAAGAGCATTTGAAATTACAGATTCCCATAGGTGTGCGTGATTTGCTGCCCGATGAGGCGCTTCGGAAAAGAAGCCTGGAAAACACCTTCGATAAGACCTTCCGGGTTTGGGGCTATAATGAGGTGGTCACCCCGACTTTTGAATATTACGATGCCTTATCCATTGGCCGAGGGGCTGAGGAAGATGCCCGGCTTTATAAATTCGTTGACCGCCAGGGGCATATTCTAACTTTGCGGCCTGACATGACTACCCCGATTGTGCGGCTGGTCTGTTCCAAGATGCGAGACGTACAGATGCCCCTAAGGATTTTCTATATGGCGAATGTATTTAGTTTTGAAGATCCTCAGGCCGGACGTCAAAGGGAGTTTTATCAGTCCGGTATAGAGTTGATAGGTGACGGCAGCCCGTTTGCAGACGCCGAAGTTATTGCCATTTCCGTGGAAATTCTGAAGGCCTCCGGCTTGCAGAACTTTAAGGTCAGTATCGGTCATGTAGATATATTATACGGTATGATGGAAGAACTGGGACTTCCGGAAGCCCAAAAGGGGCGGATTAAAAACGCCGTAAGCAACAAAAACTATGTTGGGCTGCAGGAACTGCTGGAAGAGTTTAATATTCCAGCACTGGATAAAGAGAGGTTTATGCAGATAATTACCACTCATGGGGACAATAATACCGTTCTCGAGGCCAGGAAACTGGCCAGTAATGACAAAACTCTCAAGGCCCTTGATATTTTGCGTGATGTATACAGCGCCCTCGAGGCTTACGAGATAACACAATTTGTTGAGATAGACCTAGGCGTGCTGCGCGGTCTGGATTATTACACCGGGGTGGTATTTGAAGGATACTCGGCCTATATCGGGTACCCCATTCTTGGGGGGGGCAGGTATAATAACCTGATGGGACAGTTTGGGTTTGAATGCCCGGCCACCGGATTTGCCCTTGGCATGGAACGACTCCTTCTTTCCCTTGAAAAGGAAGGGAATGAAAACGGTTTTGGTACCGACCCTGATTACCTGATTGTATACGGAGCCACCCAGGCTTCCGAAGCGTTTAAAAAGGCCCGTGAACTAAGGAATGCAGGCAAAATAGTTGTTACCCACCAAGCAGACAATGGAAATAAAGAGATATATGGTGGGCCGGGGACAACCGTTATCACTATGAGATAACGGGTCGCCTGAACGTGCGGGGGTTTGCGCCGGCAAATAGTTTTTTTCCGTGGTTCACTAGCGAAGAAACGGGTCAGGTCTCTGCAAGTTACCGCAGATAACCTGACCCGTTATGCTGTAACTTTAACCTGGGTTTTTCAGCTTGATTCATTGACATAAGCATACACCGGTGATATAATTTATCATGTTAGCAATTTAACGTACTAAAGGGGTGCTGGTAATGAGAAATTATTTAGTGATGGCTATCCCAAAAGGGACATTATATAAACCGACTCTTTCATTGTTGAAACAAGCCGGTTTTAATTGTGATGAAATGGAGAAGGATACCCGTAAACTGCTATTTACCGATAATGTCCAAATGGTCCAGTATATTGTCTGCCGCCCCACGGATGTCCCGACTTTTGTGGAATACGGGGCTGCCGATCTTGGTTTTGTAGGCAAAGACACAATTGTGGAACAAAAGAAAGACGTGTTTGAGTTACTGGATTTAAAATACGGCCTTTGCCGTTTTGTTGTTGCCATACAGATCGGA
>JAJZQD010000024.1 GCA_021847735.1 Bacillota bacterium | reverse complement strand
TAAACAAGGAATGGGCACAGAGAATTGGGGCTGATGCATACGGCGAAAACGCTATGGATGCAGTCACCATAGCTAATGAATTACTGTAGGAGGTGGAGCAATGATTAGAGGAATCAAAGCGTCGTCCCTTGCCGAGGGCTGCAGTTTAAACCTTTTCTCCAATGATGAACTGGATTCGATTCACTTAGCGACGCTGGAAGTATTGGAACGTACCGGTGTTGCCGTTTATCTTGAAGAAGCCCGGGAAATTTTTGCTGCCGCCGGGGCCAGGGTGGATAAGGAAACAGACAAGGTCCGGATACCGTCTTACCTGGTTGAAGATGCAATCAGATCTGCTCCGCCGACTGTGGTTTTATGCGGCCGGAACCCGAAAAACGACATAGTTTTAAATGGCCGGCGGGTGGGCTTCACAAACTTCGGCGCCGGGGTTATGATTGTCGATCCCTTTACCGGGGAATACCGGGAAACTACAAAAAATGATGTCGGGCAAACCGCTTTAATCTGTGACGCCCTGGATACAGTGGATGTTTATTCCAGTGCGGTTGTAGCCAGGGATGTAAATGAAAAAGTGGTCGACCTGCATGAGGCCGAAGCGTTTCTGACGAATACTTCAAAACACTGTATGCACTTAGACCCCACCAACGGTAAAAATGCACGCCGGTATTTTGAAATGGCGGCCGCCATTGTCGGGGGCATGGATAAACTGCGGGAAAGGCCGATTATATCTATCCTCGTTTGTCCGGTCAGCCCTTTACAGCTGCACAAAGAAACCTGTGAGCAGGTTATTGAATGTGCAAGGGCCGGGGTACCTGTTAACATTTTGTCAATGGCTATGTCCGGCGCATCGGCCCCCATATCACTGGCCGGTACACTGGTCACCCATAATGCCGAAGTACTGGGAGCACTGGTCCTCCACCAACTGGTAAGCAAAGGCGCCCCGGTAATTTACGGCAGTTCAACCACAACCTTCGATTTAACGTATGTGACCGCACCTGTGGGAGCACCGGAGCTTGGACTAATCAGTGCCGGGGTTTGCGAACTGGCCCACTACTACAACCTACCCGTTTATGTAGCCGGCGGGTAGGCAGATTCCAAGTTGAATGACGCCCAGGCCGGACATGAAAAAACCATCACCGCTTTGCTGCCGGCGTTGGCAGGTGCCAACCTGATTTACGGGATGGGGATGCTCGAGCTTGGTGTCAGTTTTAGTTACGCCCAGCTAATGATAGACCACGATATTGCCCGGATGATTAAACGGGCCGTGTACGGGATTCCTGTAAATGATGCCACCCTTGCCGTTGAGGTCATCGACAAGGTTGGCCCCAGTAAAAACTTCCTGGCGGAAAAACATACCAGGCAGTTTATGGCTTCCGAGCAGTCCAAACCGGTGCTTTTTGACCGGAGGATGCGCGGGACATGGGAATCCAGGGGGGCTAAGGACATTCGGGACGCCGCCAACGAAGAGGCGGTTAAAATTCTCAGTACCCATAAACCCGACCCGCTGCCGGAAACTGTGATTAAAAAACTTCGTCGCATAGTAGAGAGTGCCGAACAGGAAGATTAAAAAATTTAATCAGGGGTGGGTGCCGCTAGACCCACCCCTTCTGTTAAGGACGTAAAAAGGTACAAGGGGGAGTCTAAATGCCGTCGGGACGTGAAAACAATAGTTCCACATACATACTATTTGTTGCGCTGTACCTTTCTTCGATAGCAGTTATTTCGGTTGGGCTGGTAAAATTCGGCCTGCCGTTTTACCTTGTGGTACCCCTTTGTGTTACCGGCTTTGCCCATTTTATGGTGGTCAGGCAGAGGGATAAAAGTATCCGGTATCTTATTTATGGCAGGGATCTGGTTTTGGAGGGCGCCGGCGGTGAGAAATTAATTCTCAAACCAGACCAAATAGTGAGTTTCATCCAGGAGGGTGAAGGGAAAACGGGGAATTTACCAGTCAACAAAAAAACTTACATGCCGTTTTCCACACGTAAGTTTTGTTACCTGATATATAAAAACCGGGGGAAGAAAACTGCTGTTAAACTTTTGCCGGACCAAGAAATCAGGGGTTTCATTCAGGGAATATTATCGAAAAGATAGAACTGTGGTCTGCCGGAAGTTGGAAGTAGATTGTTTGCGGAGGAAATCACTATGATAACATCAGTCTCTTCGCTTTGCCGTAGCTACACAAGTTTAAATAACGCAGAAACCTTGTTAGTTGAGCAATTGAGCGGCCATTTGCAGTATATTTCCGATTTAACACGGGCCGATATTTTTATAGATGTCATAACTACCAACCCTGAAGAGGCTTTAGTGGTGGCAGAAGCGAACCCGGTTACGGCAGCATCGCTTTATACCCAGAGTGTGGTCGGCGAACTGGCATTTAAAAAAAACGAGCCGGCTGTTTTTAGGTCATTTGAATCATCTGAGCCTGTCTGGGAGGTCAAAGGGGTCACTCAGGAGGGCATTCCCGTAAAACAAAGTGTAATCCCTATTAAGGGTCCAAATAAGAATGTAATTGCTGTACTTATTATGGAACAGGATATTTCAGAGGAGATTCAGACAGAGGCCAAAGTGGAGCTGCTATCGGAGACTGCCGAAAAACTAACTTCCGCGCTTCTTGACGTAGCCAACGTAGATGAAGTATTACCGACAATCCTTCAAGATGCGGTTATTATTACAAACCGAGAATACACCGTTATCTATGCAAATCCACAGGCGCAGCAATTATTACAAATTAAGCCCGATCCAGTTTTCGGATATACGTTGATGGACCATATTAAAAGGTTAATTAGCCAAAACGATGAGAAAATAGATGACCATACTATAAATGAATTAGTTGTAAACAAGCGGGTTTTTATGCTTAAACACGTACCTTTCAGTAAAGGCCAATCGCTGGCAAGTCACATTTTCCTCCTTAGAGATGTCACAGAACTGCGAAATAAAGAAAAAGAACTTATGGTAAAAGCCGCAGTAATCAAAGAAATACACCACCGGGTCAAAAACAATTTATATACGGTAGTCAGCATTTTAGAGTTACAAATGAGGCGTTCCCATTCTAAAAAAGTAAATAAAGCCCTTTTAAGCGGTATTAGCCGAATTTCAAGCATGGCTTTGATTCATGAAGTTCTGGTGGCGGAAGATATTCATTGTATTGATATGATTGCTTTGATTGAAAAAGTAGCTAATCTGTCAATTCAAACTGCGGCATATTTATCTGACAGTGTCAAGGTGAATATATCCGGAGATACGGCTTACCTGCCTTCAGAGATAGCAACCGGAACAGCAATGGTGCTGAATGAGTTAATTCAAAACGCCATAGAACATGGGTTCAAAGACAGTCGAAAAGGTATTATTAATATAGAAGTATGTGTAAGGGATCAATACATTACTATTACAGTATCTGACAATGGCTGTGGTGTGCCGGAAGACTTCAATATTTTAAATTGTGCAGGCTTGGGGCTAAACATAGTCTATAGTATGGTAAAGGAGAAACTGGGCGGGCAAATAGAGTTTTCCGGCGTCACTGGCACTACCGCCAAGTTTAGTTTTCCTATACCCGAAGATTCACAGTAAGTTAATCTTATTAGAAATTTATAACCGAACCTCAGATGGAGTAACACCGCTGGCAAAGTTTGCATAAAGGGGATGTTATGGTATAATGAAACCATTTCGTATTGTCCTGGCTGAGGACGAACCTATTACGAGAATGAATATAAAGGAAATGCTGCAGGAGGAAAACTTTCTTGTAGTCGGAGAGTGCGGGGATGGAGTATCAGCTGTTAACGTGGCTAAAGCATTTAGTCCCGACCTTGTTATTATGGATGTTAAAATGCCATGTATGAGCGGGTTGGAAGCTGCCAAGCTGCTGTACGAGGACAAGGTTGCCCCGGTATTATTACTCACGGCGTTTTCCGATGAAGAAATTGTAAGTAAGGCTGAAGCTGTTGGGATTATAGGTTTCCTAGTCAAACCAATTACCAAATATAACCTAATTCCGGCTGTCCGAGTCGCTATTAGTCGTTATAAGGAGTTTGATATGCTGCGCAGCGACTTATGCGACTTAAACGAGGCGCTAAGGACCCGCAAGCTGATAGAAAAAGCTAAGGGGTTACTGCAGCAAAAGTGTTTGCTGAGCGAAGAACAGGCCTACAAAAAAATAAAGCTGATTAGTAAGACCCAGCAAAAATCTATGGGTGATGTTGCCGAGGCCATCATCCTGAGCTCTGGCAGTGCGAAATATTCAAAGGGTTTGCGGAGCACAAAAAATGGTTCCACAGGTATTGACAAAAAACCACAAGAGTAGTATTATTAAACAAAATATTTAGTGATTAAGTCGATGCTAGACTTAATTCAAAGAGCGACGAAAGTTCTTTATGATTCAAGGTATTTTAATACCTTGATTTGTGGAGGACTTTTTTTTATCTATTTTAAGTTCTTAAACAGGGGGGTTAGCTTCAATGATTTTGAAGGGGAAGGTGTACGGGACCGCATATACTTTTAATTCGGTCCGGGACGTACTGGCCAAGGCCAGTGAAGATAAATCCGGGGACCGCCTGGCCGGCATAAGTGCGGTTACTGCTGCAGAACGGGTGGCTGCTAAGCTGGTATTGAGCGAATTGACGCTGGAAGACATCTATAACAACCCGGTAATTCCCTACGAAAAGGATGAGGTCACCAGGGTTATTTACGACGGAATCAATACCACGGTCTACCGCAAGTACAAAAATATGACCGTGGGAGCACTGAGAGAAACCATTCTGGACCATGAGACTACCGGTAACGACCTGGCCAATATCAGCAGGGGATTAACCAGTGAAATAATTGCCGCGGTGACGAAGCTCATGTCTACTTTGGATTTGATTGTGGCCGCTCAAAAAATGCGGTATCAAGCCCACTGCAATACAACCATAGGCCTGCCTGGCACCCTGGCTTTCCGCTGCCAGCCTAACCACCCCACTGATAATCCCCAGGGTATCCTGGCTTCTATCAAAGAGGGCCTGTCATACGGGTCCGGTGATGCAGTCATTGGGGTAAACCCTGTCGAGGATAATATTGAAAGCTATACCAGGGTTATAGAAGTCGTTTCGGAGTTTATCGACCGGTGGCAGATTCCCACCCAAAACTGTGTTTTAGCCCATGTCACGACACAGATTGCCGCCCTTGAAAAAGGTGCCCCGGTTCATTTGGTTTTCCAGAGTCTGGCGGGAACCCAAAAAGCCAACGAGGCCTTCGGTTTTACGGTGAAGACCCTTGATGACGCATACGAACTGGCTTTGCGGCAGGGCGCTGCCAGCGGCCCGAATGTAATGTATTTTGAAACCGGGCAGGGTTCCGAGGTGTCTCTGGAATGTCACGAAGGAGTTGACCAGCAGACCCTTGAGTCCAGGTGTTACGGGTTAGCGCGGCGTTATAAGCCGTTCATGATTAACAACGTTTCTGGTTTTATCGGGCCGGAGACTTTATACACCGGAAAAGAGCTTACCCGGGCAACCATGGAAGACCTTGTAATGGCAAAACTGCACGCCCTTCCAATGGGGGTGGCCCAATGCTATACCAACCACATGAAAGCAGACCAGAACGACCAGGAAGTTGCGAATACCCTGAGTGCCCTGGCCGGCGCCAATTTCTTCATGGGCATACCCGGCGGGGATGATGTAATGTTGAGTTACCAGGACACCAGTTTCCATGACAATGCAACATTAAGGGAAATCCTAAATCTCAGGCCTTGTCCTGAGTTTGAAAGTTGGCTCGAAAAGATGGGAATCATGGAAAACGGGCGTTTGACAAAGCGGGCCGGAGACCTATCTATTTTTAACGATTAAGGAGGCAGGGAAATGGCTACAGAAGAAAATCTGGAAAGTATGATTGTGCAAAATGTCTTGAAGGAACTGGCAAAGAACGGTTTCCTGCAAAATGTAAAGACCGCTTCGGTCCCGCAGGTTTCGGAAACCCCAACCCACCGTAGTATTGTTAATGACGCAGATGAATATATCGAGCTTCCACCCATTAGCGAAATACTAATTCACGAGCCCATCCATAAGGAAACGGTGGCAGCGTTAAAGGCGATGACCCCCGCCAGGATAGGGGTGGGCCGGGCAGGCCCCAGGTACCGGACGACGACGTTGCTGCATTACCTGGCAGACCACTCCCAGGCTCAGGATGCCGTATTTCTGGATGTGTCGGACGAGTTTCTGCAGAGAATGGGAATTTTTGAAGTTCAAACCCAGGTCAGTGACAGAGAAGAACATTTGACACGTCCCGATTTGGGCTGTAGGTTATCCAGGGAAGCCAGGGAAAAGATTTCCGTCAACTGTAAAAAGAATGTACAGGTTCAGGTATTTGTAGCTGACGGCCTGAGTTCAAAGGCAATAGAATCGAATGTAGCCGAACTTCTCCCGGCCCTTATCCAGGGTTTACAGGGAGAGGGCATAACAGACATCGGGACCCCGTTTTTCGTAAAATACGGGCGGGTCAGAGTAGAGGATGAAATCGGGATACTGTTAAATGCCGAGGTTGTGGTTGAACTGGTGGGTGAAAGACCTGGGCTGGGTACGGCTAATAGTCTAAGTGCCTATATAATATACAAGCCCACCGAGAAAACGGTAGAAGCTGACCGGACGGTGGTTTCCAACATCCACATGGGGGGGACCCCTCCGGTTGAGGCGGGAGCCTTCCTGGCCGGTTTGATTAAAGATATTTTAAAAGCCAAGACCAGTGGCATTAAACTGACCACTGGTTAGGAAGGTGCTAAGTAGACTGCAGGATGGAAAGAGGGGTTGACCGGTGAGGGACCGGAACCGGGACGAGTTAATCAGTGTGGGAATTGACATCGGTACTACAACCACTCAGGTGATTATAAGCAAACTGACCTTAGAGAACCTGGCGGGCCGGTTTTCTGTGCCCAGAGTACAGATTACGCAAAAAGAGATCCTTTACCGGAGCGCCATACATTTCACTCCCCTCATTGAACACCATCTGATTGATGCTCCTGCTGTCGCTGCCCTGCTCAGTGCCGAGTACAGCAAAGCCGGGTTTACTACCGGGGAAATCGACACCGGGGCCGTTATCATCACAGGAGAGACGGCCAAGAAAGAAAACGCCAAGGCAGTGATTTCCCAACTGGCGGGATTTGCCGGGGATTTTGTAGTTGCCACCGCCGGGCCGAAACTGGAGGCCATCATGGCCGGTAAGGGTTCAGGGGCCCAGGCGTATTCGGTAAAACACAAAAAAACCGTAATTAATATTGACGTTGGAGGAGGCACCAGCAACTATGTTGTTTTCAACAATGGCAAAGTTGTTGATACCGCGTGTATCAATGTGGGAGGACATCTGGTGGAGTTGGAACCGCTGGGCAGCCGGGTGGCCTATGTAGCTCCGGCGGCCCGGAAGGTTATGCGGGAGTGCGGTTTGACCATTGAACCGGGGCAGACAGCAGCATATGCTGATCTTAAGAAGATTACTGATAAAATGGCTGAAGCTGTGGTTGCCGTATTTGCCGGCACTCCTGGCCAGGGGATGGCCGGAGAACTGATGATGACTGAGGACCTGAGAAGAGACTACATACTGGATACGGTGATGGTTTCCGGGGGTGTGGCTGATTTTGTTTATGACCAGGAAGCCAGAGCCCTGAGTATGGAGGAAGTAAGCCGATATGGAGACATTGGCCCTTTGCTGGGCGTGTCCCTGCACAAAGCGGTTTTGGAGTCAGGCCTTTTCGTGGCCAGACCCGAGGAAACTATCCGGGCAACAGTTATCGGTGCCGGTTCACAAAGCCTGGAAGTAAGCGGCAGCACAATATCAGTAGTGGAAGACTTGCTCCCATTAACAAACATTCCGGTGGTAAAGCCTTTTGCGGGATTAGCTCCAGCCGATCCGGCAAAAGTTAAAACGTTAGTCGAGCGCAGCCTTGAGATATCCGGTTTTGAAGATACCTCTGTGGCTTTAGCCATTGCAGGACCCGCCGATATGTCTTTTAACTCACTGCAAAGCCTTGCCAGGGGATTGACGGCAGGACTAACAAGGGAGATTGAAAGGGGCCGGCTAATAATCATTGTGCTGGAACAGGATTGTGCCAAGGCATTAGGCCAGTCGATAAAACATCTTATACCGGGGAACCGTTCCATTGTATGCGTCGATCAGGTTCTGGTGGAAGACGGTGACTATATAGATATTGGCAAACCCATTATCGGGGGACGGGTGGTACCCATCATTGTAAAAACCCTTGTGTTCAACAGGCCTGATAATGATTAGATAAACTGTCCATAGAAGGAGGAAACCCGGGATGGATATTCTTACCCCCATTAAACCTGAGGTGCTGGCAGTAAAATTTATACCCAATGTCAGCCCGTCCCTGGCAGAAAGCATGGAATTACCTGCAGGAATACGCAGTATAGGTCTTTTTACCTGTACTATTGATGACGCCGGGTATACTGCTATTGATGAAGCAACGAAGCACGCCCTGGTAGAGGTGGTTTACGCCAAGTCCTTTTATGCCGGTGCAGCTCATGCGTCCGGCCCGCTGTCAGGTGAATTTATCGGTATTATCGGCGGACCCGACCCGGCGGAAGTACGCAGTGGGATGGAGGCGGCCTTCCAATGTTTAAGAGACGAAGCCTGGTTTTACACTGCTGACAAGGAAGGCAAAATAGCATTTTATCCTCATTTGATTTCCCGGACTGGGTCATATCTGTCTAAATTAGCAGGCATCCGGGAGGGAGAGTCCCTGGCATACCTGATTGCTCCGCCGTTAGAGTCGGTTGTTGGCGTTGACGCCGCCTTAAAGGCGTCTGAAGTGAAGGTATGCTCGTGGTTCGGACCTCCCACTGAAACCAACTTCGGCGGGGCACTGCTGACCGGTTCTCAGAGTGCGTGCCGGGCAGCCTGCGAAGCGTTTGGTGACATGGTTGTAAATATAGCCGGTAATCCCCAGGATTTGGCTTACTATCTGTGATAAACGAGGTGTAATTAATGAGGGCACTTACTGAACTGGAACTTCGCCGGCTTTACACGACCCGGGGTATAAGTTCTTATTCCGTCCCGTCGGGCACCCTTGTTACCCCGGCAGCTTTGCAGTTTGCCAAGGATAACGGGATCATGCTCAAGATGACGGACGAGACTTTCGTCTCCCAAAGGTCTGCCGACGGCGAAAAAACTGCTAAGCCCGAAGAGGTGACCCACCTAACCGGGGATACTATGGTTTCCAAGACCCACCCCCGCATCCTTCTGCGGGGTAAGGTGGATTCTTTGCAGGCCCAGCTGCTGGGGGTAATTATCGAATCCTTCGCCTGGGGAATTAAGGGCCTGCCTGCCGACCTGGAAGCTGTTCTCAAATACCTGCGGGAATTGATTAAGGCAGAGGTCACGGGAATGCCCCTGTCTGACCTGGTCTTCCGTGGTTGGAACATGGATGAAATCAGGACGAGGTCACATCATCCGGAAAGGTATTTCGGCATAGGCCATCTCTTTCCTGCTCCCGAGCATGGTATAGCTGTCGCCAGGTTAAATCTTCTGCGAACCCTTTGCCGGGAGACAGAACTTGCAGGGGTGGCGGCTTTTACCGAAGGTGAGGCAGTCGTTAGGAAAGACTTGATTACCGGGCTTAACCGGTTGAACAGCCTGTTTTATGTAATGATGATAATGATTATAAGTGGTAAATATGTTGAGTGACCGGGGAAGAGTGAAGCTCTCGAACCATTAGAGGGGGGTATTTCTATGCAACTGGGACGTGTTGTCGGCCACGTGTGGGCCACCAGAAAGGACGAGGCTTTGACGGGGGTGAAGTTTCTGGTAGTCCGGATAATTGAAAAACTACCCGAAGAAGGCGACAAAATACTGGTCGCCGCAGATACGATAGGGGCAGGTGTGGGAGAGAAGGTTTTAGTGGCCAGGGGAAGTTCGGCTCGCCGCCTCAGCGGTCTGTTACAGGCGCCAATAGATGCTTCAGTTATTGGAATAATTGATGAAGAAACGGGAGAAATGAAGTGATTAATTGACCGGCCCGGCATTTTAAGCTAGTCAGGCACTTTTAAAAGGTGGTAGGGGAGCATGCTCAAACTGATAAAAGAGGCGGGAGTAGTCGGTGCCGGAGGTGCCGGGTTCCCTACTCATGTTAAAGCGGACAGCCAGGCGGAAATTGTAATTGTAAACGGGGCGGAGTGCGAGCCTCTTCTGAGGGTTGACCAGCTTCTGATGGTCCATGAGGCACCGCTGCTGATCAGAGGTTTGAAGGCTCTGGTTCAGGTAACCGGAGCTCGCCGGGGAATTATCGCCCTAAAGAAAAAATATCAGGAAGCCATAGAGACTTTAACAACTCATTTAGAGGACGGACTGGAACTGTTTGTCATAGATGATTATTACCCGGCAGGCGATGAGCATGTATTGGTCTACGAAGTTACCGGCAGGGCTGTTCCGCAGGGTGGGCTGCCCATCCAGGCCGGCTGCCTGGTGCAGAATGTGGAGACAGTAATTAATGTTGCCAATGCCATAGACGGGAAAGCAGTAACAGATAAATGTATAACGGTGGGCGGGGAATTTACAGCCAGGCAGACAGTGCGTGTGCCGGTTGGCACATCTTATGCCGCTGTGTTAGATGCCCTGGGGATGAGTGATTTGACAGGTAAGGTGGCTATCAACGGCGGGCCGATGATGGGGGCGGTAGTCTCCGACTGGTCCACACCGGTAACAAAAACCACCAAAGGGATACTGGTTTTTCCCGAGGATCATTCCCTGGTGCAGGAAAAAATGCTTTCTTCCCATGAAGTGTTTCGTCTGGCCAGGGCGGTGTGCGTCCAGTGCCGTTATTGTACCGACTTATGTCCCAGATATTTGCTGGGGCATCAACTGGAGCCTCATATGACCATGCGGGGAATAAAATATTCCCTGGCTGACATGGAACCTAACCCATCGGTTTTTCTTTGTACCGAATGCGGTTTATGTGAGCAGTATGCCTGCATCTTCGGCCTTTCCCCCAGAATGGTTAACAGCCAACTGAAAAAAATATACACCCAGGCCGGTATGAAGCCGCGGCCTGCTAAAGACACAACTCCCATACCCATGTGGGAGTACCGGAAATTGCCGGTTAAAAGGCTGATTTCCCGGCTGGGCATTGAGCAGTACAATCAACCGGCGCCTTTGACAGATTTGGTTATTCAATCCGATTTGGTAGTTCTGCCTTTAAAACAACATGTGGGTGTACCTGCAGAACCGTTAGTAGCCAAAGGCCAGCAGGTGACCAGGGGCCAGCAGGTGGCCAAAGTGCCCGAGGGGAAACTGGGGGCGGCGGTTCACAGCAGTATTTCCGGAACGGTAGAGGATGTTACAGACCGGATTGTTATCAGGGCGAACGGGGGTGGCGGCCGGTGATTTACTCCATCGGATTGATAGAACTTAACAGCATTGCATCAGGTATTGAGGTCGCGGATATCATGCTCAAGACGGCTGAGGTTGAACTGGTATTTGCCGGGACTATTTGCCCGGGAAAATATGCGGCCCTAGTTACCGGGGAGGTGGCAGCAGTGGAAAATTCTGTGCAAACCGGCCTGAAAACGGGGGGCGAGATGGTAGTTGACCATTTTGTTTTGGCAATGGTCCACGAGGCTGTGATTCCTGCTTTAAGTGGGACTTCCAAGGTGGAAAGACTTCAGGCGTTAGGTGTAATTGAAACCTTTTCCATTGCTTCCTCCATCGTGGCAGCCGACACTGCGGCCAAAGCCGCTGCGGTGGAACTCATTGAAATTCGCCTGGGGACCGGTATTGGCGGCAAATCCTTTGTTACTATGACCGGTGAAGTCGCGGCAGTTCAGGCAGCCGTGGACGCAGGAACAGTATCAGTGAGGGAAAAAGGAATGTTGGTTTATAAAACCGTCATTCCTTCGCCTGATCCGAAGCTTGGTAAAGCGCTCCTGTAAAAAAAGTGTGCATTAAACACTAGGCCATCTAATCGCTGGCCACTAAAAGGAGGTGATAGGATGAAGGCACTTGTTACCGCAGAGACAGTAAAAAGTCACGCCAAGTCGGGCCAGACAAGCATGGAGATTCCGGCTGAGGCCATCATTACTCCCGCAGCCCGAGACGCGGCCGGGGAACTGGGAATTAAGTTTTTAACCCAAAGGGCAGGGGCTAATACCGTCAAACCCGCGGGGTCGGAGATGCCTGGTCGCCGGAGTCCGGCGTTATCAGGAGAGCAACCCCGGTCTGTACCCGGCGGCCAGTCCATCGTTTCACCGGGTAAGTCATTGGATGAAGGACTGGTCCAGAAGATTGTTCAAGCGGTCCTGGCAGAATTAAGCCCGGCTGCCGGCGGAAATTTTGTAAAAGAAGCTGACCCGGGGGGATTAATGCTAGTCCGTGGGAATACGGTCAAGCTGGATTCGTTTGACACAGGTAATCCCAAGGACCGGGTGGGCATCAAGAACCTCCTGACAACCGGGGAAAGCCCGCATATGGCTGCCGGATTCATGACTATGGACCGGTGTAGTTTTCCGTGGGAACTGAATTATGAGGAAGTTGATTACATCATTGAAGGAACCCTCGAACTTGAGATAAACGGGGTGACTTACCGGGGTGGGCCGGGGGATGTTTTCTATATTCCGGCTAACTCCAATATCAAGTTTAAGTGCCAGGACCGGGTCAAGTTCTTCTACGTTACATATCCCGCCAACTGGGCTGAACTGTCAGAAAAGAAAAGTTAAATAAATAAGTTAATCAATTTAAGGAGGTAACTAATTATGAGTAACAACATGAACGCATTGGGATTAATTGAGACTAAAGGTTTGGTGGCTTCAATCGAAGCTGCGGATGCTATGGTCAAGGCGGCTAATGTAACACTGGTAGGCAAGGAACATGTTGGTGGCGGACTTGTCACTGTAATGGTCAGAGGAGATGTGGGAGCCGTTAAAGCCGCAACTGACGCCGGCGCTGCCGCAGCCCAGCGGGTTGGCGAACTTGTTTCCGTACACGTCATTCCGAGGCCGCATGGCGAGCTCGATCTGATTCTTCCGCCTGTAAAATAAGGGCGAAAGGGGGCATGCCGTATGAGCCGTGCATTAGGATTAGTGGAGACATATGGGTTAGTTGCCGCAATTGAAGCCGCAGATGCCGGCCTAAAGGCCGCCGATGTGGAACTTTTAAATTACGACATAGTTAAAGGCGGTTTGATTACAGTCAAGTTCTGGGGTGAGGTGGCCGCCGTTCAGACATCCGTTGACGTGGCGGCAGTCAATGCCCAAAAGGTGGGCAAACTTTTGGCCGCCCATGTCATCACAGGTTTGGCAGATGAACTCACCGAGATGGTAAGGAGCAGTAATAGAAGGGATTCTCGTGCCTCCTGCGAGGGCATGTCCGGTAACGGTACAGCCGGGGCTAAGACAAGCCCGGACGCCTCTCAGGCAAAGACACGCAAGGATGCTTCCGGAACCAAGACTCGTAAGCATACTTCCGGAGCAAAAACACGCCAGGATGATAAATCTTTTACTGCGGAAGAACTGGAAAAGCTGACGGTAATCCAGTTGCGGAAACTTGCCAGGACACTGCCCAAGCTTGCTATTTACGGGCGCCAGATCAGCAAAGCCGGTAAACAGCAACTGATTGTTGAAATACTTAGGGTTTATTCCGTTCCACCGGGAGGTGAAGAATGATGCAGCTTGATTTTGATTTAAGTTCCCTTCAGGAAGCCCGTGACCTACTAAGGAAAGCTAAACAGGCCCAGGCCTTTTTTGCCGAGGCCTCCCAGGAAGAGGTTGACAGGGTGGTTGCCGCTATGGCCGAAGCCGGTCAGGCCAATGCCGAATGGCTGGCCCGGATGGCAGTTGATGAGACCAAAATCGGTGTCTTTGAAGACAAGGTGTTTAAAAACCTGTTTGCTTCGAGAGATGTTCACAGCTACATCAAAGGCGTCAAAACTGTCGGTATTATTGCCGAAGACCCCGAGGCCAGGGTTTATCAAATCGCGGCTCCCATGGGTGTGGTGTTGGGTATCACCCCGACCACCAACCCCACCTCGACAGTGATTTACAAATGCCTGATTTCCATAAAAGCCAGAAACGGTATTGTTATTGCTCCTCATCCCTCTGCCGCCCGGTGCAGCTATGCAGCGGCAGAAGTCCTGCATGAAGCGGCCAAACGGGCGGGAGCCCCGGACGGCATCATCGGGTGCATGACAAAGCCGACGATGGCCGCTACCAATGAATTGATGCGCCACGACCATACCGCAATTATTCTGGCCACCGGCGGTTCGGCAATGGTCAAGGCTGCTTACAGCGCGGGCAAACCTGCCTATGGGGTGGGCCCCGGTAATGTCCCGGTTTATATTGAACGGTCTGCCGATATTCCGCAGGCTGTTTCCGACATCATGACAAGCAAGACTTTTGACAACGGAACCATTTGTGCATCAGAGCAATCCATTATAGTTGACCGGGTAATATCGGACCAGGTAAAAGCGGAGATGGTTAAACAGGGAGCTTGTTTCCTGAACCGGGAGGAAACCGATTTGGTAAGTAAAGCCCTGATTACCAGGGGCGGGGGTGTCAATCCGGGCCTGGTGGGCCGCAGTCCGGCTTACATTGCCGAAAAATGCGGAATCAGTATTCCCGCAGGCACGCGGCTCATTGTTGCACCATTACAGGGAGTAGGCCCGGAACACCCGCTTTCCCGTGAAAAACTCAGTCCGGTAATCGGGTATTACGAGGAAGAGGACTGGCATACAGCCTGTCTAAGGTGTATCGAGCTGCTTAATCTTGGCGGCTTGGGGCACAGTCTAGTAATACATTCACAGAACGAAGAAGTTATTATGGAGTTTGCGGAGAAAAAGCCAGTTTTCAGGATTCTTGTAAATACTCCTTCGGCTCACGGGGCCATTGGGGCGACCACCGGCCTGGTGCCGGCATTGACCCTTGGATGCGGGACCTGGGGCAACAACAGCACTTCTGATAATGTTAGCCCCCTGCATCTAATTAACCGGAAACGCCTGGCATACAACCTGAAGAGTAGTAAACCGGCTCCGGTCAATATACCTGTGAAGACATCTACAGGCGCAGAAGAACTGACCAATGAAGTCATTGCCACAGTAGTCAGGCAGGTTCTGGCTAAGATGGCCTGAGCCGGGGAGGGGTGGCTATGAATACCGACATTCTAGTAGATCAGGTAACCCGGCTAATTCTTAAAGAACTTCAAGAGACCAATGTATGTAGAGCCGTCCCGGTAGAACAGGGGATGATTCCGATAGGCATTTCCAACCGCCATGTGCATATTTCCAAGGAACACATGGACATCCTGTTCGGTTCCGGGGCGGTCCAGACCAAGGATCGGGATTTATCCCAGCCGGGTCAGTTTGTGGCTGAGCAAGAGGTTACCCTGGTGGGACCCAAAGGTGTTATTCAAAACGTTAGGATACTTGGCCCGGAGCGTATTCAGACACAGGTGGAGATTTCCATTTCTGACTGTTTCATCTTCGGTATTCAGCCTCCCATCAGGGATTCCGGTGACCTGGAAGGGTCGGCCGGCATCACCCTCGTTGGTCCAAAGGGTTCCGTGACCCTCAACGAGGGCTGTATTATAGCCGCCAGGCACATTCATATGTCTCCGGCGGATGCCGAGTATTTCAAGGTTAAACACGGTGACCGGGTCACTGTCAGTGTTCCCGGGATGCGGGGAGTTGTCTTTGCCGAGGTGCTGGTCAGAGTAAATCCAAATTACCTTTTGGAAATGCATCTGGACCGCGACGAAGCCAATGCCGCTTCTCTAAAAAATGGTGATTTAGTGGCCCTCGTAAGATGAGTATACTGACTGTTAACTGTGGTAGTTCGTCATTGAAATACAAATTATTCCGGGATGATGAGACAGTATTGGGCCAAGGGACGGTTGATCGCATCGGCCTGCCGGGCAATGATATTGTCAATCATGACCAGGCTGTAAAGTATATTTTAGGAACCATTGATACTGGGGACTTGAAACTGGTGGGACATAGGTTTGTCCACGGTGGAGAAAGGTTTTCAAATCCGGTTTTGGTGGGTGATGCAACTGAACTGGAGTTGGAGAACCTGCTGGAATTGGCACCGTTGCATAATCCACCCAACCTTACAGGTATTAAAATATGCCGGGGGTTGTTAAAAGGGGTTCCACAGGTTGCTGTTTTTGACACGGCTTTCCACCAGACTATACCTGAACAAGCTTACCTCTATGGGCTTCCTTATGAACTGTATAACATAGGTATCCGGCGGTACGGTTTCCACGGTATCTCTCACAAGTATGTGAGTCAAAGGGCTCTCCAAATCTCCGCCCGGATGTGTTTTAGCCCAGCCAGGATGATTACCTGTCACCTGGGCAACGGCTCCAGTATTACTGCTGTCAAAGACGGTATCTCAGTTGAAAACAGCATGGGCTACACTCCCTTGGAGGGTCTGGTTATGGGTACCCGTTCCGGGAGTATAGACCCGGCCTTGGTGCCGCTGCTGGAGGAACGGTTAAAACTCAGTTCCACACAAGTCATCCAATACCTTAACAAAAATTGCGGGGTTTTGGGTATTTCCGGAGTCAGCAGCGACTTCCGTGACCTCGAGCAGCATGCCCGGGAGGGAGACAGGCTTTGCCAGACAGCGTTAAAGGTATTTGTGCACAGTGTGATAAAATGCATTGGGGCCTACAGCGCCGTTCTGGGTGGACTGGATATGCTGGTTTTTACCGGGGGTATTGGTGAAAATTCCACCTATATCAGGAGGCAGGTGTGTAGCCATATTACATACCTTGGTGTGGAGATAAATGACCAAATTAACTCCGCCTGCCGGGGTGAGCAGGAAATCTCTGTCCCAAACTCTACGGTAAAAGTATTTGTAATTCCGACCAACGAGGAGCTTATGATAGCACGCGAGGCTTTAAAATGTATTAATACCGGTGCTTGACTGGTCAAAAATTATATTTTAGACGCCGATAAATAACAATTTTACGGAAAGAGAGGTGAAAATGATGGGATTAATGATAGGCTTGGTTTTAATCGCTATCGCCTTGTTCGTCGGATTTGGCATTTTGGCCGTGGCTAACAACAGTGTTAGAAACTTTAAGGAAGAAGAGTATGTAAACTTTACGCAGCAGTTTATTGCTTCAAGCAAAAAGTAAGGTATAAAAAATGACAATAAAGGAGGGCTTATCGTGTCGCAATCCAGTAATGAGAACCGGCAAATTCAAAAGGATGCAACCGACCTACATAGTTTTGGGTACGCGCAGCAGTTGCTGCGGGACATGGGCGGGTTTTCGAATTTCGCAATTTCTTTTTCAATCATATCGATTTTAACCGGTGCAGTTACCCTTTACGGATACGGGTTAGGTATGGGTGGTCCGGGTGTTAACGGAATCGGCTGGCCCCTGGTGACAATTTTTACTCTGCTGGTGGCCGCCGGGATGGCCGAATTGGCTTCGGCTATTCCTACATCCGGTGCGCTGTACCACTGGTCAACCATTTTGGGTGGATCAGGATGGGGCTGGTTTACGGCATGGTTTAACATGGTAGGTCAGTTTGCTGTTACCGCCGGGATAGATTTCGGGGCTGCCCAGTTCCTGGCCCCTTTACTCGGAGTAAAGGAAGACTGGAATCACTTCCTCATTATTTACGGGGTAATACTGCTTTCCCACGGGGCATTAAATCATTTCGGGATTAAAATCGTGGCGAAGTTAAATGATTTCAGTGCTATCTATCACATCTTAGGTGTTTCCGCCCTGGTTATCGCATTATTGGTTTTTGGCCCCAAACATGATGTCGGCTATGTTTTCCAGACCGGCTTTACTACCAGCAAATTCCCTTACTGGTGGGCCTTCCTCTTGGGTCTGTTACAGGCACAGTGGACATATACAGGTTATGACGCTTCAGCACATACGACTGAAGAAACCATTAACCCCAGGGTAAAAGCCGCTTGGGGCGTTTACTCTTCCGTGCTGGTATCCGCAATTTTCGGATATATAATGTTAGTAGCAGTGACAAGTACCATCGGTGATACCGCGGCTGCTGCCGGGGCCACCAACCCGTTTATCTATGTAGTTGAAAAATCACTGGGCGGCACGGCCGGCAGGGCAACCCTATGGATGGTAACCTTTGCCATGTGGTTCTGCGGTCTGTCCTCTGTGACGTCCAATTCCAGGATGATCTTCGCCTTTGCCCGTGACGGCGGGATGCCTGGCTCAAACCTCTGGTGTAAGGTGTCAAAGTCCTTCCGTACCCCTGCCCCGGCCATCTGGTTGTCAGTAGTTGTAGCCTTTTTGATGGCAGTATATAGCGGGGGCTACTCTGTAATCGTTTCAATCAGTACAATTGCCTTATATATCTCTTACGGTATTCCCCTGTTCCTGAAGCTGCGCGCCCAGTCGAAGGGTGTTTGGACCCCGCAGCATAACGGTCCGTGGAACCTTGGCAAATGGAGTGGACTTGTCAATACTCTTGCTTTGATTTGGATACTTTTTATCACTGTGCTTTTCATTGCTCCGCCCAACCAGTTAACAGGCTATACCATGGGGAGCGTTACCGTCCTGTTGATCCTGTACTACCTGCTCAGTGTCCGGAACTGGTTTAGTGGGCCCAACTTTAAGGAAGACGATCAAAAAATCTCAGCACTGGAACATGAAATCGGTCTTTAATACTTACAGATTAATAAAAATCAAGCCAGACCCCGCAGCTACCAAGTAATTACTGCCATATGCCACCACCTCAAAGTGGGTGGCTGTGCCGGAAGGCACTGTTGTCCAACTGGCTCCGGTCGGGGAAGTCAGAACGGTTCCAATATACCCGACGGCAACAAAGGTGCTGCGGCGGAATGATGATTTGATTAAGGCCTCCGGCTACCGGATTTCCCCGACGGAAGTAGAAAATGCCCTGGCATCTCATCCCGCGGTTTTGGAATCTGCGGCAGTGGAGAGCCCCGACCAGGTAAGGGGCAATATTGTCAAAGCCTATGTCGTCCTGCGGTCAGGTTATGTGCCTTCACAGGAGTTGATCAAGGAAATCCAGGAACATGTTAAAAGGGAGGCCACTCCGTTTAAATATCCCTGGAAAATTGAGTTTGTAGAAGCACTGCCTAAGACCCAAAGCGGAAAATTAAACGGAAGGAACTGCGGGCAGCCGAGTTTAGCCGGTTCTCTGCAAGCCAGGTCGCAGCGAGTGCTGAGTAATTAAGTAAAAGAACCAATTTCACGTAAATAGTATAAAAAGGCCGCTGGGTTAGCCACCCAGCGGCTTTTTGGGCTGCTTAATTTCTGTTTTACAGCGGTAAATCACATATTCCGCACCCTCGCGAGCAAATAAAAACTAATTTTTCAGCTCCGAAAAAAATTCTAGGTGCTAATCCGACTACTTTTTTTAGGCTCAACATATATGGTTTCATCAAATCCAGCAAGAACCAAAAGCCTTCTAATTTGGTTGTTAATAAGGTTTTTAGGTAGCCTTCGAACTATCATGTTATCGAAAATCATACGCGCTACATGAATCGAGCTTAACATAGCCAGGATCATTGTGCCGGTAGGAGAATCGCTTTTTTTCTTACCTGGTATTATCAATATTTCATTTTCTTTTTTAAGGTTTTTCCTCACACGCCGTTCTAATAAGGAAAAGATCAGTAAAGCCATAAGAAATATATACCCTAAAGCCATTACTCGATCAGGAGTTTTCACATAAATGCCGTCTATGAAGGTTGGGTCTTTAAGGAAGCGGAACCGTACTTCTACGGCAGTTTGTTCTTTGTACTCCTTCAAAATATCTAAGGCCGAAAGCTCCTGCTCTGCCAAAATATTGGTCATCAAAATAAAAGTACTTGCTTTGGCCCGCAAATCTGCAATAAGTTCTTCGCTAGGTGGTTTAACCTCTGCCTCTAAGCAGTAAGTTGTTTCCGTGTCAGGTTGGGAATCGGCCTTCGGTCTACCGGCCTTCCTTTTGACTGTTGTTTCTTCACGTATATTGCCGGTTAGATCGTGTAGGATATTGCTTCGTTCTTTAAGAAAAAGCTGCCATTCTTTGTGAGCATCAGCTTTGCAGTAAAAAACACGTTTACCAAGCTCACGGCAATCCTTGTCAAGCTTTTCCCGTTCCTTCTCTATCCGCCTGGTAATGGTTTTCTCTTTGCGAGCGTCCAGATTAGATGAATGGAAGGTGATAAACCTGTATCTCTGACCGTCAAGTTCCCTAATGGTACTTTGAGCTTGGTATTGAGAAGCATTTTTCTTTTGACTAACAGCCCCAAGAGTTATCCAGCGTCCCGTTTTCCAGGCCCATTGTTTAACTTCCTCCGCCATGCCAAAGGTTTCTGGTAGTCGGGAAATAAAACGCACTTTCTGGCTTTGAAGAACAGCCAGGTTGTCCTTTGTTATTAAGGCTGAGTCGGCTATATAAATGCTATCCTTATCCACTGCGGGTAGGATTTCATGTAACTTGTTTAAGACTTCGTTATTCCATGTCTTATCACTGGAATTACCGGCTCTTAGTTCACCATAAAGCGGTATGCCTTCGTTGTTAGTGATTAGACCATACATAAACTGCTTTAGATCAGCACGGTGGTCTTTGCTGTATCCATAAGTAATAAACAGATTATCTTCATCCTCTGATGGCTGACTATCTTCATAAATTCCGTAAACGGATTTGGATGTGGTATCAGCATGAACGCTGGTAAGTTTAATTTCGTGCTTGGTCACGGCTGATAGTACTAAGTTCCCAAAAATCTGTTTGGGATTAGCGTCTGCCACTTTATCTAGAGCCCTTCCTAATGCGTCATCATTAAAAGCATCAGCTTCTATACCTGAGCCAAAAAGCAGTTCTACATCTTGCTCAGAAAAGTATTCTTCTACCCGGTAAAGGGCTTTGCGACCAGATAAAACATTAATAACTAGCCCTTTAATAAGTGTTCCGGGTGATGTTCGACATTGTTTGGGATCCCACCGAACAATTCTATCAATAATGTCGGACAACTCAAGTTCATCACAAAAGTTGGCAATTAAAGGCGCACTGCCTACGTGACTGATAATTAGCCCATCGATCGGGGAACTCATATAGCCTCAACTCCTTATTAGAGTAAAGGTTTCGACATGTTTTTTATAAATCCTTTCAAAATTTAAAAAATTTAAAACTTTTTTCGGGCAGGGTGCGGAATATGTGGTAAATACACAACAAAGTGCACCACTTTAACGGGTGCACTTTGTTTATTTTATTCAATAACACTTCTTCGTATTCATCCAGGTTTGCACATTATCCAGGACTTCGCCGAATCTCTGGAAGTGCACTACTTCCCGGTCCCGCAGGAACTTGATGGTGTCGTTGACACACGGGTCGTCACTTAGGGTCAGGACATGTATTACCAGTGTTTCCATAAGGAAGCGTGTTGGAGTGTATGGTATAATAAGCGTGCAAATTCATATAATGTCGGTGTTCAAGAAAATTATGATGAAAGAGGGATTTTATGGGGAATATTTCGGATATTTTTTTCGGTAATGAGTATTCCCTCTATTTCTTTTATGGATTGGCTTTTGTCATTACCGGGTTTTTGTTGTTAATGAGAGTTCAGCGGAAATTTGAGTTTGGGAAAAGAGTCTGGCTGCTTTCCGGTTTTGCCCTGGTACATGGGATTGCAGAACTGATACACGGTTGGATATACCTTCAGAAAAACTATATCTTTTATTATGATGTATCATGGGCCTTTTTGTTTGAAAGGATTCTCATTTCCGCCTCATTCATGCTTCTGTTTTACTTTGGAATCGAACTTGTGTTAATTGTCAAACCGGAGCTGCGATTCCTAAGAATAGTTCCTGCTATGTTATGGGTTGCCTGGGTAGTGTATTTTATCGGATGGAAGCTTTATATTAATGAAGCTACGTCGGCCGAATCAGTTTATATTGGTTTTGTAACTTCCCGCTATTTATTAGGCTTTCCTTCAGCCATAATCACTGCAATTGGACTATATATGCAGCTAGAGCTAGGGAATTATCTGTCGATACCTCAACTAAATAAATATATTAAAGCCAGTTCATTTGCTTTTGCGCTATATGGAATCATGGCAGGCCTTATTGTCCGCCCTGGAAATTTCTTTCCGGCTAATATAATTAACAGTGACAACTTGGTGAATATTACGGGAATTCCGGTAGAGGTATTTAGGATGGCCTGTGCCATAATTATCGCTTATTTCGTTATTAAATCCCTGCAGGCCATCGATTCCGAGGTTTTACGGCGGCTTGAACTGGCTGAGGTTAACCAGGCGGTGTTTGAGGAGCGGGAACGCATCAGCCGGGATATTCATGACGGTGTTTTGCAGTCAGTATATTCGGTAGGACTTCGGCTTGAAAGGTGTATGTTAACCTATAATGGGCAGATTGATGAAGAACAAGTAAAAGACATGGAATTTTCGGTTAACAAGTTAAATGATGTGATGTTTGATATTCGCCAGTTTATAAGGCACCTGACAGCACCGGAATCCTGCCCTGATATCCAGACAATTGCGGCTGAAGTTACCGAAGAATTCAAGATGTACCCGGAATACAAATTTAAATTAATCATG
This sequence comes from Bacillota bacterium, assembly GCA_021847735.1. Lineage (GTDB taxonomy): Bacteria > Bacillota > Thermincolia > Thermincolales > UBA2595 > JAJZQD01. Next base: position 1,156 of record JAJZQD010000024.1, on the reverse strand, counting down.
ACAGGAAAGCCTATATACCTGGATAACAGTAAACTTATTAACATTTACTATTTCATCAAAGAAGGCCTTAGTAACGTCCGAAAGCATAGTTCTGCCAATAATGTTTTTCTGGAGGTGCGATTTGATGAAGGGGGTCTTAAAATTCGAATCAGGGATGACGGTGTTGGTTTGGATGCCAGAGAGCACGGTGAAAACAACCTCCAGGGAATGGGTCTTAGAAACATGTATGAGCGTGCCCAAAGATTGAATGCGCGCTTAAATTTCAAGTCCAGCCCCGGGTTCGGAACAGAAGTATTGTTGGATATACCTGTTTAACTATGTTTAATTTAAGAAAAGGGGTAAAATGATATGGACACTTTGAGGGTACTAATCGTAGACGACCATGAAGTAGTCAGGGTGGGTCTGGTATCATTTATCCAGTGTCATAAAGACCTGCAGGTAATAGGTGAGGCTGATAATGGCTCTGATGCTGTTTCCAAAACTCTGACTTTGAAGCCTGATGTGGTTGTAATGGATATACGACTGGGTGAAGGTATAAGCGGCATTGAGGCCTGTCGTGAGATTCGTAAGGCTGATACCGGCGTAAAGATAATTATGCTGACATCATTTTCAGATGACGAAACTCTCGTATCTTCTATAATGGCAGGGGCTCAGGGGTTTGTTGTAAAACAGCTTAAGGGCAAGGAACTGGTTAATGCAATTAGGACGGTAGGTAGGGGGGAATCCCTGTTGGATCCGTCTTCCACCGCCAAAGTGATGGAGTTTATGAAAAACGCCACAGATATGCATTCATCTTCCAAACAGACTTTATCCCTTCAGGAGAAAAGAGTCCTGGCCTTGATTGCGAAAGGCCTGAGCAACAGGGAGATCGCCAACAGGCTTATTTTAAGCGAAAAGACAGTCAAAAATTATGTCAGCAGCATTTTTAACAAGCTCGGTTTTAGCAACAGGGCAGAAGCTGCGGCTTATGCCGTGAAATATAATTACAAATTTGACCCAATTTAATCCGGACTTCGGTCCGGAATTTTTTTTGTCTATTTACCAGTACTTTTGTCCATATGATTTTTGCTTTCGTACATTTCCAAAGACTCAGAACAAAGACTCTGGAAATAGGGACCGGAACCTTTACAACTTGATGCTTACGACACATTTTTCT
>JAJZQD010000122.1 GCA_021847735.1 Bacillota bacterium | reverse complement strand
GTATCGAAAACAATTATCTGAAACTTTACGGTTATTTGAGAACAAAAAACGCCATCCAGACTACCGGATGGCGTAAAATAAGCGTCGTATTCTGGTAACCTGGCAATCATAGCATAAAGCTTTAGACCCATAGTTTTGCGTCCCCGCCTTTCGGCAGGTTTGCCCTTCAAGACACTGCTGATTTTGAATTTGCGTGAATTTCACTAAATATATATTACTACTTTTTTCGACACTTTCCTTTATTTTCCTCCATTATTCCAAATAAACATTCCGACTAATTATGACTTTTTTCGACAATCCCTCAGCAGCAGGAGGTGTAAATGAATAAAAAGGTATGCCCCAATAGGCATACCTGTCATTCCCTGCTGTTCTTTTATCGTAACACTCGGCCGGTAGTTTGTCAATATATGGTTAAAAAGCATCGGCAGCCTTTTTATGGGTCCGGTTAAATAATCCGGCCTCCTGGTCAAAATATTTGCTGCTGTATCGGCTAATAAAGCTGCTGCCTCTGACATACCCGGCATCCCAGGTAGTATCCAGACTGATCCAGCGGCCCCCGACCTTCGCCTCGTTCCAGGCGTGACCGTACCAGCTGCCGCTATTCCCGGCCTCACCGGTCACTGTTTTAGCCTCGATACCCACTGCCCTGAGCAGCGCGGCGGTCAGGTTGGAGTAATCCCGGCACAAACCGGTCTTACTGTTCAGAGCCTTTACGGCCCCTTCGTTATCATAGAACCTGCCGGCCTTGTATTTAACCACATCGTAGCTGATGTTTTTGGTCACCCAGTCATGGATGGCTTTTACTTTTTGGTAATCATCCTTCAGACCTTTGGTAATTTCACGGGCTTTGCTGACAATGGCCGGATCATCACTTTCGATGCCCCATGAAGGCAGCAGATTCCGCCGGTCGGCTTCTGCCGTGTTTTCCAGCTGAGTCCCGGCCAGCCGGTCGAATTGGATGACAGCGGGGTCATCAGGGTTGGGTTTAACCAGATTTATTTCAACCTTGTAATTCCCTTTGCCAAATCTCAGGTAAACACTGCCTTCTACCTGGTTTTTGCGGGCCGGCAGGTAATAGTAGGTTTCGTCGGCGCCCCTGGCTACCCTGACCAGAAGGGCATTATATTTATCGTCGATCTGTCCGCTGAGGACAAAAGCAGTATCTACCCGGTCATCGACCGGCAGCGTCAACGCCGCCTGATGCTCATAATAGGGCTGATACCAGTTAACCTCGACAGGCTTAGCCTGCACCGGCAGAGCCAAAAAAACAACAGTAACTGCCAACACTGCGGCCAGCTGGATTTTCTTTGCCCAAGGAATATTTTTCATGGCCAACATCTCCTTCGGTAACCCGGCCGTCAGGGAGAACTCCCAGACCCGTGGCTTTGCGTCCCCACCTCTCGATGGGTTTGCTATTATCGGGAAAACTATTGTCCGGCAATCAAAAAGCCTGTTCCCGGGATGCGAGAACAGGCCAAACTTACCTAAAAAGGCAAATCACCTTGTATTCTTCGGCAACCCGGCTGTCAGGGATAACCCAGACCCGTGGCTTTGCGTCCCCACCTCTCGATGGGTTTGCTATTATCGGAACAAACATATGAAATTTTTGTCAAATTAATTATAAAACTATTTTCTAAAACTTGCAAGGGTTTTTGTTGAAATCAGAATTGTCCAACTTTAGTCGAAATTTGTCCGTTTTTATTGAATCATATTGTTCCGGGAGTTACAATAATAACGCAAGGAAAATTTCGTTATAAAGTTTTGATAGTATGGATATGATTTAAGTAATATAATAATTTAAAATTAGGAGGAGTTACCATGCAATACTCCTTAAAAAGTCCTCACGCCTGGACGGTAGGTAAAATGAAAAAAAGCGAAGCCGAGAATAACACCCCAGATAAAATGTCCACCGAGATAAACAATGAACAACTGCGCCCGGCCAAAGGCTTAGCCCTCGGCTTAATACTCAGCGGTATCTTCTGGGCTGCGGCGGCATACGGAATATATGCCTGGTTAATCAAATAGGACAAAGGAAAAGCAGGGATCTTACCCCTGCTTTTTTATTGCATTTTAAGATTTTTGGACTACTTCTCTTTATCCACCGCAACTTCCCGGTATGAATCACGGTTTGCGACGAGCTGCTCCAGATAAGCGGCGAACTGCGCGCCTAAGTCCTGTCGGGCCAAGGCAAATTCCACCGTGGCCTGGAGGAAACCCAGTTTGTCCCCCACGTCATAACGCCGCCCCTCAAAAATATGGGCATACATGGCTTTTTCGCCGGACAGGACCTTCAGGGCATCAGTGAGCTGAATCTCACCCCCGGCACCGGGATCGGTGTTTTCCAGGATTGAAAAAATTTCCGGTTCGATGATATACCGGCCCAGCACAGCAATATCCGAAGGCGCCGTGTCCACCGGCGGTTTCTCCACCAGATTGCCAACCCTGACCGTCCGCTCACCGGCCTCGCCGGTGGGGTCAACTATCCCGTATTTGCAGACATCCCGCCTGGCTACCCGCTGAACCCCCAGTACACTGCGGCCAAATTCATCATAAACGTCAATCAGCTGTTTTAAGCAGGGGGTTTCACTAACAATCACGTCATCACCCAGGAGCACGGCAAAAGGCTCATTGCCGATAAACTTCCGGGCACAATAGATGGCATGTCCCAGGCCCCGGGGTTCCTTCTGGCGGATATAGTGGATATCCACCATCTGGGAAATATCCTGCACCAGGTTTAGGAGTTCAGTGTTGCCTTTCTGCTTGAGCAAGAGTTCAATTTCGGGGTTGTGGTCAAAATGATCCTCGATGGCCCGCTTGCTGCGGCCGGTGATGATCAGAATGTCTTCAATACCTGAAGCGATGGCCTCTTCAACTATATACTGGATAGTCGGTTTGTCTACAATTGGCAGCATTTCTTTTGGCATCGCTTTGGTGGCAGGCAGGAACCTTGTCCCCAGGCCCGCTGCAGGGATAATTGCTTTACGGATTTTTTTCATGACTATCCACCCCGTATCATTATAGCGTATATTAATTCATTGAATTCTACAGTTTGTGAAATAAAACCTTCTTCTCAGCAAAACTTCTATTATCTAATATTTTGAAGAAGTTTGTACATCAACACAGCTACCTGGTCCCGGGTGGCTTTAATCCCGGCGCCAAACATATCTGGCCTGACACCACTGACCAGCCCTTTATTGACAGCTTCGGATACCCCGTCTTTCGCCCACCAGGGAATCTTATCTTTATCTTTAAAGATATCCAGCGCCGTCCTGTTGGCTTCACCCTGAATATTCTTATAATGGAGCGCTTTGATGATCACCTGAACCAGTTCTTCCCGGGCAATGAGGTTATTGGGTTTGAACTGCCCGTTGCCGTAGCCGATCATTACACCGGCTTTGGTTGTTGCTTCAATTGCTTTGAAGGCCCAATGAATCTCCGGCACATCTGTAAAGTTTTGTACTTTGGCGGAGTCCAAATCCAGGTTCAGGGCATTGGCGGTGATAACTGCCAGTTCTCCCCGGGTGATAGGCTTCTGGGGCCTGAAAGTGCTATCAGGGAATCCTTTGACAATATTATTTTTAGCCAGGTAAACGATTTCATTTACAGCCCAGTAATCGTCCGGGACATCAATAAAGGGATTGTCATCCGGTCCACCAGCAGGCGGAAGGGTAATGCTGCCACTGCCACCGCCACCACCGCCGCCATTATCTGAGGGCAGAGTGAAATCCAACTTATAAATATGCTCATTCACGGTTGCGGTTGGTTTGCCTGTCCACACCACTGTCTTATCATAGATGGCCGGGAAATAATGTTCACCGGCGCTCGATGTGACCCGGAACTCTCTGCTGCTGGAGATATTGTACAGGTAAATGTCCCACCGACCATTCCGCTTGTCGGACCAAACCACATTATCCCCATAAATTGCCGGATCATACTGCTTATAGGGGTTATTAGTTAAGTTCCTTACATTTCCTGAACTAATGGTGTACAGATATATATCACCATTTTCTTCCCAAACGATATAGTTCCCGTAAATAGCGGGAAAATCCTGATCCGCAGGGGTGGTAGCCACAGGTGTCTCGACTTTTGTGACTGTGTCATACATGTAAATATCCCAGTTTCCGTTCCGGTTATCCTGCCATACAACCTTCGTTCCGTTGATTACCGGCAGAAGCTGGTCCCCGTCAACATCCAGTATTGTGGGGCTCCCGCCCCCTCCGATATTATCATATATTGCTATGTCCCAATCACCGCTTTTGTATACCTGAC
>JAJZQD010000121.1 GCA_021847735.1 Bacillota bacterium | reverse complement strand
ACCCAGGGCATGGGGCATAAAATCTTTGTAAACATACTCCCTCATGGGTTCAACATTTACTTCCACCCCAGATAAATCAGCCCGGTTCTCTTCAATTTTTGTCACTACATCAATTGGGACATCGGTTGCTATTTTAATGGGTTCAAACTTACGGATGTTTTTATCATTGACTGCCGCCACAATGTCCCGGGCGTTCATGCCCAGAATGGAGGCGAGCTTTACCGCCACCTTTTCAGGGTCCTGGTCCTTCAGGCCCAGGTAAGCAATGGAGACACTGTAGACCGGGCGGTCCTTAACCAGAACCTTGCCGTTGTGGTCCAGTATCTCTCCCCTTTTGGCCGGTATGGGTACCAGCCTGATTCTGTTTTGTTCTGACAAGGTTGAAAACTGCTGGGTTTGGACTAGTTGGATATATGCCAGTCGTGATACCAGGATAATAAATAATAGCACAACAAGAACCTTTAAAAATTTAAGTTTATTTTCTACGACTTTTTCAGGCATACCCAGCCCTCCGCATTAATATTACCTGTCAGTAATTCTAAGTAAACCCTTCTGTGACGATTTATAAAACCTTCCGTAGATAAACGGGGCAAGGCAACTGTTATATACAGCAGTTGAAAAAAAGATGTTCTTAACAGAAGCCAGGTAATTTATCGAACTTTCACCCGTCGGCCCCGGTACATGTGAGAAAAATCTCAGTATGTACAGCACCGTCTCATTGAGGAACGTGGCCAGGAACAGCACTACCATCGGAACCAACACGTTCTCCTTGTATATTTTCTTTTCCAAAGCCCCAAAAAGATACCCTGTTACCAATTTGGCCAGGGTGTTCATCCCGATATTCTGGCCGAACATCAAATCCTGCAGCAGCCCGCCGGCCAAACCCATCAGGGCGCCTTCCATGGGCCCGTGCAGTAAAGCGTAAAATACCAGAAGGACCAGTACCAGATCTGGTTTGACACCGGCTACGGTAAGGTGGGAGAAAAGAGTAGCCTGCAGAACAAGACCGATGAAGAAAAGAACTGTCATTACAAAATATCTCATATTATGGCCCTCCGCCGGAAGCTGACATTTGGTCTACCCCGAAAACAGATTTGATGACCAAAACTTCTTCCAGCCTGTTAAAATCAACAAAAGGCCTCACTATGGCATATTTGACTAAACCGTTGGATTCGATTTCCACCTTCGTTATCCGGCCGATGGGCAGATCCTTCGGGAAAATGCCCCCGAATCCTGACGAGATTACAGTCTGTTTCACCCTGACAGGTGCGTCTTTGGAGATGTGAATCATCTTCAGATAACCTGAATTATCGGGCAGCCCTTCAACAACACCGGGGGTTCTGGTTATTTGAACCAAACCGCCTACCGCGCTGTCATCATTGATTATCAATGATACTTCAGCCGAATTACCGCTCACATTAATAACATGCCCGACCAGCCCCAGACTGGTAACGACGGCCATGTTCTTTTTGATACCGTCGGCCTCCCCCCGGTTAATGGTCATTGTTTTGAACCAGTTAGAAGGGTTCCTGGCCACTACCGAAGCGGAAACAATATCATAATTGCGGCTGACAGAATCCTTAAATTGCAGAAGTTCCCGCAGTCGCAAATTCTGGTACTCGTATTCTTTAAGAAGATTGTTCTCCCCTTCCAGCGTGGCAACCCGGCTTTTCAGATTCCTGTTCTCTTCTTTGATACTACCGATGGAAAACACTGAACCAAAGGTGTCACTTACACCGTTTACGGCCCATGTTACCCCGCTTTCCAACGGAGTTGTAATACTCTTCACTATTCTTTCAACAGGACTCAGGGTTGACCTGCTCTGACCGGTGTAACTGATTAGGACCAGGGCCAAAGCGACAAGGGCAAAAAAACCCAGGACATACCTGTTAATGATATACCGGAGCAATGATACCCCGCCTTTCTAGCCGATTTTTTTCGGGGTGATTAAAACTCTCTTGAGCACGTCAAGGTTTTCCAGTACTTTACCGGTACCAAAAGCCACACAGAACAAAGGTTCTTCGGCCACATGGACAGGCATACCCGTTTCTTCACTGACAAGACGGTCAAGCCCCCTTAGCAGAGAGCCTCCGCCGGCCATGAAAATACCCTTGTCCATCACGTCAGAAGCGAGCTCAGGCGGGGTTTTCTCAAGAGTTACTTTAATAGCTTCAAGAATACTGCTGACCGGTTCGGAAAGAGCCTTATACACTTCGGCTGATGTAATTTCAACGGTTTTGGGCAGCCCGGTTAAAAGGTCGCGCCCGCGCACCTCGTAATTTTCTATTTGGGAAAAGGGATAGGCGGTACCTATTTTAATCTTAATTTCCTCAGATGTACGTTCACCTACCATCAGGTTGTATGTCCGCTTAATATGCTGCATAATAGCTTCATCCATCTCGTCACCGGCCACCCGGATTGAACGGCTGGTAACAATCCCGCCCAGGGATATAACCGCCACTTCGCTGGTCCCGCCGCCGATATCAACAACCATGTTGCCTGTAGGCTCATGAACCGGAAGCCCGGCACCAATTGCAGCAGCCATTGGTTCTTCGATAAGATAGGCTTCCCTGGCTCCTGCCTGCAAAGTCGCCTCCCGGACTGCCCTTTCCTCTACTGCCGTCACCCCGGAAGGCACACACACCACAACCCTTGGTCTGATTAAATGCGGTCTGTTCCGGAGAGCCTTGGTAATAAAATACCGCAACATGCTCTGGGTTGTGTCAAAATCTGCAATAACCCCGTCCTTCATTGGTCTGATAGCAACTATATTGCCGGGGGTACGGCCAATCATCTGTTTTGCCTCTTCACCCACGGCCAGCACATGCCCCGAATCTCTCTGGATAGCCACCACCGAAGGTTCATTGACTACAATCCCTTTGCCTTTTATATACACTGAAGAGTTTGCTGTACCCAAATCTATCCCCATATCCTTAGAAAAAATCCCAAACATCCCGTTAGCCCCTTTCAAGCTTTAAATTCTGCAATATGTTCAAATAACACCCAGTTCTTTTAAACTTACAAAGCTATTTTCACCGATAACAACATGGTCAATTACCTGGATTCCAATGATGTTCCCTACTTCAACAAGCCTTCGGGTAATCTCGGTATCCTCCGTGCTTGGCGTCGGATCTCCGCTGGGGTGGTTGTGGACCAGTATTAATGCAGCGGCACTTCTCTTTATGGAGCTTTTAAACAGTTCCCGCGGGTGCACCAGGGAAGAGTTCAGACTTCCCACCGAAACCGTCTCAACAGTAATCACATGGTGTTTTGTATTGAGAAAAACCGCCTTAAAATGCTCCCTATCATAGTAACGCATACGTTCTTTCAGAAGGTTGTAAATATCAACCGGTGACTTTATGACCTGCCTGGGACCGGGGGCCTTAGTAGACAACCTGCGCCCCAGTTCAACTGCGGCTTTTATCTGGGCAACCTTAGCCGGGCCAATTCCTTTGACGGAACAGAGTTCCTCAGGTGAGCTTTCCGTCAGCCCGGCGAGCCCTCCTGACCTTGTCAATAATATAGTCGCCAGGTCAAGGGCGTTTACCGAACCGGTTCCCGTACGCAAAAGTACCGCCAGCAGTTCAGTGGCTGTCAGGGATTCCGGGCCGTCCTTTAGAAGCCTTTCCCTGGGCCGCATTTCTTCTGGAAGCTCTTTAATTTTGATCCGGTATTCCAATGGTTCCATGTACTATGATTCCCCTTAGAAGTGGAAGGCTTACTTCAGCACCTCAACCCCAAATTCCTTTAAAACCCAGGCCAGTTTTGACAAAGGCAGGCCGACCACATTGAAATAACAGCCTCTTATATGGTCAACCAGCACTGCCCCAAGGCCCTGAATTCCATATGACCCGGCTTTGTCCATGGGTTCGCCGGAACTGACATAAGCCTGGATTTCTGAATCCGTTAGTCGGCGAAAAAAAACCCGGGTCGTTTCACTGGCTTTAACTACTTTCCCGGTGGCAGCCTCTATAACGCAAAAGCCGGTGATTACCTGGTGGTCGCTTCCACTCAGATTGCGCAAGGTTTGAACGGCATCCGAAATGCCGGCAGGTTTACCGAGGATCAAGCCCCGGTGAACCACCACCGTATCAGCCCCAATCACAATTCCTTCCCTTTCGAAGGCCGCTATTCCTATAGCTTTCCGGTAAGCCAATTCGCAAACCGCATCTTGGAACGGCAAACCTTCCGGAACAGTTTCGTCCACGTTTTTAACCTTGACTTCAAAAGGAATCCCTATTTGCCTGAGCAACTCCTGACGTCTGCGTGAAAACGAGGAT
>JAJZQD010000120.1 GCA_021847735.1 Bacillota bacterium | reverse complement strand
CCAACCGGCCAACCTCAGCCACAGTGGACTTTGAGATTCAATTTTATCCCGCCGGACTGGGACCTGGTTAAAAGTTTTACGGGTGTTGTCTCCGCGAAGGTATATGGTCCAATTGATTATTATATGGTCCTCGATAATACTGTTTTTAATTCCAATAGAACTGGCACGATTACCAAAACAGTAACTATGTATGTTTATGAAAACGATCTGCAATGGTTTTATGTAGGTGATATGATTACAGTAGACTATAACAGAAAAAACAAGATTATCTCATATAGGTTCGAAAAACAGGTCAAACCACAACCATATAAGCCCCTAGTTGGCGGCAATTAATAAAGATATAGGAGGAGTTATATGAACCAGCTAGCACTTGGCAAGATACTGATGAATGTGGGCGATTTGCCGGCTCTTCCCCAAATTACCAACCGAATAATAGAATTGACTGCGGACCCTGAGTCGACAAACCAGGAAATCTGTGATCTTATTAACAGGGATCAGGTTTTGGTGGCTAAAGTATTAAAGCTTGTTAATTCCGCGTACTACGGGCTGCCCCGGAAGGTTGCCTCAGTTTCGGAAGCTGTGGCTCTTTTGGGTATGCAGACTCTAAGGACTTTAGTGGTCGGTGCTTCAGTATATAAAACCTTGGCCGGGATGAAGAAAAAGTCAGTCGGCAATTATGAGGAAATTTGGCGTCATGCCTTGGCCTGCGCGGTATCCAGCAGGCTTGTTGCCACAGAATTGATGATCAGCCAAAAGGACCACGCCTTTACGGCAGGGCTGTTACATGATATAGGCCGGGTTATCCTGGCTACCCTTTGTACAGACCGGTATCAAAAGGTATATGAATTAGCTGAAGTCAGAGGCTGCCCCCTGATTGAAGCAGAACAGGAGATCCTGGAAACTTCTCATGCGGAAGTCGGCACAATAATAGCCCATAAGTGGAATCTTCCCCTGACTCTTATAGACCCCATTGGCTACCATCATGAACCGTTTGCCAACTGCGACAACCAGGAGCTGGTCCAAATGGTTTACCTGGGGAACATCGCAGCCAGGTTAGCGGGTTATGGTTCTGACAGCTGCGACCATTTTACTCTTAATGATTCTGTTATTAAACAATGGGGTATTAATTATGAAATGCTTCATTTGGTTGCAGAAAAGGTCAAAGGTAACATCAGCTTGGATCTAATTTAGATTAAAACACTTATTAACTATAAAACCCCCGTTCGGCGGTTTTTGCTATTAACAAAAGACCGGTTATACCGGCTGCGCCGGGAATATTTTTAAAAGCGGTATAACTTGGAAACAATACGTAAAAGTGATACAATTGTTAACAAAGTCTTGTTGCGGGGGTCACGTCCATAGAATGCGAAAAGTGAGCAGAGGATTAAAATTAATTGGAATATGGGGTTATCCCGGTTTGTTTTTTGGGTTGGTGGTGGAATTCCTGGGATTTCCTTTCCCGGGGGAAATAGTCCTGACATACACCGGGTATCTGGTCTGGTCAGGAATTCTCCGGTTTGACAACGCTCTTTTTTCAGCTGTTGCCGGCTCCTTGACCGGAACTGTCATCGCCTATTCTCTGGGGAGAAGGTTTGGCAGGCCGTTGTTGGATAGGTACGGCCGGTATATCTGGCTAAATGAAGACAGGTTAGATATGGCGGAGCGGTGGTTTCATAGACATGGTATCCTTGTCCTGCTGTTTGGCCGGTTTGTACCTGGAATCAGACCCCTTAGTGCATACTCGGCAGGTTTCGCCAGAATGAGGCTGCCGTTGTTTTTGCCCTTGTCACTTGCCGGGGCCTTTTTGTGGTGTTTGACCTTTATAACTGTTGGAAAGCTCTTAGGTAAACATTGGGATCGCATTACATTGCTGATTGCCAAGTATGACCTGATTTTGGCGGGATTTGCGGCACTGGCTGCAATCTTATATATTTTGTGGAAGACTTTTAGATACAAACCACGAGTTTAAATGACCTGTAGGGGAAGACGAAGCTGTGGGTTTATTGCATAACCATACAATCAAGAAAATATTGCCGACTTTAGCTGTCTTAATACTGCTGGCCTTATTGGCACCGGCTGCTGACGCCGTTAGTGGAAACGGCAAACAGGCTGTCGGCAGAGGGCCAAAAGTAATTGTTTTGTTATTGGACGGGTTATCACTAGGTGATTTGGAAAACTATGCAAACCTCAAAGGTCTGGTGAAGTCCGCTGGCTTGGGACTCGTCAACACACGTACACAGTCTCTGACCACCATTAACCGGTCCAGTGACTACCTGACAATGGGAATGGGTGTACGGACCCAGATTGAAGAGCCTGCCCGGGGGTATAATGTTAAATGGGCACCATCGGCCAGGCTTAATGGAAAAAATAGCCTCAGCGAAATCCGCAATATTGATGCTGCTGCTCTAAATGAAATGGTGAGCCGGGATTATCCCAACTATACTTTGGGTAAAATTGGGGAATTAGCCAAGGGTCTTGGTATAAAGGTAGCGCTGGTCGGAAATTCAGATACCGATAAGACGGAAAATGATGCTACTTTGTTGGCTATGGATAAATCAGGACTGATCCCCTTGGGGAATATAAGCCGCAGTTTGCTGGTCAAAGACCCGGATTTTGCCTGGGGTCTCAGAACAGATTCGGGGAAACTGCTTTCATGCGCCATGGAGGCCTTAAGATTAAGTGACGTGACCTTTATCGATTTTGGAGACACCACCAGGGTGAGTATGGCGCAAAAGAGACACATGTATGACCAAAAGAATCTGCAGATTCTGAAAAACCGGGCTTTAACCAATGTCGACGCTTTTCTGGGCCGGTTGATGAGTGCAGTTGATTGGCAGAAAACAGTGCTTATTGTGGCCAGTCCAACGCCGCCGGTAAATGAACCCTCAAGGATTAATAACTCACTGGCACCAATTATCATTTACGAAAAAAACCGCGCGCCGGGACTGCTTAAGTCTAATACCACCAGGCGTGACGGGCTGGTAGCCAATATTGATATTGGGCCTAGCATTTTTGCCAGGCTTGGCTTTGACAGTAAGCAAATGAATTTCCTGGGGGAGGAAATTGCAGTTTCACCATGTTCAGACAACCTTGGCACAATTTCACATAACCTGGCCCAATATACGCGGGTTAAAACATCCCGTTATATAGTGCATGGGGTATATGTAACACTGCTGGTGGCTGCATTGATTTCCCTTTATCTAACTATATTTGGCGTGCGAAAAATAATTGGAGCCAGGACCATGAGGGCTCTGGCAGTAATGGTTATAGCCTGGCCGGCCGCAACCCTGCTGGTGATGGCAGCAGCCCGGGTGCAGACCTATTATCTTAATCTGGCTGCTGCCTGTCTGATTACAGCCGGCCTGGGCCTGGTTTTGTCTAAAACCAGTGACAGCACCTTGACGGGCATGGGCTGGTTAAGCCTTATCACTGTAGTTTTTTTGGTTTTAGATGCCTTAAGTGGGCTCGGATTTCTTCTTAATACCCCCCTGGGTTTTAACGATGTTTTTTCAGGAGGGCGTTATTATGGCATGAATAACGATTGTATGGGCATCCTGCTTGGCTCAACGTTATATGCCATGTTTTATTGGTTTCATCGAACCGGGTTGAGCAGGCCTCTGAGAGTTGCAACAGGTGCGTTTTGGCTATTGACAGTGATTACTACTCAGACTCCCGGCATGGGAGCCAATGTAGGGGGTACTATCGCCGCTATGACTACCGGGGTTGTGGCCATAATGATTCTGGCATCTGACCGCCAGCTGGAGGGAAGACGGGTTCTGGTTACGGTTGCTTTTGTTTTCATAGTGGAATTGGGAATTGCTTATTTGGATTATCGCAATGGGGGCCAGACCCATGCCGGCAAAGTATTAGGGGCTCTGATGTCTCAAGGGTTGGGCCCGAAGTTTCTGGAGGTCTTAAAATCCAAGCTGGGGCTTTTTGCGGTAATGCTCGTTCTCCCTCCTTGGAACATTTTGTTTGGGGCTGAACTGTATATCTGTTATTTAATTAGGAGAAAAATGCCGCATATTACGGATTTTGTGAAAAACGCATATCCCGCCCAGTTCAACTCTTTTGAGGCTATCTTTTACAGCGGTATTGTCGCTTTTGCCTTTAATGATACGGGGATTATTGCCACCGCAATTATCTTTACTTACCTGACGATGCCACTGGCGGCGATTTTGTCGGCCCGCACGGGTGTTTGTTCGGCGAAACTTAATGTTTGACCCAAATACATTGAATACTAGGCTGCTATTGAACACAAAATATAGGAGAGATTTAGTTGAGGAGTG
>JAJZQD010000119.1 GCA_021847735.1 Bacillota bacterium | reverse complement strand
GTGAAAGCTACCGTTTATGGTGGGCCGACCAAGGAATATCCGGTGACAATCCTGGGTGGCAATGACATTGCCAAAATCGATGTTACTCCGACCAGTATCGCTGTAAATCCAGGTGAAACGGTGGCTGTGTCAGCAAAGATAACTACCAAAACCGGTTCTGTAATCGCCCTGCAGCCCGGAGAGTTTCAACTTCAGGTAACTGACGGGCTGGGTAAAGTTAACGGTAATACCTTTACAGCCTCGGATAATATGGCAGTGGGTGAACTGACGGTCAAAGTGGATACTGCTTCGACAACAGTAAGAGTAAGTGTGGGAGGAGTGGAAAAACCCTTCTATTCATTTGATATTGCCAAAACATTAAAATTTAAAGCTATTCCGGCTGTCGGAGTGACAGGCAGCTTCAGGTTCACCCAGGGCGAAGAACCTGTATTCAGGGGGGCCGGGGCAGCCATACTGGCATATGATTTTTCGTCTACCCCGGATTTGCGGATAGCGTATGGCACCTTTGACCCGCCCCTGGATTTGCCGGGGATGCCTATTGGAATAGGCCTTTGGGTTTATGGAGACGGTGGCAACGGCCATTGGCTGAGGGCCAGGGTCGTTGATGCCAGCGGCAAAGAGAAACTTTTAAATCTTGCGGAAAATGTTAACTGGAAGGGTTGGCAGCACGTTACAGCGGATATTCCTGTTGATGTGAAATATCCGATTAAACTTACGGATATTTACCTTGTGGCGGACAAAGGCACCACACAGGATTCCGGTACCCTTTATTTTGATGAATTGTCCCTGTTAAATCCGGCAACCTCGGGAGATATAGGAAGTAAAAAGCCGGATGTTCTGACTGATCAGAAAGAAGTGACTGCCGGTAATACTGCCATACTGCATTTAGGGGCAGACTTCGCGGTCAGTCTGACAAATCCACAAAAGAATGGTTTTTATTCGGTTTCAGCAAAACAGGTTTGGGATACTCAACTGCCCACACCAGGGTACAACCCGGTCATGCCTCTCTATGAATTAACTGCGGAGAAGGACGGGGACAGCGCTTCAGAGTTTCCTGCAGCTATGCAGATTCAGGTTAACGCTAAAAATGCCAAAGATATCAGTAAAGCCAGGTTGATGCAGTGGGATGAACAAAAAGCGGCATGGGTACAGATTCCCCAGGTCATGGATGCCAGGACTGGACTTATTACGGCTAAAACCGGAAAGTTTGGTCTGCTGGGGTTAATGGCAGATGCCAGGCCCGCCCCGGTATTTACCGATACTGCTGACAGCTGGGCCAAAGACCTTATCAGCACTATGGCTGCCCGCAAAATAGTGAGTGGTTACCCTGGTGGGCAGTTTATGCCAGGTAAAGGGGTAACCAGAGCCGAATTTGTAACCCTGTTAGCAAATACCTTGGGTTGGAGTACTGAGACACCAGAGATTCGTTTTAAGGATGATATTCCCTTGTGGGCTCAGGGCAACATAGGGGCTGCGGTTAACAAAGGTGTAGTCAAAGGGTATGATGACGGAACCTTTAAACCTGACAAGGTTATCAACAGGGCCGAAATGGCAGCTATTGTTGATAAATCCCTGGCGCTTCCTAACAGCAGCCAGCCTTCAAATTACAAAGATGCCAAACAGATCCCGGCTTGGGCAGTGCAGTCTATCAGAAACACCAAAGCCAGCGGCGTGATTACCGGGGCTGGGAACAGGTTCCGCCCCAAAGATATCGCCAACCGTGCTGAGGCGACTGCGGTAATGGCAAAGATTCTCGAATATTTCGTGCTGAAGCAGTAATTGGCATTATTGGGCCGCGGCTGGGCAGAGTATCAATATTTGGGCAATTGCGTATATTTATTATATGAATTCGGAAAGAGGAGGCAAATAAATGTACGTTTATGATCAGGCCCATGTTTTGGCTAAGGCCATTCGGGAGACAGAGGAATTTAAGTCCCTGAAGCGGCAAAAGGAGAAAATTGACGGGGACCCTGCGCTCAAAAAGATGTTTACAGAATATCGCACCCAGCAGTTATTTATTCAGAAAATACAGTTCATGGGCCAGCAGGTGCCGGAAGAAACAGCGAAAAAGTTTGGCCAGATGCATAATCTGGTCATCGCCAATCAGGTATTAAAGGGTTTTTTGACGGCCGAGCAAAGGTTTGGTGTAGTTATGACAGATATCCAAAAAATCCTGGTTGATGGGTTGGATTTACAATAATTTAGGGATAAGGCAGGGCTTGTTTTGGGTAAAGTTGATGTTGTGCCAGTTGTTATAAAAGGCCGGACCGGCTACGATATAAAAGTGAGGGACCTCGAGGCGACTGTTCAGGACTATATTGATGCCCTGAACAGTTTCATTGAGGAAATTAAATGTTCCAGGACACGGAGCCCCGGAAGGGATTCTTGTTATGCCTGCAATCTTTGCTGTCAGGAGCGGATACCGGTTACTCTCATTGATGCCCGTAATCTTGGTGAAAAGGGTAATGTGCTTGAAGCCATCACAAAATTCTTTCATGTTTATGTCGAGGATAGAGTGGTTGATATCACCATGGGGCTCAATGAATCCGGGTGCTGCAGGCTTCTGGACCCGGCAAAGGGGATTTGCTCAAATTATTTGAACCGGCCCATGGTGTGTCAGACCTTCATTTGCAGTCCATCTACCCGGGCTGCCAAACAGTTAAGAGAACAAGTTGTCAATGCCGGTGAAGATGAACTGGTTAGAAGCTGGTTTAAGACTGATAACAGGGCCGGCGGATATGTGATTAATGAAGCGGTTAACCCGAGATTAAATCCTGGTGATTATCCAGCAACACCTTTTAAAGGCAAAACCAGTTACGTGCAAGTAAAGTTGAAAGATGTTTGTACGAAAAAATTGTGGCTTCAGCTATCAAGTTTTTTAGAATAAGGCAGAAAAAAAAGGTTTAACAACAAATTTGTCGAATATTCACTAAAATACCCCATACTTTCGAAGTGCTGTCAGGACTAATAAGCGGAAGGAGTTTTGCCAGTGAAAGTAGATACCAAAATCGATGAACAAAAATACCTTAACAGCAAAACCAGTGCTGAATTAGCCGACCGGGTTAAGGATATTGCCGATGCATGCAGCAGATTGTTAGGAACCAACCATATTGGGTCTTTTAACCAGAGCAATATCAGGCATCTTTTTGCGCAAAATATCAGAGGTCTAGAGTACATAGTGATTGTTGATGAAACGGGCAGAGCCTTAATTCATACGAACCGGCTGCGTGAAGGAAGTGTATTTGATGATGAGGTTGGAATTAAGGCGGCTCAGACGAATTCCCTTCTTCTCCAGGTTTATGACCGTAATACCGGGGAGGTTATGATTGATGCCTCGTGCCCGATTAATGTCCAGGGACGCAAGGTGGGCACCCTCCGAATAGGCTATGTGATTAGGCAGAATACCTTAGGGATTAAGCTGGTATTGGCCTGTATGCTGCCAATGGTTGTATCTTCAGGAGTATATTTCGTTGGTGTACACCCTTTGATAACTACCGCGGCGGGACTTACCCTAAGCACAATCAGTGCGATATTTGTCAGGAGCCAACTGGCCAAGGCACTTGATGCTGTTTTAGAAGGGACCAGGGCTATCGGCGAAGGGAACCTTGATAAACTGATATTACCAAAGCGTAATGACGAAGTTGGCCAAATGGTATTTGAAATCAATAAATTAAGTCTGGGTATTGGATCTATTATCAACCAACTTCAAAATTTTGCCCATATTATAAAAATGGCCAGTGAAGAACAAAGCCATTCTGTTGAAGAGTACAACAGCGCCTCCCAACAGATAGCTGCGACTTCACAGGAAGTAGCGGCAGAGGCTATAAGCCAACTGGCCTGCATTAAATCAGCCAAAAAATTCAGTGGAGAACTTACTATTGCAATCGACGACATGGCCCGCTTTTCCAATGAAGGGTTGGCTCATTCCAACATATCCCTGGCCAAAGCAGGCTCGGGAATGGTTAATCTTAACTCAACTGTAGAGCAGATGCACAAGATACACCAGTCTTTTGACCAGTCATCCCAGGTGATCGAAGAGTTGGCAGCCCACTCGTCACAAATTGAGCGGATTACAAATACTATTACCGAAATAGCTCAACAAACCAACCTTTTGGCTCTCAATGCTGCCATTGAGGCGGCCAGAGCCGGCGAACACGGCTGGGGATTTGCTGTTGTGGCGGAGGAAGTCCGTACTTTGGCGGAATCATCTGCGGTTTTTGCCAAAGAAATCAAAGACATTATCACAAATAATATCAGGAAGACAGCAGAAGCTGTGCAAACGATGAGCTCCGGTGTAGGGGAAGCAG
>JAJZQD010000118.1 GCA_021847735.1 Bacillota bacterium | reverse complement strand
ACCTCCCAGCAGAATGTCGGTACCCCGACCGGCCATATTGGTGGCGATGGTCACTGCCCCCGACCGTCCAGCCTGGGCGACAATTTCCGCCTCTCTTTCGTGGAACTTGGCGTTTAGCACCTGGTGAGTAACACCCTTCTTCTTTAGCATTGCACTAAGTTCTTCGGACTTCTCAATGGAAATAGTACCAACCAGGACAGGTTGTCCCTTGGCATGGCGCTCAGCAATTTCCTCCACTGCAGCCCGGAATTTGGCCTTTTCAGTTTTGTAAATCATATCGGAAAGATCCTGCCTGATCATCTCCCTGTTGGTGGGTATAACAATAACGTCAAGGTTATATATCTTGCGGAATTCCGGTTCCTCTGTCTCAGCAGTACCAGTCATCCCGGACAGTTTCTCATACATCCGGAAATAGTTCTGGAAGGTGATGGTGGCCAGAGTTTGGGACTCCCGCTCAATTTTAACCCCTTCCTTAGCTTCGATGGACTGGTGCAGACCTTCGCTGTACCTGCGGCCAAACATCAACCGGCCGGTAAATTCGTCAACAATAATGACTTCGCCGTCTTTAACCACATAATCGCGGTCCCTTTTCATAAGGGCATGAGCCTTTAAAGCCTGGTTCATGTGGTGGGTCAGTTCGATGTGGTCATCTTCATAAAGGTTCTGCACCCCCAGCATCTGCTCCACCCTCGAGATCCCGGATTCTGTCAGCACTACAGTATGCGCTTTTTCATCGACAGTGTAATCCTCTTCATTTTTCAGACGCGGCACCAGCTTGGCAAAAGTATAGTAAAGGTCTGTCGCCTTGTCTGCCTGGCCGGAAATAATCAACGGGGTCCTGGCCTCGTCAATAAGGATGCTGTCCACCTCATCCACGATGGCGTAATATTGCTCCCGCTGGACAAGCTGGTCCCTGTAAAGAGCCATATTATCCCGCAGGTAATCAAACCCGAACTCGTTATTGGTGCCATAAATAATGTCTGCGCCATAAGAAGCTTTGCGTTCATCGTATTCTAACCCGTGCACAATCAAGCCCACAGACAGACCCAGAAATTTATAAAGCTGCCCCATCCATTCGCTATCCCGGCTGGCCAGATAGTCATTGACGGTAACAACGTGCACCCCGCGGCCGGTCAGTCCGTTGAGGTACGCCGGCAAAGTTGCCACCAGGGTTTTCCCTTCACCTGTCTTCATCTCGGCAATGCGGCCCTGATGCAGTACCATGCCGCCAATTAACTGGACATCAAAATGGCGCATACCGAGCACCCTCTTGGACGCCTCCCGCACTACAGCAAATGCCTCCGGCAGAATATCGTCGAGGGTCTTACCCTGCCCCAGCTGCTCCTTAAAATAGTCGGTTTTGGCCCTCAGTCCATCATCGGTTAGCTGTTCCATCTCAGGTTCAAAATCGTTTATCTCATCAACAATCCGCTGCAATTTCTTAACTTCCCGTGCGTTATCGTCGAGTAAATTCTTCAGAAAACCCAATACCATCTAGAGCACTCCCTTTTTGATCCAAAAAGATAAGGAACCATGCAGTCCCTTATCTTTTCAGGAATTCACTGTTTTATTTTAACACCTTTAATAGTTGAATTCAAGTAGCCGGGTACCCCCTCTCACAGCTTGCGGTTGACGTATGTAAACTTAAAACATTCCCTTGACCGCGATGGTTTCATCCCGCGGAAAATCATAAAGAAGGCGCCTACATCCAGTATAATGGCACCAAAACTGAGCAATTGCTTTTGATAGGGCAGCGGTATATATATAATATCGCCCAAGAACTTCAGCAGTGTCCCCGGCAGAAGCAATCCGTGGGTGCCGCTTTTCCCTGCGGCAAGGCTGCTGAGCATATCTGGCGGCAGGATATCCCCACGCACCGGCATTAAGCCCTGATTGGCGGCGATGACCAGGAAATTCAGAAGGGATCCGAAACCAAGCAACTTCATTCCCGGCACCGACCAATTCAGATAGATAGCCAAAAACAGCAGCAGGTACGAAAACATATGCACATAAATCCTGCCCCGGCTGACCCACTCCAGACCCTGCACGGCAGCGGAATCAAGACCAACCTGAAGCAGGAAAGCAGCCACCATCAACCATATCTGCCTGAAACGCACCTGCTCCAGGTAACGGGGTCTCCCCCCCGCAAGCAGGGCCACCAGAAAAGCAACTGCCACTGTTTCAAATAACATGTTCTAATTCCCCCCGTTTGTACAAGACAATTTTGAACAACTGCACCAGCGCCGGATCAAACTGGGACCCGGAAAGCCTGGTCATTTCCAGCAGAACTTCCTCCTGGGCTCTGGCCGGTCGGTGCGGACGATCGTTAAGCATCGCGTCATAGGCGTCGACTATTGTCAGCAACCTTGCTTCCACCGGGATTTCCTGACCCTTTAACCCTGACGGGTAGCCCTTACCGTCAAAACGCTCATGATGATGCAGCACTACTCCGGAAGAGTCATGCAGGAACTTGATTTTTTCGACAATCCT
The DNA here is from genome assembly GCA_021847735.1 of Bacillota bacterium. GTDB lineage: Bacteria > Bacillota > Thermincolia > Thermincolales > UBA2595 > JAJZQD01. The sequence continues at coordinate 1,892 of JAJZQD010000118.1, read as the reverse complement.
GGCTCCGATAATGACATGTTCCTGAATCGCTTCAAGTTCACTCAGCGTCAATGATACCGACTTGTTTAATATATCCTCGGCAACGCCTATTTTACCGCAGTCGTGAAGCAAAGCAAGATAATAGATGTTGTTCAGCTGCTTCCGGGAGTAGCTCATTTCTTTGGCTAAAGCCACTGCATATGCCGCTACCCTTTCCGAATGGCCTTTGGTAAAAGGATCTTTGGCCTCGATGGCATTAACCATGGTTTTAATGGTATTCAGGTAACTGCGCTTAATATTTGTATAAAGCCGAAAAGAATGGCTTACAAGCATAATTGGGATATAGAAAAGCAGGATACTCAATAGTTTCATTTCCCCATACACATTACGGTAAATCATGGCCATAAAATATGCCAGCGGAGACAAGACAATATAGTTAAGGGAAAGCATCTGAAACAGTGAAATCATATTTTCACTAACTGAATCTTTCCCCTCAAAATAATAATTTAAAGCCATAATAAAAATCTCTGTCATAAAATAAATCCCGAAGGCGATGACAAAAGCTATAAACGTGCTGCTGAAAAAAACAAAAGCGGAACCGGCTAAAGTAACGATGATGGTTTTCTGAGTCGTTTCTCTGAAAATATACCCTTTTAAATCTACCTCACCAGATCGTAACACCAAACCCGCAAATATCGAATTAAAGGCAGCAACACCCACGGCCACCGGTATCCCGTAAAGCTCGAGTAAAACCAAGTCAAGCAGAAAGGAAACCGAAAAGATACCGCCCTGGGGCAGTTTAGTTGGCATCAGCCGCGTAAGAAAAGATAAAACAGCGATAATCCCCACCTGCCGCCAGGCCGTGAAATCAATGCGGGGGATATAATAAATAAGTAAAACGATGCCCAATATGTTTAAGAAGTTGTTATATATCCGGATTGCCGGTGTTTTTGACGTTAACACAAGCCCTTCGTTCAAAAAGTTCACCCAGCCTTACTTGATATTTAAAACCTCTCTATTTTCGCCGGCCGCCTGCACAGCCGGTAATTTCTCCCGGCTTAAAGCCGCAATAAAAATCTTCACTATTTCTGGATCAAACTGACTGCCGCTGCTCCGTTCAAGTTCCAGCAGGGCTTCGGCTGCACTAAACCCCTCCCGGTAACCACGGTTTGAAGTCATGGCATCAAAGGAATCAGCCACCGAAATTATTCTGGCCCCAAGGGGGATGTTTGCCCCTATTAGGCCTGCCGGGTAGCCGGTGCCGTTATATTTCTCATGATGATACAAAATATAATCCTTTGCGGGTCCAAGGTTTATCTCATTAATAATCCTGGCCCCAATCTCAGCATGCTTTTTGACATGGTCAAATTCGTCATGTTCAAGCCGGCCAGGCCTGGTTAGCAGTTCGTCACTGACACCTATTTTACCGACATCATGCAGCAGCGCCGTATGCTCTATCGTTTCCACCTGGTCTTCCGGCAGCTTCATCTCCCGCGCGATCTCGGCAGCATAAATCGCTACCCGCTCGGAATGGCCCCGGGTATAGCTGTCCTTAGCATCCATGGCGTCAACCAGGGCAGCCAGAGTATCCAGGTAGACCTCCCGCATGTCCATATAAGATTTGAAAATAAATCGGGCCAGCAGCAGTGGGATGAAGAAGATAGATACGGCAACTGGTCCGTAAGACTTGTATACATAAGCCATCAAAAATCCAATAGGTGCTAAAGTGATATAATTAGGAACTAGCCATCTTATATTTGTTAACCAAATCCCCCAAGGTGAAATATTTTGGATAAAAGCTAAAATCATCGTCACAGCTAGTGCATTCACTAAAAAATATGCAAGTGCTGATACAGATAATGGCAAAATATTAGCCAAACTTATATCCCAAATTTGCCACCCCATAATTTGGT
>JAJZQD010000001.1 GCA_021847735.1 Bacillota bacterium | reverse complement strand
CTGCCTGATGAAAAAAAAAGAAATTATCCCAGGATGATGAAAAGACCATTCTCAGCGGGTATAAGACAAAAGTTCAGGATATCGGTACTGTTTTGCAGAGGACTAACACAATCCTCTCCAATATTACCAACTATACATCGCTGGTTACCGGGCCGCAGTTTAAAAACAGCAACCTGAGATATGTCCAGCTTATGCCTCTTGACAACGGCAAGGCTCTGGTAGTTGTGGTTACCGACAACGGAATGGCTCAGACCAGAATGATTGAACTGCCCCAGACTATTGACGATGTTGACCTGCAGAAAATAAGCCAGGTTATGAACGCCAAGCTCCAGGGGCTTAGCCTTGAACACATTAAGCTGACCCTGATTAAGGAGATATATTTCGAGCTTACCAAACACAAGCACGTTCTTAATGCCGCTATGGATCTGATTCAGGAAACCCTTAATCTCAACCCTGAGGAAAAGGTTTATCTTGCCGGAACCCTAAATATTCTAAGCCAACCGGAATTCAGCGAAATAAGCAGGGTTAAGACTCTGCTCTCGCTCCTGGAACAGGATAAGGTATTAAAAAATATCCTGGCTGAAGGCAGCCCGGTAGAGGGTACTAAGGTAAAAATAGGCGGCGAAAATACAGTAGAAGGGCTTCGTGACTGCAGTACCATTACCGCCACTTATGAGATAGGCGGGAAGGTTATTGGCTCAGTAGGGGTCATCGGCCCTACCAGGATGGATTATGAAAAAGCCGTTTCCATAGTAGAATTTATGACTCAACATTTATCCAGTCTAATGAAAGATTTTTACGGGCGTTAAACACCAAGACCCATTAGGAGGTTCCCGGATGAGCTTAAAACAACAAGCCATAAAAGGTTCGGACATAGATGAGAGGCTGGCGGCCCTAGTTACCAATTCCAATGCCGTAAGGGCAATAGCAGCGGCCGTCGAGGGCACCCTTGGCCCAAAAGGTCTCGATACTATGTTGGTAGATAAATACGGTGAAGTGGTAATCACCAATGACGGGGTCACCATTTTAACGACTATGGAAGCTAACCACCCGGCGGCTAAAATGCTTATAAACATAGCTAAAGCCCAGCAGGCGGAAATCGGGGACGGCACAACTACTGCCACAGTGATGGCTGGGGCACTGGTCAGCGAAGGGGTAGACCAGGTTGTGAAAGGGGTCCCTGTGACTAGGATAATTGAGGGGATAAGGGCCGGGGTAACTAAAGCCGTCCAGTTGATTCAGGAGAAAGCCTCTCTTGTCGGGGGAATGGATGACCCTGTACTGAGACAGGTTGCTTTAATTGCCGGCAGGGAGCACGGAGATATTGCGGACCTGGTAGTGGAGGCAGCCAGAATGACTGGCGCTGAGAAACTGAAAGACCCTTCCTTCAAGCTTTCTGACACGATAACATCCGAAGAAGGGGCTGAAAACGAAGTCTTTCTGGGTGTAATCATCAACAAGCAGCGCCTCAGCAAACACATGCCAAAAGAAATAACCAATGCCAAAATTTTGGTCGTTGACGACGCGCTTGAACCTGAGGAAATCGAAGACGAAGCCCTGGCCACTGAGGCTGGCTTTGCCCGGTACCAGGAATTGCAGGAGCAGTTCAACAGCAACCTGAAGAAAATTACGGAATTGGGTGTCAAAGCCATTATCGTGGATCGGGGAGTGGATAGTTACGCCGAAGAGGTGCTAACAGATGCCGGTATTATGGTGGTTCAGCGGGTATCTAACAAAGAGCTCCTCAAAGCCGCGGAACATACAGGGGCCAGGCCCATAAAGAGAACCGGTCTGCGGAAAGAAACCGCTAATCTGACGAAGTATTTAGGTAAGGCCAAAAAGATTTATGAGGACGAAAAACTTGAACATATCAGAATCCTTGGCGGCAAAGGCAAGCCAATGGCCACCGTTCTGGTGGGAGCAGCCACCGAAGAGGTAGTAGGGGAACGGGAAAGGATTGCCAAGGATGCTGCAGCTTCTGTACAGGCTTCGGTTAAGGGTGGAGTCGTGCCAGGCGGAGGAGCTATTGAACTGGCACTGGCCAGAGAGGTGGAAAAAGTCAGGGAGAGCGTCCGCGGGATGGCCGTCTACGGGATAGACTGTGTTGTCGAGGCTTTAAAAAGGCCTTTTTCCCAGATTGTTGCCAACGCCGGGTTTAACCCTTTAGAAAAAATAGGTGATGTGGTCGCCGCCCAGCTCAAAGAGGGCCGGGAAAGCCTGGCTTTGGATTGCGACAGCGGTGACGTTGCCGACATGTTTGAACTGGGGGTAGTGGACCCGTCAATGGTTAAACTCCATGCTTTAAAGGCTGCAGGGGAAATTGCCGAAGCCATCCTGCGTATAGATACAATTATTAAGAAAAAAGAAGAGGCCGTTCCCAAAACCAGGGCAGATCACTTTGAAGAAAGCGAATTTTAACATAACTTTGAAATTAGAACGGGGTGATACAAGAATGCAAAAAGAGGAACAACATACTGACGGTATTAACGCAACGGCTCCGGGAGAAACGACCGTTGAAGAAGAGATAAGCCAAACCGCCGGGGAGGTCAATGGCGAGCAGGGCGAGGTAGAAAAGTACCAAGCCAAGGCTGATGAATACCTGCAGCTCCTGCAGCGGGTTCAGGCCGATTTTGACAATTTCAGAAGGAGAACCGCTCAGGAGCGGGAAGATTTGTCCAGGTATTGTTCCATGCGGCTGGCTACAAACCTGCTGCCCATTCTCGATAATTTTGAACGGGCCCTTAAGGTATCAGGTGAAGATGTAAATCAGTACATGGAGGGCATGGAACTTATCTACAGGCAATTCAAAGGTATCCTTGAAAAAGAAGGTATTAAGGAAATGGATGCCGTAGGGAAGGAATTCGACCCGAATTTCCACGAAGCCGTTATGCAGGTGCCCAGTGAAGAACACCCCGATAACACGGTAGTCGAGGAGTTACAGAAGGGTTACTTCCTGGCAGACCGGGTTATCAGGCCGGCTATGGTGAAAGTGGCCAAGAGTTAAGTTTTACTTTTTTTTAAAATCACATATATAAATCAGGAGGTTGAATATCTTATGAGCAAAGTACTTGGTATTGATTTAGGTACGACATATTCCTGTATGGCCGTGATGGAAGGTGGGGAAGCTACCGTAATTCCCAATGCCGAAGGGGCCAGGACGACACCGTCGGTCGTAGCCTTCTCCAAAACGGGTGAGCGCCTGGTCGGCCAGGTTGCCAAACGCCAGGCTGTAACCAACCCGGAAGGGACGGTTATGTCCATTAAGAGGCATATGGGTTCTAGCCACACGGTTAATCTAAACGGTAAGGAATACACCCCCCAGGAGATTTCGGCCATGATCCTGCAGAAAATGAAAACAGATGCCGAAGCTTACTTGGGAGGAAAAGTTGAGAAAGCAGTTATTACCGTGCCGGCGTATTTTTCCGACAGCCAGCGTCAGGCTACCAAGGACGCAGGGAAGATTGCCGGGCTTGAAGTTTTAAGAATTATCAATGAGCCAACGGCTGCTGCCCTGGCTTATGGGCTGGACAAAGGTGAAGACCATACCATTCTGGTCTACGACCTGGGCGGGGGCACTTTTGACGTCTCGATACTGGAGCTGGGTGAAGGAGTATTTGAAGTCAAGGCCACCAGTGGCAACAACCGCCTGGGCGGTGACGATTTCGATGACAGGATTATCAACTGGATGGTTGAAGAGTTCAAGAAAGACTCCGGCATTGACCTCGGTAAAGATAAAATGGCCATGCAGCGGCTGAAAGAGTCAGCAGAAAAGGCGAAAATCGAACTGTCCGGGGTTCTCACCACTAATGTCAACCTGCCGTTTATCACAGCAGATCAATCGGGACCCAAGCATCTTGACCTGACCCTAAGCAGGGCCAAGTTTGATGAATTAACTGCCGACCTGGTGGAAAAGACTATGGGCCCCACGAGGCAGGCGTTGTCTGATTCCGGTTTGATACCTGAAAAGATTGACAAGGTTATTCTGGTCGGCGGTTCCACCCGTATTCCGGCTGTCCAGGAGGCCATTAAGAAAATTACGGGGAAGGAACCTCACAAAGGCGTCAACCCCGATGAAGTTGTAGCCCTTGGGGCTGCCATCCAGGGCGGAGTCCTGGCCGGTGAAGTCAAGGATGTCCTGCTGCTGGACGTAACTCCGCTTTCCCTGGGGATTGAGACCCTGGGAGGGGTATCCACCAAACTTATCAACCGCAATACTACTATCCCGACATCCAAGAGCCAGATATTCTCAACGGCTTCTGACAACCAGACTTCCGTGGAAATCCACGTGCTGCAGGGTGAAAGGGAAATGGCGGCCGGCAACAAGACCCTTGGCAGGTTCCAGCTGACAGGTATTCCTCCGGCACCCCGGGGAATTCCGCAGGTAGAGGTCAAGTTCGATATTGACGCCAATGGTATTGTCCATGTTTCGGCTAAAGATATGGCCACCGGCAACCAGCAGGCCATCACTATTACTGCTTCGGGCGGACTCAGCGACCAGGATATTGATAAAATGGTGCGGGAAGCCGAAACTCATGCCGCCGACGATGCCAAGCGCAAAGAAGAAGTTGAAACCAGGAACCAGGCTGACTCCCTGATTTACCAAGCGGAGAAAACCGTCAAGGATTTCGGTGACAAAGCTGACAAAAACCTGGTGGATAAAGTAGACCAGGCAATCAAGGAACTCAGAGATGCCTTGAACGGTACTGATACTGAGGCTATCAAACAGAAATCCGAAGAACTTACCAAGCCGCTGTACGAACTGACCACAGCGATGTATCAGCAGACCGCCCAGGCCCAGGGAGCCCCAGGCGCCGAAGGAACTCAGGGCGCCCCCGGTGGAGCGGAAGCCCCGGAGGATGAGAATGTTGTTGATGCCGAATATAAAGTTGTAGACGACGATAAAAAGTAGGAATAGAATAGATACTGGAATAGTTCAGGCAGTTTAAGGGGTTAAAAAATATGAGCAAAAGAGATTATTATGAGGTCTTGGGAGTCGAAAAGAATGCTTCCGAAGCTGACCTAAAAAAAGCCTTCAGGAAAATGGCCCGGAAATACCACCCAGATGTTAATCAGGGAAACAAAGATACCGAGGCTAAGTTTAAAGAAATAAATGAGGCCTATGAGGTACTTTCTGACCCACAGAAGCGGGCCCAATACGACCAGTTTGGCCATGCTGCCTTTGGTCAGGGCACCGGTGATGCTGGGTACGGCGGCTTCGGCGGCTTTGGCGGGTCTGATTTTGGCGGCTTTGGGGACATTTTCGAAGCCTTTTTCGGCGGTGGCGGCCAGAGGCGTAGAGGTCCAGCCAAGGGTGCAGACCTGCGGTATAACCTCGATATTTCCTTTGAGGAGTCTGCCTTTGGCCTGGAGAGAGACATCAACGTTCCCCGCATGGAAACATGCGAAAAGTGCAAGGGGAGCGGTGCGGCACCGGGCACTTCACCGGTAACGTGCCCCAAGTGCAGCGGCACAGGGCAGCTGCAGTATACACAGTCTACCCCCTTTGGACGTTTTGTGCAGTCCAGGGTTTGCGACCAATGCCACGGTGAAGGCAGAACGGTGGAAAGTCCTTGTCCCGAATGCAGTGGCTCTGGGTATGTCAAGAAAACGCGCAAGATTCATGTAAAGATTCCCGGTGGTGTTGACACCGGCTCCAGGCTGCGGGTTACGGGCGAAGGTGAACCCGGGGAACATGGCGGGCCGCATGGGGACCTTTATGTTTATATCAAAGTGAAATCCCACAAGGTATTTAAGCGTGAGGGTAATGATGTCCTAACAGAAATCAAGGTGTCCTTCCCGCAGGCTGCCCTGGGTGATGAAGTGGAAGTACCTACCCTGGACGGCATGGTGCAGTTAAAGGTGCCTGAGGGCACCCAGTCCGGCACATTTTTCCGCCTCAAAGGGAAAGGTATTCCGGATGTACACGGTTACGGCAGGGGCGACCAGCATGTCAAAGTCACTGTTGTAACCCCAGCCAAATTGACGGAGCAACAGAAAGATCTGCTCAGAGAATTAGCCTCCACCATGGGAGAAAACCCTGCGGGGATAGAGAAAGGCTTTTTCGAAAAAGTTAAGGATGCGATTATTGGCTAAAAAATAGGGGTTGTCTCAAAAAAGGGGCAGCCTCGTTGATTTGGGGCAAGGAAGAGGCAGGTGTATTCCTCCGAGCGAGCAACAACTCAGCCGGCATAAAGACCGCTCCCGCTAACGCGGTCGCGGGCCGGCGGACGTCAGCCTCGCTCTGCGAAATACACCTGCCTCTTCCCTCCTTAGCCGTATGAGCTGCCCTTTTTAGGACAGTGAAATTTCCGTCCTTTAATCCCTTTTTGCGTGTTGGTATTTTTGCTTTGACAAACCTTAAAAGTTGGGAAAAGCCGGTTTTTATGTTATAGTACAAATAGGACAATAATTTAGGCTATTGAGTAGTTATATTCCAATATTTTTTTACTGGCCACTGGCAACTAAACAAATAGGAAGTGGTAAAGTGAATTGGCGGGAAATATCGGTTAATGCAGACAAAATCGCGGCCGAAGCCGTTTCCGATATCTTAATTGAATGTGGCGCCGGCGGGGTAGCTATTGAAGACCCTGTTATGATAAACCAGCGGATTGCGGAAAATGTCTGGGATGCCTTTGCCTTTCCAGACGAACTGCTGAATAGAAATTATGTTACGGTAAAGGCGTATTTTCCTAGGGACCATAAATTAGCTGGACGCATTCGTCAACTGAAAGAGCGGCTCTGTAACCTTCAAGGTGCATTTACGCCAGACCCTGTTAAAGGTATGGATTTTAGCGATGTCAGGGAGGAAGACTGGGCCAACTCGTGGAAGGCTTATTACAAACCGGTTCAGGTAAGTGAGCGAATTGTCATAAAACCCACCTGGGAAAGCTATTGTCAGGCGCCTGGGCAGCTGGTTATAGAGCTTGACCCCGGGATGGCTTTTGGAACAGGAACTCATTCTACCACAACAATGTGTATCAAGTCACTTGAAAAAATAATCAAAGGCGGCGAAAACGTTTTTGACATCGGAACCGGCTCGGGCATCCTCTCTATAGTGGCCGCCAAGCTGGGAGCCGGGGCAGTTAAAGCTGTAGACATGGATGAAGTGGCCGTCGAAGCGGCCAGGGAGAATGTCAAGGTTAATGGCGTAGGACATATTGTGGAAGTGACGGCAGGCAACCTGCTTGACGGTGTCCAAGGAACGGCTGATGTTGTAGCTGCCAATATTATAGCAGATGTAATTATAAGATTATGCCCCGACGCCGCTAAGGCGGTTAAGACCGGGGGGAGGTTTGTGGCCTCCGGAATTATTGCCGCCAGGGCGGAAGAAGTCCTAAAACATATTAAACAACAAGGCTTTGTAGTTGAAGAAGTGACCCGGGAAGGAGAATGGGTCTCTTTGGTGGCTGTCAGGGAGGATTGAAATGGCCCGGTTTTTCGTTTCCGAAAATTCAATAAAACAAAATTGTGCTGTGATTTCCGGGCCGGATGTAAAACACATTGACCGGGTTTTGCGCCTTCGGCCGGGGGATGTAATTGGGATTTCTACCGGTAACGGAAGGGAATTTGAAGCCAGGATCAGGGAAATAACTAACAGGGAAGTAGTTTGCGACATAATTGCTGAAAAAGAGACCTCACCTGAACCACCGGTAAAAGTCACCCTTTTCCAGGGGCTGCCCAAAGGTGACAAGATGGAACTGGTGATTCAAAAGGGAACGGAACTGGGGGTTGCCTGCATTGCCCCTATAGTTTGTGAGCGCACCGTTGTGAAGCTGGATACAGCAAAGGCCGGCGCCAGGCAGGTGCGTTGGCAGAGAGTAGCGGAAGAGGCTGCCAAACAATCCCGGAGGACCGTTGTTCCCAAGGTGTTAGAGCCTTTGACCTTTGAAACAGCCTTGGGGCAGTTGGGAGCAGAAGTTATGGCTGTTATGCCTTGGGAAGAGGAACATACCAGCGGAATAGGGTATGTCCTTAAGAATTACAAAGGTGCCAAACACGAGGTCGCTATCTTCATCGGCCCGGAAGGCGGTTTTTCGAAGAGGGAAGCCGAGACAGCCAGGGCCAGAGGGGTTTTTCCGGTATCGCTGGGTCCCCGCATCATGCGTACGGAAACTGCCGGTATTGTGGCTGTTGCCCTTGTGTTATATGAACTGGGGGATTTGGGAGGGACCGTCAATGGCTAAAAAAGTTGCCCTTTACACTCTTGGCTGCAAGACAAACCAGTATGAAAGCGAAGCTATGGCCAGCCTCTTCCGCCACCACGGTTATGATAACGTGCAATTTGACCAAAAGGCCGATATATATATAATCAACACATGTACTGTTACCCACTTGGGGGATCGCAAATCAAGGCAAATAATCCGGCGGGCGGTCAGAAAAAATCCTGATGCTGTTATTGCCGTTACCGGATGTTACGCCCAAACTTCGCCCGGCGAAGTTTTGGAAATTCCCGGGGTGGACCTGGTTATCGGGACCAGGGACAGGGACAGGATTGTACAGCTAGTGGAAGAGGCCGGTAAATCTCCGGTCCCGGTCAATGCCGTGAAGGATATCGTTTCCCACCGATCTTTTGAAGAAATGCCTATTCTGGACTACGAGAACAGGACCCGGGCTTTCGTGAAAATTCAGGAGGGATGCAACAACTTTTGTACATACTGCATAATTCCTTACGCCCGCGGCCCGTTGCGGAGTCGTGACCCAGAAAACATCCTGGCGGAAGTAAGGAAGCTGGTGGATGAGGGTTTCGGTGAGATAGTCCTCGCCGGGATTCATATTGGCGCTTACGGTACCGGGCTTTTGGAGAAAATAGACCTGGCGGATCTGGTGGTCAGGATTGCCCTTGTACCGGGTTTAAAGAGGCTCAGGCTGGGCTCTGTGGAACCCCTCGATATCACACCCCGCCTAATCAGAGCTATTGCCGAAATCCGCACGGTATGCCGGCATTTGCACATCCCGCTGCAGAGCGGGGATGACCTCATTTTAAGTCGCATGCAAAGGAAGTATAATGCCTTTGAGTTCTCCCGCATGGTGAGCGCTGTGAGAGGCCAGATACCTGAAATCGCCATTACGACAGACGTGATCGTAGGTTTCCCCGGTGAAACAGAGGAGGAATTCGGAAACACCCTGGAATTTGTGAAGGACGTGGGTTTTTGTAAAACTCATGTGTTTAAATATTCCCCCAGAAAAGGAACGCCGGCTGCGGGGTATCCGGACCAGGTATCTGCCGAGGCCAAGGATACTAGAAGTAAGAGGTTGATAGCCCTCGGCCGGGAAAACCAGAAGAGGTTTGCCGCCAAGTTTATCGGAGAGTCTGTCGAAGTTCTCGCCGAACAGTTGGTTGATAAGGAAAAGGATGTATGGGAAGGGCTGACCGATAACTATATAAAGGTTTTGTTTAAAAGCGCCGAGAATCTCAGGGGAAACTTCGTAGAGGTCAGAACTGTAAAGCTTCAAGGGACAAGTTTGCTGGCGAAAATCAAGATTTGAGTTAAAATTAAGCGGACGGAAGGATTTTTACCTTTTTACGTCGAATACAGTTTTTCCGTACATTTTTCGGCGCTTTTTCGAATTTGACATTTTTTAAGGGGGTGTGCAAAAGTGCAGGACTGCATTTTTTGCAAAATTGTACGCAAGGAAATTCCCAGCCAGATAGTATATGAGGACGACAGGGTGCTGGTTTTTAAGGATATCAATCCCCTGGCGCCGGTACACTTCTTAATTATTCCCAAGGAACATTTGTCTAACCTTCTTGACATCAAAGAAGACAATGTGGATTTGATTGGCCACATCCACTTGGTGGCTAATAAACTGGCCAGAGATGCCGGGATTGCGGAAAAAGGTTATCGTGTGGTGACCAACTGCAACAAAGAAGGTGGACAGATTATTTTCCACCTTCATTACCACCTTATCGGCGGGGAGCAACTCCGTGACTTTGCTTAGTAGAGTTGACACTTTACCGCGGGATATAGTATAATAAACAATGTGTAATTTTATGCCCTGGCAACGCGGCAATGGTTACAGAAACTATCGAAGATTATTCTCTGCATCATTGTCAGTAGCGGAGGGAGGGATAATGAATGTCTGAAGTCAAAGTCGGAAAAAATGAAACCTTGGATAGTGCCCTTAGGCGTTTCAAAAGGTCATGCCAAAAATCGGGGGTACTGTCTGAACTTAGAAGACGCGAGCACTACGAGAAGCCAAGCGTTAAGAGAAAGAAAAAATCTGAGGCAGCTAGGAAGAGGAAATTCGTTTAAGGAGGATTCCTAATGTCCCTTCAGGAACAGCTTGCCGAAGATATGAAGACCGCTATGAAAGACAAGGAAAGCGGTAAAAAGAGACTTTCTGTTATCCGCATGGTTCGTTCCTCCCTGAAGAATGTTGAAATAGACAAAAAGAAAGAACTTTCCGAAGATGAAGTTATTGAAGTCTTGGCCAGGGAAGTAAAAAAGAGAAGAGATGCCCTGGGGGAATACGTCAAAGTAGGCCGGCAGGATATTGCCGACGGGCTGCAGGAAGAGATCGGGATACTTATCAAATACCTTCCCGAACAGATGTCTGAGGAAGAGGTCCGCAGCCTTGTAAAAGGAGTAATAGCTGAAGTTCAGCCTACCGGGCCCAAAGACATGGGCAAGGTCATGGGAAAGCTCATGCCCAAGATAAAGGGAAGGGCCGACGGAAAACTTGTTAACCAGGTTGTTAAAGAGTTTTTAGGGTAGTTATAGGAGGCTGTCCCAAAATTCAATTTGGGACAGCCCTTACTATAGACTGCCCCTTTTTCACAAATTGTCCACATCATTGGAAAAAAATAACAGAGGATATCGGGGAGGATTGTAGAATCATTCCCCTACGGTCATTTAGTTACCGTCTGGTTTAACCCTATAACAGTGCCGAATGTACTTTGTACAGCGGGGGATTTTTATCCTGGGGTGAATTGCTAACGCATAAGCCAAATTGAAGGTTTTGCCCGAGTCGGGGCAAAGGGTACCGTCCAGGAAACGGTCTCCTTCCAGGGATAACTCCAGATCTACGGCCCAGATAACCCGCATAGCGATTTCCTTAAGAGGGACACCTTACAAGCGAAACGGCCATTCCCCGGAAGGTTTCGATTGTTCCGGGTTTACCCGGTATGTCTTTAAGGCAGGTGGTGGCATTGATTTGCCGAGGACATCGGCCGACCAGGCCCGGGTTGGCACTGCGGTGTCGAGAAATAATTTGGAGCCGGGAGATATCGTGTATTTTAATACCTCTGGCGAAGGTGTCAGCCATGTCGGTATATTTATTGGAGGGGACGCTTTCATAAGCTCTACCACTTCTGTGGGAGTGAAGGTTGACAGCCTGGCCGATGAGTACTGGAACAAGCGCTACCTGGGGGCCCGCAGAGTGGTTTAGTGAAAGGATGATTAGCCGGGCTTTGCATACCTGCAAACCTACAGGAAACAGTAATCGGCAGATATGACCTGAAAAGGTCTAAAACCGGCTAAAAAGGCAATTGACTTTAGTGAAATGAACAGATATAATTCAGTTAACTAAATAACCAAAGGGGAGTAGCCAGCGGGTTGTACCGCCGGGTAAAATCGTCAGAACGGTGGCGTTCATAGCACCACCCGGTTTTACCGACAGTTTTGTCAGGCCAGACCTTTACCATACATAAAAATGGTAAAGGTCTTTTTGTTTTAATGGTTATTCACCTTCAGTAGTTATTGTATTGTATAATGAAAGGAGGGGTTTCGAAAAAAAACCTTATATTTAGAGGATTACTGTCAACAAAAAGTGTAATAAACAAGGTAAATGAATTTTCATGACAACAAAAAGGGAGGATTTGAACAGATGAAAGGAAAATGGATTGCCATAGGTCTGGTGGTGATACTGGCTTTGGTCATACTAAGCGGATTTAGCAGCTATAACAACCTGGTGTCTATGGACGAAAACGTTAACAAAAAGTGGAGCGACCTGGGCAGCCTGTTGCAAAGGAGATACGACCTGATTCCGAATTTGGTCGCGACTACTAAAGGCTATGCCATCCATGAACAAGATGTTATAAAGAGTGTGGCTGATGCCAGGGCCAAACTTGGCGGGGCAAAGTCAATGAATGAACAGGTGGCCGGGCAAAGTGAATTGTCAGGTGCTTTATCAAGATTGCTTGTAGTGGTGGAAAATTATCCAAATCTCAAGGCGGATGCCAATTTCAGACAGTTGATGGATGAATTATCGGGGACGGAAAACCGCATCAATATAGGCAGGAAAGACTATAACGGGGCTGTGCAGGTTTACGACCAGAGCATCAGAAGTTTTCCCACGGTGATTTATGCCCGGATTTTAGGTTTTGATTCTAAACCGTATTTTGAAGTGAACAAAAATGCTACTGAGGCACCTAAAGTAGATTTTGGCAAGTAGGCGGGTGAAATCTGTGCGTAAGATTAATAAAAGTATACTGGTGATGGGTCTGGTTTTACTTCTGATTATGGGCTTAATCCCGGCGGCATCTGCTGAACCACAGGTGCCGCCGAAACCGGACCGGTCTGAATTTAATTACGTCTTTGACTACGCGAAAATCCTTGACCCGCAGGATGTTGCCAAGATGAGCAGCCTGGGCCGCGAACTGGATGAAAAAACAAAAGCCCAGGTGGTGGTTGTAACTGTTGATTCACTTGGAGATTCTACAATTGAGGATTATGCAAATACCCTGTTCAGGTCCTGGGGGTTAGGAGACAAAGAGAAAAACAGCGGGCTTTTGTTGTTGATTAATAAGGAAAACATGCTAGCCGGGAAATCCGGCCGTCTCCGGATTGAAGTCGGGTACGGTCTGGAAGGGGCTATCCCTGATGGTATGGCGGGCCGTATCCGGGATAATTACATCCTGCCGCGTTGGGAACAGCAGAAGTACAGTGAAGGGGTCCTGCAGGGTTACCTGGCTACTGCGGCCCAGGTTGCCAAGGAATATAACATTGCTCTTGACGGTAATTACACTCCGGTTCCGCAAAATTACGGAACCCGCCCGAGACAATCCGGGTCAGCACCCTTCGCCGGGTTGATTATTGCCATTGTCATTCTCTCCATATTTGGCGTTATTACCCGTAAGCGCCGGCGTAATGGGCGGCGGGATGACGACGATTTTGGCGGCTTTGGCGGCGGTATTGGCGGAGGCGGTTTCTTCGGAGGTGGCGGCTTTGGCGGCGGTGATTCAGGCGGCGGCTTCGGCGGCGGCGACTTCGGAGGAGGTTCGTCGGGAGGCGGCGGAGCCAGCGGCTAAGGAAGTAGGCATGAAGGACTCAGGCGTTTTTGAAGCCTGAGTTTTTTCTTACCTAATTTTAAAATGTTTTTCCCTCACATTATAAGTTGTTGCTCGCTCGGAGGAATATGCCTGCCCTTTCCTTGTGTGCCTACAGGCATTTTTGTCCCAATGAAAGCATAAATTTAGGTATTAGACAAGGAGGGGTATTATGTCCTGGAAGGGCCGCAAAAAACATTTTCAGCAGCAGGTTGCCAATTTTCTCGATATACCAAGGGATTTAATGATGGATTTACCCAAGGTGGTTTTAATCGGTGATGTCCAGGTCGGTATTGAAAACCACCGGGGAATATTGGTTTACACGCCGGAACTGGTAAGGGTGGATACGACTCTGGGAGAACTTGAAGTTACGGGTTTGGATTTAGTGCTGAAGAATATTCTGCCTGATGAAATTCTCGTGGAAGGCAAGGTTAAGTCCGTGTCTTTCAGAAGCGGTCTGTAGTCTGCCGGAAAGTTAGGAGGAATTGGAAGGGTGCTTATACGGTTATGGTCGTTTCTGACAGGTTATGTTTCCCTTATCGTGGAGGGTAAAAGCCTGGAAAAACTCATAAATATGGCAGTAAGCCGGGGGCTCTATCTCTGGGATGTGAGATGGGTCGACCCCGACAGAGTGACAGTGAAGTTGAGGCTAAATGGTTTTAAGGCTTTACGGCACATAGCCCGGAGGACTAAAAGCAGTTTTAGGATAACCGGTAAGGGCGGGCTTCCCTTCAGTATAGCCCGGCTCAAAAAAAGAAAACTGCTCCCGGCCGGGGCCATCATGTCAGTGCTTTTGGTCTACCTGATGTCTTCTTTCATATGGTTCGTTGATGTCAAAGGAAACAAAAATCTTCCCGCGGAGGTTGTCATTCGTGTCGCTGAAGACGCCGGGCTGGCAATGGGCACCCTCAAGATAGGTCTTGACAAGGACGGGATTGAAAAGTATATCAAAAATGAAATTCCGCAAGTATCCTGGGTGGGGGTAGAAATAACCGGGACCAAAGCAGTAATTGAGATAGCAGAAAAGGTTATCCTTCCCCCTGCTGACAATTCGCCGGCCAATGTGGTGGCTGAAAAGGAAGGATTAATTAAAGAATTGTTGGTTCTTTGCGGGAAACCGGCAGTAATTGAAGGCGATATGGTCAAGAAGGGTGACACTCTGATTACAGGTGTTATTAGGCCGGAACCCAAACCTGATGAACAGCAGGGCGGCGAAAAGCCGGAAAATACCATTTTGCCTGACCCCATCAAGTTTGTCAGGGCAAGGGGGATTGTGCGGGCCAAAGTCTGGTATGACGGTTATGGTGAAGGGCGCCTTGTCGACATGGGAACCAAGCGCACAGGCAGGCAGACAGAAGTGCTGGGGCTTCGGGTCTTTGGCAAGGAACTGATCCTAAAGGGCCCGAAAACACCGCCGTACCGCGATTTTGTAACAGGCATGGATGTCAAAAAGCCCCCGGAATGGAGGAATATTCGCATTCCTGTCGAAATAGTTACAACGATTTATTATGAAGTTGAGAAATACCGTGATATAATAGGTGTATCTAGGGCAAAATCAAATGCAAGCCAACAAGCCCTAGCAATTGCCAGGTCAAAAGTACCCACCGATGCCAAGATTTTGAGAGAAAGCTCGGAAGAAATCCAGGACCGCGGCGGGAGTGTCATCAGGGTTAAAGTAATTCTGGAAACCCTCGAGGAAATCGGACGTGTAGAGCCAATTAAGCCGGAAGATTTCAAACATTGAAAAACCCGTAACCAAAGAGACCGGAAAATTAGCTATAACATTTATGTTGAACCAGGGAGGCACAGACCTGTTGATTACTAAAACCGAAAAAAGAATACCGCTAGAGGAACTTAAAGATACGATCAATGTTTTCGGACATCATGATGAAAACCTCCACCTGATAGAAAAGGACTTTAATGTAAATATTGTTGTCAGGGATGACAGCCTGGTCGTTTGCGGAAAGAAGGACTATGTGGAGCAGGCGGCTATGGCTCTTGCCCAATTAAGCGAGCTTAGCGCTCTGGGAAACCAGGTTACTCCCAGAGAGGTTCAGTACACAATAAAGCTGGTCAAGGACGGCCACGGAGAGAAAATCAGGGAATTGGCCACCGATGTTGTTATTATTACCTTCCGGGGTAAACTGGTTAAGCCGAAAACCCACGGGCAGAAGAGGTATGTTGAAGCCATTCTGAATCACGATATCGCTTTTGGCATCGGTCCTGCCGGGACCGGTAAAACTTATCTGGCTGTGGCTATGGCGGCCAAGGCTCTGAAGGAGAAGACTATAAACCGCCTGATTATCACAAGGCCCGCCGTTGAAGCGGGGGAAAAACTGGGTTTCCTGCCCGGTGATTTACAGGAAAAAGTTAATCCGTACCTTCGCCCTTTGTATGACAGTTTGTACGACATTCTTGGAACAGATAAAACCCAGAAGCTGCTGGAGAAAAACATTATTGAGATAGCGCCTCTTGCTTACATGAGGGGAAGAACCCTCGACGACGCATTTATTATATTAGATGAGGCGCAAAACACCACCCCGGAACAGATGAAGATGTTTCTTACGCGGTTGGGATTCGGTTCCAAGGCCGTTATTACGGGTGATGTCACCCAGGTTGATCTGCCCAAGGGCCAGTTTTCCGGGCTGTTGGAAGCCCAGAAGACTCTCCTGGGAATCGAAGGGATATCTTTTCAGTATCTGGGCGGTGAAGATGTGATGAGGCATCAGTTGGTTCAGCGGATAATAACCGCCTATGAGAAAGCGAGCAAGGATAAGGAACATTAAATTGGGAGTGACATAAATGGCACCCATATTAAAACAGCTCATGGCTTTGTTCCGGGAAAAGGTTTTTCCGGCTTTGCGAAATACTACTACAAGGCGGCTGATGATCGGGTTCGGGTTTTTTATCCTCACAACTACGATACTTTCTTTGAATTTCGTACCCGAAAGGCTTGATATTAAAGCTGGACAACCTTCACCGAAAACTGTAAAGGCTTTCAGAACGATCGAGTTCGAAGACCGGATTAAAACCGCTGAAGCCAAGCGCAGAGCGGGAGAAGCCATAAACAAAGTACATGATGAGAACAGCGGGGCCCTGGAACAGGTGATAAAAAACCTAACCGCAGTGATGAACAAAGTCAAAGCTGTCAGTGGCAATACTGAATTGGCCCAGCCGGACAAGGTAAACCAACTGAAAAAAGATATCCCCTTTTCACTGCCTGAAGGGGTATATATCAGCTTGGTCAAATATGACAGCGCGACCGTTCAGAACATCGATGTAAAAACAAGGGAAATTGTATCCAGAGAAATGAACAAGGGTATTTCCGAAGAGAATCTTGATAAAATAAAAACTTCCCTTAAGGAAGAAGATGTGGCGGCCTTGAGTATCCCTAAAGATGCTAAGGTATTTATGGGCGCCCTCATTGATAATTATTTGGAGCCTAACTTCCTTTACAATTCTGAAGCCACGGAAAAGAAAATTGAAGCTGCCATGGAAGCGGTTGCCCCGGTGAGGGTGGCCGTGCAGAGAGGGGAAAAGATTATAGGTGAGGGGGATATTGCCACCCCTGACCACATCCAGAAACTGGAAGCCCTGGGTTTGCTAAAGGCGCCGGTGCCTGTCAGCGCGGTTTTGGGAATAGCAATTCTGGTCGGATTAGGGATGACCGTGGTGATGATTTACCTTTTCCAGCACAGGAAAGACATTTACGGAAATGAAAATTATCTTGTGCTGATTTCCTTAATTGTGATATCTGCCTTGTCCCTGGCTAAAACAGTAATTTCCATTGAAATTAAGCCCGAATGGTCGGCGATGTTGGGATATTTAATTCCTATGGCCGCGGCCAGTATGCTCTTGGCTATTCTCCTGGATACAAAACTGGCGTTACTGGTTACTGCTGTTCTCAGCGGAATGGTTGGGGTAATCACCGGTAACGAATTGCGTTTTGCCCTCGTCGGGTTGATATCCGGCGTGGTTGGGGTGTACAGTGTGTCAAAACTGAGTCAGCGTTCCGACTTGGCTAAAGCCGGCCTCGTGTATATCAGTTCGGCCAATATCCTGGCAATAGTGTCTGTGGAACTGGTAACCAGGGGTGTAAACTCCACGGCCCTTGCCGTGGGGGCAGTGGTTGGCCTTTTAAACGGTATATTTTCCGCGATATTAACTATCGGTGTCCTCCCATATCTGGAAAGCGCTTTCGGGATTACATCTTCGGTTAAACTTCTGGAACTGGCCAATCCCGGGCAGCCTCTTTTGAAAAGACTACTTATGGAAGCCCCAGGCACCTATCACCACAGCATTATTGTAGGCAACCTGGCAGAGGCCGCGGCGGACGCGGTCGGCGGTGATTCTCTGCTCGTCAGGGTAGGTTCCTATTATCACGATATCGGAAAATTGCGGAGGGCTTATTTCTTTATAGAGAACCAACTGACCTCCGAAAATCCCCATGACAAAATAACACCGAACCTCAGCACGCTGATTATTACTTCCCATACCAAAGACGGCACTGAAATGGCCCGCGAACAAAAACTGCCGAAGCCTATCCTGGATATTATTGAACAGCACCACGGCACGAGCCTGGTCAGCTTCTTTTTCTACTGCGCCCTGGATAACGAGAAAAACGAAAGAGGAGTTAACGAAGAGGACTTCAGGTACGAGGGGCCCAAACCACAGACTAAAGAGGCGGCCCTTGTAATGATGGCTGATTCTGTCGAAGCCGCCGTCCGGGCCTTACAGAAACCGACACCCGGTAGGATAGAGGGGCTTGTTCGCAGGGTAATCAAGGATAAACTCCAGGACGGCCAACTGGATGAATGTAACCTTACCTTTAAAGACCTGGATACCATTGCATTAGCTTTTGTGCGGGTGTTGTCAGGGATATTCCATACGAGGGTTGAATACCCCGAAACGGTGATTAAGGAAATCGAAAGGAGAAAAGCCAGGGATGCCGGTATACGTAAACAACCTTCAGGAAAAAGTGAAAGTGGACAACAGGCTACTTGATACCCTCACTCTGGTGGTACAAACTGCTTTGGGGACAGATTGCAGCAAAGAAGACCCCGAAGTAAGTATTGCCTTGGTGGATGACGAATATATCAGGGAGCTTAATTTTAAATTCCGTAAAATGGACAGGCCCACTGACGTCCTTTCCTTCCCCATGGCAGAATCGACGGGAGAGGAACCCCCTTTGCAGGGTGATGAGGACAATGTCCTGGGGGACATTATCATATCGATGGAAACGGCCGTGCGCCAGGCCGAAGAATATGGACATTCCCTTACCCGGGAGATGGCGTACCTGACTTCTCATGGCATATTTCACCTTATGGGATACGATCATGACAGTGAGGACAGCCGCCAATTGATGAGACAAAAGGAGGAACAGGTTCTCTTGGCGCTTAATATTGCCCGGTAGGATTTATAAAGCATCTAATGGCCTTTTCGGGACATGGATGCTTTTAATAACTTTTGAAGTGGTGAAAATATGTTTATCAATTACAGACTAGTATGTGGGGTTATGCTGGCGGTTATGCTGGCTGTGCTGCCAGGATGTGGTTTGGGGCCTAAAGGCAGCGTGGCCAAAGATGAAAATATTCAGGCCCCGCAGTCATACCCGGAAGAAAACCGGGTGAAATGTCCTTTGTCCGGTGACATGGTGCCTGAAGGCATCATTGGCCGCAGGCCTTTGGCGGTTATGATTGAGAATGCCCCCGCCGCCAGGCCCCAGTCGGGTTTGGATAAAGCCGATGTAGTTTATGAAATACTGGCCGAAGGGGCCATTACCCGGTTTCTGGCCGTCTATTTGCACGCTGATGTCGCTGAATTGGGCCCGGTCCGCAGCGCCAGGCCATACTACATAGAGCGAATGTTTGAGTACAATGCCATGTACGCGTACTGCGGAGGAAGCGAAGCCGCCAAGGAGATGGTCCGCCGGGAAAGGGTTGCCCAGCTTGACGAGTTTGGGGTTGGCCGCCAGGCATATTGGAGAGTCAAGGGACGCCGGGCTCCGCATAATCTTTATACAGATACAAGAAAACTGAGAAAGGTTGGGGCCAAGAGGGGTTACGAAAAAAGTGTAAAACTTCCCGAACTTGCGTTTTTAGGCCAGGGTGAAGAGAATATAGGCGGTTTAACCGCTGATAAGTTGATTATTAATTATCCCTTAAGAGTTAGTGTAGTAGATTGGGAGTTCAACGCCCAACGGAAGCTGTACCTTAGGAATGAAGGTGGAATCTCCCACCGGGACGCTGTTACCGGTGAGCAGCTGACCGGAAGTAATATCATTGTCCAGTATGTAGATACTACAATAATAGATAATGAAGGCCGCAGGGATATTTCGATGGTAGGCCGCGGCAGGGCTGTTTTGTTTACCGGGGGCAAAGCATATAACGGAACCTGGTCAAAAGGGGATGTACGGGCCCAGACCATTTTTTACGGTGAAAACGGTGAGGTGCTTAAGCTTAACCCCGGGCAAACCTGGATTGAAGTGGTGCCAAAAAAAACGAAGGTGGAATATTATTAGTGTGAGAAGGTGGATGAATGGCAGATAATCTAACGAAAAGTGAAGTGAACAGGTTGATAGATGCTGCACGCCTGGCCAGGGAGCAGGCGTACGCGCCTTATTCCAATTTCCCGGTAGGGGCCGCCGTGCTCATTAATGACAGCGAGATTTATTCGGGATGCAATGTGGAAAATATCTCGTACGGGCTAAGCAATTGTGCGGAGAGAACGGCATTATTTAAGGCAGTGTCGGAAGGGAACAGACAGATTCGGGCGGTAGCGATATTTGCTGATACCGACCGGTTTTGCTCCCCGTGTGGGGCATGCCGCCAGGTAATTGCCGAGTTCGGCAGGGACGTGTTTGTTATTCAGGCCAATAACCGGGGTGAATATATTATAAATACTATAGACGAACTGCTGCCGGGCGGTTTTACTGCAGAAATCATGGGCAAGGGGGCGGGTGTGTGAGCGAACTTCATGGATTCAGGTCGGGGTTTATAGCTCTTGTGGGTAGGCCCAATGTGGGGAAATCAACCCTGATGAACCAGATGGTTGGGCGGAAACTGGCCATTATGTCAGACAAACCGCAGACAACCAGGAACAAAATAACCGCGGTATTAACGACCGCTTCGGCCCAGTTAATCTTTATAGATACACCGGGCATACACAAGCCAAAGCACAAGTTGGGTGAATACATGGTGACAGTAGCCGAAAATGTTTTGCATGAGGTGGATGTTATTCTTTTTTTGATGGAGGCCGGTGAAAAAGAGGTCGGAGCGGGAGACCGGTATGTAATCGACCGGCTTAAACAAACCAAGACTCCGGTCGTAATGGTCATCAACAAGACCGATTTGGTGGAACACAGTGTTTTACTTCCCCTAATTGAAAAATACCGCCAGCTCATGGATTTTTCACACATTATTCCGGTGTCGGCTTTAACAGGGGAAAATGTTCAGGTTCTGGTCGATACTCTGACAGGGATGTTGTCCGAAGGGCCCAAATACTATCCGGACGACATGCAGACAGACCAACCGGAATCGGCAATTATTAAAGAAACAATTCGGGAAAAAGTGCTTCACCTGACCAGGGAAGAGATCCCCCACGCCATAGCAGTCGAAATTGAAGAACTTAGGCCCGGAAAAGGCGATGTAGTTTATGTAAGGGCAGTAATTTTTACCGAAAAAGAGTCCCAGAAAGGGATTATTGTAGGCAAAAGCGGCCAGCTGTTAAAGAAAATCGGGGAATTGGCCAGGAGAGAAATTGAGAATTTGCTCGGGTCCAAGGTATATTTGGATTTATGGGTAAAAGTGCGCAAAGACTGGAGAAATAAGGACAGTTTCCTGAAGGATTTCGGGTATATTTTGAAAGATTAACTCTAGTGCGTTTATTCTTCCCTAAATTAAAACAATAAAAAAGGCCACGGATGGACGCGGATAATATCCGTGTGTATCCGCGGCTAAGTGAACTCGTTCAGCTAAAGCTGAACATCGAAACTTCAGTGGGGGGACTCTACCCCCACTGAAGCAGAAAAGTGGAAACTCCACCTTATAGAAGGTGGAGTCTTGGAATTGGGATAAAAAGGCCGTAGATGGGGGCTAGGAGGAAACCATGGATTTTGAGAACGGGGAGTTGAAGGTAGATAAAAGGACTATGGCCCGTTATATTGACCATACCCTGCTTAAACCGGACGCAGCTGCCGGTGCTGTTTTGAAACTTTGCGAGGAGGCGGCACAATGGAGGTTTGCCTCTGTTTGCATTAATCCGGTGTTTGTTCCCCTAGCCACTGAGAAGCTTAAAAACACGGGGATCCGGGTTTGTACCGTAACAGGTTTTCCCCTGGGTGCCAGTGCCCCGGAGACCAAAATACATGAGGCCAGGCTTGCCGTTCTCCAGGGAGCCGGGGAAATTGATATGGTCATCCGGATAGGTGCCATCAAGGAAGGAAGATATGACCTGGTTGGGGATGACATCGCCGGGGTGGTCAAAGGTGTCCGGGAAATTAACGAAGGTGTGATAGTTAAAGTAATTATAGAGGCCTGCCTGTTAACCGATGACGAGAAAGTGCAGGCGTGCAGGACGGTGAAGGCAGCCGGGGCCCATTTTGTGAAGACCTCGACAGGCTTTAGCTCAGGTGGGGCAACCCTCCGGGATATTGTTTTAATGCGGCAGACCGTAGGTCCTGATATAGGTGTAAAAGCGGCCGGAGGAATTCGTACTACGGCCCAGGCGATTGAGTTTATTAAGGCAGGCGCTACCAGAATTGGAACCAGTTCAGGAGTAGCCATCCTACAGGAATTACCATAATCGCTTCAGGAATCCGGCTGGCAGGCATAGTATCTTCCTGGCAAAAAACTCCCGGTATATGCCCGGATTTTTTCGGAGAATACTATTAGTGCCCAAGAAGATAAATCCCAGGTGAAAGGATGATGCATCATGAGAACCAGTGAAACACTTTGGGAAGTTTTCAAAGCCACCGGACGTATCGGTGCTTATTTGCTTTATAAAGAGGTTTCGGCTGAAGACGGGGTGCAAAGTATGGCAGCCGATTCGCATATA
Source organism: Bacillota bacterium (assembly GCA_021847735.1). Taxonomy (GTDB): domain Bacteria; phylum Bacillota; class Thermincolia; order Thermincolales; family UBA2595; genus JAJZQD01. Next base: position 69,614 of record JAJZQD010000001.1, on the reverse strand, counting down.
AAACTTAGCCGGGAGAGGCAAAAATGATGAGAGATTATAAAACAGAAGGAATAATTATCAGGGTCCGTGACTATAACGAGGCTGACAGGATTGTTACCCTTTTTACGAGGGATTACGGAAAAGTACAGGCTATTGCCAAGGGCTGCCGTAAGCAGAAGAGTAGAAAGAGGGGAGTTATCCAGTTGTTTACATATGGGGAGTTTGCCCTTTACCGTGGCCGCAACCTGGATACAATTACCCAGTGTGAGGGGAAACAGTCTTTTGGTGCCCTCAGGGAAGACCTCGACAGAATGGCATATGGGGCTTACCTGGCGGAGCTGCTTGACGGTTTTCTCCCATCCGGGGAGCCGCACGGTGAAGTATTCTTCCTTACCCTTGTCTGTTTGCATCTACTGGCGGTGGAAGATCCCGAACTGGTAACCAGGGCTTTTGAAACGAGGATTATGGACCTGTTGGGATACCGACCCCATTTGGATGGTTGTGTACATTGCGGGCGACTGCTGGAAGGGCCTAAGGTAGCCTTTAGTTCACGGATGGGGGGAGGCCTGTGTAAGTCATGTGCACCTCAGGACGGTGATTCCCTGGTTTGTGCCCTGGGGACACTGAATATGCTAAAACAGTTATCAACCTGGGATATCAAAAGGTTGAGGGTGCTCAAACTGACGGGTGAGACCAAACGGGAAATCGGGGAGATAATGAAGGCATACATAGGCCACAGGTTGGAACGGAAAATCAAATCGGCGGAATTCCTGGAAACTTTAACAATAATGCAAAATATATGATAAATCCGGAAATAATACATAAAAGCTTATAAAGAGGGGGTATCAATCGTGCAGGACGAACTGAAAAAAATAGATCTAGTCCGTGAACGAATGGGAATTTCATACAGGGAAGCCAGAGAGATACTGGAGGCTTCCGGGTGGGACCTGGTTGAAGCATTAGTTAAAGCTGAGGAAAACAAAGCTAAGGGCTGGGGTAACATATTGTACGAAGCCGGCGAGGAAATTGCCGGACAGGTTAAAACCTATTTCAACAAGGGTAACCGGACAAAAATCAAACTCAAGCGTGGCGAAAAAACCATCGTAGAGTTCCCGGCCACGGTAGGGGTGCTGGGGATTGTTGCGGCTCTTGCCAGCACAGAACTGGCAGTTGCCGCCGGCATCGGAACGGTAGCAGCCATAGCCAAAAAGGTATCCCTGGAAATAGAAAAACCGGACGGGGAGACCAAGGTTATTTCCCTTGACAGGCACAGAGAAGAACGGAGAGAATAAAGACGGAAAGGTTGACTTTTGAAGGCAATTTTGATAAAGTATTTAATAACTGCATATAAAGGCTGTGATGGAGAAAAAGGTCTGTATCTGGTTACTCAGAGAGCCGGTGTTTGGTGCAAACCGGCAGCTAAGGCGGATTTTGGGCACTCCGGAGCTGTGGGAGGAAAACCGGTTCACCGGCCAGTAAAACCTGCACAATGAAGAGGGCCGGGCGACCGGTCAATCAGGGTGGAACCGCGGGAGACAACCTCTCGTCCCTGGGCCTAGGCCTGGGACGAGAGGTTTTTATGTTTACTTATGATATACAGGCTGCCGATAAATGATACCGGCTTGCCTACCACAGAGGAGGTAAATAGGTGGAATGAATTTTCAGGAGATTATTATGACTCTGGACAAGTTTTGGGCAGCCAGGGGCTGTATTGTTCAACAGCCCTACGATGTTGAAAAGGGGGCGGGAACGATGAACCCGGCTACATTCTTACGGGCCCTCGGACCCGAACCGTGGAAAGTGGCATATGTCGAGCCCTCCCGGAGGCCTACTGACGGGAGGTACGGGGAGAACCCAAACAGATTACAGCATTACTACCAGTATCAGGTTATCCTAAAACCAAATCCCGATAATGTGCTGGAAATCTATCTTGACAGTCTCAAAGCAATAGGAGTTGACCATGACCAGCATGATATCAGGTTTGTGGAGGACAATTGGGAGTCCCCCACCCTCGGTGCCTGGGGACTGGGCTGGGAAGTCTGGCTTGACGGGATGGAAATAACCCAGTTTACATATTTCCAGCAATGCGGCGGAATTGACTGCAAGCCGGTTTGCGCGGAAATTACTTACGGCCTGGAACGGCTGGCAATGTTTATCCAGAAGGTGGACAGTGTTTTTGATATTACCTGGGTCAACAATATTTCATACGGTGATGTCCACCACAGGGGCGAAGTGGAACACTCCCATTACAATTTTGAGATAGCAGATACTGACATGCTCTTTTCGATGTTTAGCATGTTTGAAAAAGAGGCCCTCAGAGTAATTGAAAACGATTTTGTGCTGCCAGCTTACGATTATGTCCTTAAATGCTCCCACACTTTCAACCTCCTGGATGCCCGGGGGGCCATCAGTGTGACGGAACGACAGGGGTACATCGCCCGTGTACGCAATATGGCCCGGTTGTGTGCCCAGGCCTATGTGGATCAGCGGGAAAAGATGGGCTATCCCCTTCTCGCCAAAGGAGGTGTGGTAAATGGCTAAGGACTTTGTACTGGAAATCGGTACTGAAGAAATACCTGCCCGTTTTATGGGCCCGGCCATATCCCAACTGGAGGAACTGGTTCATAGTTGGCTGAGGGACAACCGCCTCCCCGGTGAAGGGGTTGCCGCCTACGGGACACCCCGACGTCTGGTTGTTTATATAACCGGTTTGGCTGAAAATCAGGAAGAATTCAGTGAGGAAGTCAAAGGTCCGGCAAGGAAGGCCGCCTTTGATGCCGACGGTAATCCGACCAAGGCAGCGGAGGGTTTTGCCAGGGGTCAGGGTGTTGGTGTCAGTGACCTCATCGTAAAGGAAACGCCGAACGGTGAATATGTTTTTGCGGTTAAAAAACAGACCGGTAATGAGATCATTCAGCTTTTACCCGGTTTTTGTACAGGTATTATTAGCGGGCTGTCCTTTCCCAAACCCATGCGATGGGGCGACAAGGAAATGCGTTTCGCACGCCCCATCAGGTGGTTATTAAGCCTTTTTGGAAGTGAAGTCATTCCCTTTGAAATGGACGGGCTTCCCTCCGGCCGGATTACCTACGGTCACCGGTTTTTATCAAAGGGACCGGTTAGTATCGACAATGCCAGTGAGTACTTTGACAGATTAAGAGACGAGCACGTAATTGTCAACCATATTGAAAGGAAAAACTTAATCTGGAATCAGGTAACCTCGCTTGCGGCCCGGGAAGGCGGTGAGGTTGTCCCAGATGATGAGCTTCTGGAGGAAGTAACTCAGCTGCTGGAATACCCGACGGCACTTTGCGGCTCCTTTTCGGAAGCCTATCTGCGCCTGCCCAGAGAGGTCCTTATCACCCCCATGAGGGAGCATCAGAGGTATTTCCCGGTAGTCGGCCCCGGGGGCAAGCTGCTGGCCAAGTTTATTACGTTAAGGAACGGAACCGAGGCATTTCTAGACATTGTCAGAGTAGGGAATGAAAAGGTCCTTAGAGCCCGTTTGGCAGACGCGGAATTCTTTTTCGAAGAAGACTTGAAGGTATCTCTCCAGGACAATGTTGAAAGGCTGAAGAAAATTGTTTTCCATGAAAGTCTCGGTACTGTTTACGAAAAAGTTGAGCGAATTGTCGTCCTGGCCAAATACCTGGCCGGTGAAACCGAGGTCAAAGACAGTGAAACCCTGGATGACATAAAACAGGCGGCTTACCTAAGTAAGGCCGACCTGGTGACAAACATGGTTTACGAGTTCCCCGAACTGCAGGGGATTATGGGCAAGGAATATGCCCTTCGCGGCGGCGAGAAAAAAGCCGTGGCAGACGCGATTTTTGAGCATTACCTGCCGCGTTTTTCGGGGGATGTCCTGCCGGAAACAGTAGCAGGACGGATGATTAGTATTGCGGACAAGATTGATTCTATTGTCGGCTGTTTTGCCGCAGGTATTCAGCCGACAGGTTCTCAGGATCCGTATGCCCTGAGACGCCAGGCTTTGGGGATTTGTTATACAGCCCTTGACGCCAAGCTAAATTTTCCCCTCGCCGGGCTCATAGAGGAGGCTTACCGGAATTACACAGGCAAGATTAAGGCTAAGCTTTCTTCGGAGGAAACCAAGGGCGAGGTCCAGGATTTCTTCCAACAGCGCCTGAAAAATATATTTACAGACAAGGGTTTTAGCTACGATGTTGTTGATGCTGTGCTAGCTTCGGGGTATGACAGGTTTAATGATACCCTTTTAAGGGTCGAGGCGCTGGCCAATCTACGCAACCAAGATATTTTCAGCAAACTGTTGACGGCTTATACCAGGGTAGCAAACCTGGCCAAGAATGCCATCCATGATGACATTGACCCGCAGTTGTTTGCCGAGGAAGTTGAAGGGAACCTGTTCAACGAATTTATTAAGGCGAAGGACGAAATGCAGATTTACCTGAATGAAGGGCAGTACAGGCAGTTCCTTCAGAGATTTGCTCTCCTGCAGCAGTACATTGACAGCTTTTTTGAGAAAGTCATGGTTATGGTTGACGACGAAAAAGTCAAAACTAACCGGCTCGCCCTGCTCAGGAACATCGCAGACCTCACCCGACCCGTCGCAGACCTAACCAAAATTGTCGGATAGGTACTTACATTTGTGTAACAAATAGTAGAATATTTCAACATAAAAGGAGGACATCAGGGATAAATATAGTATATTAATAAAGGTATTCTCAAATTTAGTATAACACATTGTCTTTGGGAGGATGGTGGGTGCCGTGGAACTTACCAAACGACAGGTTCACATTGTTGAAATAGTTAAGCGGGAAGGCCCCATTACCGGTAGACAAATTGCTGAAAAGCTATCCCTGATCAGGGCTACTTTACGCCCTGATCTTACATTGCTGACGATGACCGGAATATTGGAAGCCAGGCCACGGGTTGGGTATTTCTATTCCGGAAAAACCCCGGCCAACCTCACTGCCAAAGCTATTCGGGGGATAAAAGTCGGTGATGTAAAATCGGTACCGGCGGTTATCCGCAATAATGCCACCGTATATGACGCCGTGGTGACTATGTTTTTGGAAGACGTGGGGACCTTGTTTGTGGTCAAGGAGGGGGGTTATCTGGATGGCGTTATATCCAGAAAAGACCTTCTGAAAATAGCTATGGGTGGTTCTGATATTTATAAAATGCCCATTGGGGTCGTGATGACCCGGATGCCAAACCTTATTACCACCACCCCCGAAGAACCTGTCTTCCTGGCAGCGCAGAAACTGTCCACCAGGGAAGTGGATGCACTGCCAGTTGTAAGGGTTGTGGAAGGCAAGAACGGGGAAGAGGAACTGGAAGTAGTTGGCCGGATTACAAAAACAACTGTTACCAGGGTGTTCGTTGAACTGGGCAGTGGCAAATAAAGGAGGTGACAGGGATAACAACTGAGCATGAACAACAACCGGTAGTTTTTGTGGTATCTGACTCTGTCGGAGAAACTGCGGATTTTGTGGTTAGAGCGGCTGTCAGCCAGTTTAATTCCGGTTTTATAGATATTAGGCGAATAGCTTATGTCAAAAACCAGGGCCATATTTTGGAGATAGTAAATGAAGCCAGGGAAGTTCCTGGGGTAATAGCATACACCATCGTGCTTCCGGAGTTAAGAGAAACGTTGGTCAAGGAAGCGAAGACTCACGGCGTCCCCATCGTGGACATTTTGGGGCCGATGATGAATGCCCTTGCTAATGTATCGGGCAAGATTCCGAAAATGAAGGCCGGTTTACTGCACAAGCTGGATAAGAATTATTTCAGAAAAGTGGAAGCCATCGATTTTGCCGTTAAATTCGATGACGGCAAAGACCCCCGGGGTATTATCAGGGCCGATGTGGTCATAATAGGGGTTTCGCGAACTTCCAAAACTCCTCTTTGCATGTATCTGGCCCATAAGAGTATAAAAGCGGCCAATGTTCCGCTGGTGCCCGAAGTAGCGCCTCCCGAAGAGGTTTTTAATCTATCTAAGAACAGAGTCATTGGGTTAACCATTAAACCCGAACTGCTTAATGAAATCAGACAGGAGCGGTTGAGGACGCTTGGTCTTAAATCAGGCGCCGATTACGCTAGCCTTGAGCGTATCCTCATTGAGTTGGATTACGCAGAGGGGATAATGCGGAAAGTTGGTTGCCCAATTATCGATGTGTCTAATAAGGCTGTCGAAGAAACAGCTAGCAAGGTTCTGGAAATCATAAGACACAATTTACAATAAAATATTTTTCATTATATGGAGGGGATGGATAATGGCAAAGAAATATGTGTACCTGTTCGAAGAAGGCAATGCGGAGATGAAAGGATTATTAGGGGGTAAAGGGGCAAACCTGGCCGAAATGACCAATATTGGTCTACCCGTACCCCAGGGCGTCACAATAACCACCGAGGCATGTAATGATTTCTATGCCCAAGGGAGTAAGATGCCAGAAGGTTTAACCGAAGAAATCAAGGAAAAGATGGCTATCCTGGAAAAGAAAATAGGGAAGAAATTCGGTGACACGGAAAACCCGCTGCTGCTTTCCATCCGTTCCGGTGCCAAGTTTTCCATGCCAGGTATGATGGATACTATCCTCAACCTGGGTCTTAATGACCAGACCTGCCAAGCTGTAATTAAAGCCACGAATAACGAACGGTTCGTTTTAGATTGCTACCGCCGCTTTATTCAAATGTTTAGCGGGGTAGTGCTCAGCCTGGAGCACCATAAATTTGAAAGCGTTTTGGACGCCCAGAAGGCCAAACGCGGTGTTCACTATGATACCGAGCTTGATGCCGGAGACCTGAAGGAAGTTGTAGAAGCCTTCAAAAACGTGGTCAAGCGCGAAACCGGCATGGGCTTTCCCACCGACCCCATGGAGCAGCTGCTTCTGGCAGTGCAGGCTGTATTCGGTTCCTGGAACAACCAGAGGGCTATCGTATACCGCCGCCTGAACCAGATTCCTGACGACCTGGGGACTGCTGTTAACATCCAGTCCATGGTATTCGGTAATATGGGCGACGACTGTGGCACAGGGGTTGCCTTCACGCGCAACCCGTCCACCGGGGAAAACGTGCTTTACGGCGAGTACCTGATAAATGCCCAGGGTGAGGATGTTGTGGCCGGTATCAGGACACCCCAGCCTATTGCCAAGCTTCAGGAAGAAATGCCCGCTATTTACCGCCAGTTTGCTGATATCTGCAACCTTTTGGAGCAGCACTATAAAAACATGCAGGATATCGAGTTTACCGTAGAAAAAGGCAAACTTTACATACTCCAGACCCGCCACGGAAAAAGGACTGCCAGTGCCGCTATCAAGATTGCCGTAGACATGGTCGGAGAGGGCCTGATTGACAAGAAAGAGGCTATCCTCCGCGTGGAAGCAGGTACCCTTGACCAGTTATTACACCGAAGAATCGACCCATCAGCCAAATTTAACGTCATTGCCAAGGGACTTCCGGCATCGCCGGGTGCTGCCAGCGGCAGAGTTGTTTTCAATGCTGACGAAGCCGAGAAGCTTGGTCAGGCCGGGGAAAAGGTGCTTCTTGTCAGAACTGAGACCACTCCGGATGATATTCACGGTATTGTGGCCGCCCAGGGCATTCTGACAAGCCGTGGAGGCATGACCAGTCACGCCGCGGTAGTTGCGAGGGGCATGGGCAAGCCTTGTGTCTGCGGCTGTGAAGCCATAAAAATTGATTACGAAGCAAAGATTTTCGCAGTTGATAACCTTGTTGTTAAAGAAGGGGACATAGTCTCCGTTGACGGTGCCACAGGGCAGGTAATCTTGGGTCAGGTGTCGATGATTGACCCCAAGCTTTCGGCTGAATTCCAGAGCCTGCTTGGGTTGGCTGACGAAATTCGGACGATGGCCGTAAGGGCCAATGCAGATACTCCAGCCGATGCCGTGAAAGCCCGCGAATTCGGGGCCGCCGGCATCGGACTATGCCGCACAGAGCACATGTTTATGGCCCAGGAGAGGCTTCCCATCGTACAGGAAATGATTCTGGCTGAGACCACCGAAGACAGGGAAGCAGCACTGGATAAGCTGCTGCCGATGCAGCAAAGTGATTTCTATGGTATTTTGAAGGCAATGGAAGGGTTCCCGGTATATATTCGCCTTCTCGACCCCCCGCTGCACGAGTTCCTGCCAAACCAGGAAGAACTGGTGGTAGAAATAACGGAGCTTAAATGCACCAAAGGCGACAAGAATATATTAAAGGAAAAAGAAGAACTCCTTCGCAAGGTCAGGCAGCTTCACGAGTTCAACCCCATGCTTGGGCACAGGGGGTGCCGGTTGGCTGTAACCTGGCCGGAGATTTACGCTATGCAGGTGAGGGCTATTTACCAGGCTACGGCCCAGCTTATTAAAGAAGGTGTGGATGCCCAGCCGGAGGTCATGATTCCCCTGGTTATCCATGAAAAAGAACTTAAAATGCTGCGTGACCAGGCCGTTGAAATTGCCAAGACCGTTCAGACAGAGCAGAACGTCAAATATGACATCCACGTAGGTACTATGATAGAACTTCCAAGGGCCTGCGTTACTGCAGACGAAATCGCCGCTCATGCCGACTTCTTCTCCTTTGGAACCAATGACCTGACTCAGACGACCCTTGGCTTCAGCCGGGACGATGCGGAAGGAAAGTTCCTGCAAGACTATATTAATAAAAAGATTCTGGCTGACAACCCCTTTGTGGTTCTTGACCAGGGCGGTGTAGGTAAACTGGTAAAGATGGGTTCCGATTTAGGCCGTCAGGCAAATCCCAAGCTGTCGGTAGGTATCTGCGGGGAGCATGGTGGGGAGCCGACTTCCATTGGCTTCTGCCATAAGATAGGTATGGACTATGTAAGCTGTTCACCATACCGCGTACCCATTGCCCGGCTGGCTGCAGCTCAGGCTGCTGCCGGGGGAGAAAGCAGCGTCAGCACAAAATAGGACGGAAGAAGGCAGGGGTATTCCTCCGAGCGAGCAACAACGCCGTTTTGGAGGAACACACCTGCCTCTTCCTTTGCCATCAAACAGACCACCGACATGCCAGGCCTGAAAAACCTGGCATGTATTCTTGAGGTTCACCTGCAATCTTTTGCTTCCGAGGGTGGTGAAGGGGAATTATAGTCTAAACTGGTTTACCAGGGATTTCAGCTCTTCGGCCATCCCTGCCATGGCGTCTGTGGAAGCTAACACTTCCTCTGTTGCAGCATTCATTTCCTGCGTGGAAGCAGCCACTTCCTCCGTTGCTGCGGCATTCTGTTGGAAAATGGCAGCCAAGGAGTTAATTTCCTTTAGGACAATTTTACTTCTTTCAGTCATTTGAGATGAAGTTATCATGAATGATTTCTCCGACCAACAAAATCCTTTTATTCACTATTTGGCTGATTCTTTATAAAAAGGCTAGTTTTAATATAATGCCGTATTAATTGGGGTATTGAACTTGCTAAAAATAACGTAAATGATTATAATTAACTAAGTATTTTAAAACTATTAAGGGAGTTTTGGGAGAATGTCCAAGGGTGGAGAAAGAGCTATAAAAACGGCGTTGGTGGCAAACGCGGCGATTGCAGCCATGAAGCTGGCGGGGGCACTGCTTAGCGGTTCCGCTTCAATGCTGGCGGAGTTTAAACATTCATTGGCCGACGCTTCTAACGGTCTTTTTTTATTGGCCGGCGTCAGGCAGTCTGATAAAGCCCCAGACGCCAGGTTTCAGTTTGGTTATGGAAAGACATCCTTCTTCTGGTCATTTGTTGCTGCCCTGGCTATGCTGTCAATAGGAGGAGCTTTTTCAATATACGGTGGAATAAACAAAATTCTACATCCAGAACATCTGGAACATATACCCCTAAACATCGCCATTATTGCAGCCAGCATTGTGTTTGAAATGTTCAGCTTATATTCCGCTTTAGTTGGCATATGTCATGATTGTGGGCATCAGGTTAGCGGTTTCCGGGTTTTGCCGGAATCCTTAAAACGGTTGGCAACAGCCGCCCCTACAACGAGATTTATTTTTTTCGAAGACTCTGCCGCTTTGTTTGGTTTGGTCGTAGCAGGCTCGGCCTTGTTGATATCGTCAGCCACGGAAAACAGCCTGTATGACGGGATAGCTTCCATAATTATCGGTATAATGCTGCTGGTGATTGGGTTTTATACGGCTAAAGAAAACATGGACAGCATCACCGGTGAGGCTGCTGACCCTAAACTGGTGTGTGAAGTGGGCGATTTTGTGAAAACCCTCCCCGAAGTAAGGGATGTCCACAGGATTAAGTCCATGCGGGTCGGCCCCTCCGCCTACCTATTAAATATTATTGTGGAGGGAAACAAGGACCTTACTCTGGCAGAGGTAGACGATATCAACCTGAACATTAAGCTGGAAATAGAGAAGAGGTTCCCGGAGATACGTTATACCCATGTCACGATGATAGAAACCGATTCTGTTGACAACTGGGCGACCTATTGCGACAACATTTCTTCTGCCAAAGAGTAGGGTAAAATGGACCAATTACTGTCTGGACATGCCGGATACAATGTGTTAAAATAAATTTAATTAAAACTGAACAACTAATACAGGTGCCCCTTTTGGGATAATAGGGAATCAGGTGTAAAACCTGGACGGTCCCGCCACTGTAAGTGTGAGTGCTTTACTTAGGCTACTCGGCAACACCCGGGGAAGGTGTAGAGCATGATGTTACACGAGTCAGGAGACCTGCCTGTATGACCACATTACGGCCTTCGGAGGAAAGGTGCGGTGTATGAGTGAACTATACCCCCACTGTCGTAGTGGGGGTTATTTGTTGCCAATCTCCTTCCTGAAAGGGAAGGTTTCCAGTTAAACCCATTCTCTAATCTGGTAGAACCTTTCTACCAGACCTTTTTTTGAGGTTTACCTGAAATAATATCGCGCCCGGAACAAAATACATGTTTTTTGTTGTTGATATGGAGCAGTCTGTCTAGTATAATAATAATATCGATGGCAGAAGCCATTTTAGTCATGCCGAAGACATGAGCTGCGGTGCCCTGGCGGCGAAATCCTTTCTCATAACAAATTAAAAACAATTAACCATGGCCACGAAGGTCGGGAGGTTTGCTGAAGCATTCCCGTATTGTGGTTTTTTGTTTTTTATGGAAAAAAGTTGCCTTATACTCATTGGAGGTGTAGTGATGCATATACCTGACGGTTTCTTAAGCCCCCAAACAGTAGGAACCTTAGGGCTTAGTATGGTCCCGGTTTGGATAGCCTCTGCTTTGAAGACATCCCGAAGTTTAAAAATCAGGCAGGTTCCCCTGCTGTCTTTAGGAGCTGCCTTTGCCTTTGTTATTATGATGTTTAATATACCCCTGCCTAACGGTACTACCCTTCACCCGGTTGGCGGTGCATTAATAGCGATTATTTTGGGGCCGTGGGCAGCGGCGATCGGTATAACCATTGCCCTTGTCCTCCAGGCTCTTTTCTTTGGGGACGGCGGGTTAACGGCAATTGGGGCCAACAGTTTTAATATGGCTTTTGCCATGCCTTTTGTCTCGTACTATTTGTATAAGTTGATTAGCGGCCGGTCGGCATTGACCTCTCCCCGCAGGTGGATCGGAGGCGCTCTTGCCGGATTTGTCGGGTTGAACATTGCAGCCCTGCTGACAGCAGTGGAATTGGGGATCCAGCCTTTGCTCTTTCACACCGCAGATGGGAAAGCCCTATTTTTCCCTTATTCCCTGGCCCAAACCGTGCCTGCCGTGTCGTTTGCCCATCTTCTGGTGGGCGGCCCGGTGGAGGCTATTGTGACGGCAATGGTAATAATGTATTTCCAAAGGGCCAACCAACCTATGCTGTCCCTGTACCCGCCAGGTAAAGGGCTGGCAGGAGGACCGATTGACCGGGCCCAAATTCGTCTGAAAAAAATTTGGGCCGGTGTTATCGCCCTGGTGATTTTGTCACCCCTTGGCCTGTTGGCCTCCGGGACAGCTTGGGGAGAATGGTCACCGGGGGAACTTAAAAAACTTATTGGATATATTCCCAAGGGAATTTCCGAAGCAACCGGTTCAAGATTTAATGTCTTGCCGGGGTATAGTATTTCCGGTTGGGATAAGACATTATTTCACTCTGCTGCAGGTTATATTGTGTCCGCTGTCGCCGGGCTAGGCTTGATATTCATTACGGTTTACCTTTTCAATAAATTCCAGGCTAAAGGGGAAAAAACCAGTGGGATACGATAAAAACATTCCTGGCTGGCTCTTGGAAAACAAACAAGCGGGCCTTTGCCGGTGCGGGTGTATTGGGATAAGGAAAAAGACGGGTTTTCTTGAAAAAACCATTAACGATGTGGCTGAAGTGCTCAAAGAATCAGTTTTCTCAGAGCAGTTAGCCACCTCCCGGGGGATGCTGCAGAATGTTGACCCGCGGTTTAAGCTTGTCACCGTTGCATATCTTTTGGCTGTTACCGCCTTGGTTAGACACATTCCTACTCTAGTGGGACTATATTTGTTTATCCTGATGCTTGCTCATTTTTCCCGGGTACCGCTGATGTTTTTTATTAAAAGGGTTTGGCTTTTCATCCCCTTTTTTACCGGTATTGTAGTGCTGCCATCTATTTTCAATTTTATTCGTCCCGGTGACCCGCTAATAAATATTATAAGTTTCAGTCACCCGGTAAAACTGGGTTTTATCCGTCTACCAGAGGTCATTTCTGTCACCAAACAGGGTTTAGCCGGGGCTGGGCTGATTATTCTTAGAGTGGGAGTTTCCGTGTCCCTTGCGGTTTTATTGACTATCACGAGCAGGTGGGGGGAATTATTAAAGGCTTTGCGGGTGTTTTTCATCCCGAAGATCTTTGTGATGGTTTTGGAAATGACTTACCGCTACATTTTTTTATTGCTTACTGTTATAACAGATATGTTTACTGCCCGTAAGAGCCGAAGCATTGGTGAAGGTACCGGGAAGGAGAGTAGAAGATTTGTATCTGTTGGGATAGGCAATGTTTTCGGTAAAGCTTATTTCCTTAGTGAAGAGATACATGAAGCTATGATTTCCAGGGGTTATACAGGAGAGGCAAAGGTGACGGACAGATTCAGGATTGCGGTTCAGGATATTGTCTGGGCAATAATGATACTAATAATAGGCATTATCTTCCTGGGAGGTGACCTGATACTTGGCAGATAACACCGGGGTTTTAGAACCCACAGAAATTGTTTTTGAATTGAATGATGTGAGTTACAGTTACCTGAATGAACCGCCGGTATTAAAAAACATAAACCTTAAAGTGCACCGGGGTGAACAGATCGTTATTCTTGGGGCCAACGGTTCCGGGAAATCAACCCTGCAGAAAATCCTGGACGGGTTAATTTTTCCCACTGCCGGGACAGTAAAGGCCTTCGGATGTGACCTTTCCGAAGAGAACCTCAACGACCGGCAGTTTTCCAGGGATTTCAGGCAAAGGGTGGGCTTTATTTTCCAAAACTCTGATGCCCAGCTATTTTCCCCCAATGTATGGGAGGAGATTGCCTTTGGACCTCTACAGCTCGATTTACCTAAGGGTGGGGTAGAGGCGAGGGTAAACAGTATCATTGAAGCCCTTGGCCTGCAGTCATTGAAGGATCGCCCACCCTATAAACTTAGCGGCGGGGAGAAGAAGAAGGTTGCTATTGCCTCGGTTTTAGCCATCAACCCGGAAGTGCTCGTTTTAGATGAACCCACCAACGGTCTTGACCCCAGAACCCAGATGTGGCTGGTAGAAGTTCTTATTAAGCTGCATCAGGCCGGCAAGACTATCATAACAGCTACCCATAATTTAGATATTGTAAAGGATATTGCAGACCGGGTAATAGTGTTAAACGAGGAACATGTCATTGCAGCTGAGGGTAACTCGGAAACAATATTGCGCGACAGGGAGTTACTGATCAGGGTGAACCTTATCGGAGAACATTATCATGAACACCGCCATACCGGGGAAGACGGTCATGGGCACAGCCATTACCACCATCATAAACACTAATTTTAGCCCAGATTGGAAATTTTCAGGCGGGCAGCAGGAGGTGACTAAAATGTGTGAGGCAAATGTGTATATTTTTAAAAACGGAGCTGAGGAACTGCTCCTGGAGAGTGTAGACAAAATAGTCCCCAATGAAGACACTGTTTTGTTGGAAAACATCTTTGGGCAACAAAAAATAGTTAAAGCAAGAATAAAGGAAATGGCTCTGGTTAGCCATAGAATTATCCTTGAAAAAATTGAATAATACGGTAAAATAATAGTCCCCCCCTGGTCAAAGGGGGGGACTATTTGGCGTAAGTTATCTACCATGTTTGTTCCAACAAATCTTCTACCACTGCGCCGTAGCTGACGTTTCCGCTAAAGGCGTTTTTAAGGGCTTCTCTGAGGGAATGAACAGATATAAAAGCGTTGCGCATGGACAGAAGAAAGCGGTATTCCTCCGGGGATACTTTCAGAACGATACCGGCATTGTTCATAACAATATACCTCCTGTTTATCCCAATTCCAAGACTCCACCTTCTATTAGGTGGAGTTTCCACTTTTCTGCTTCAGTGGGGGTAGAGTCCCCCACTGAAGTTTCGATGTTCAGCTTTAGCTGAACGAGTTCACAATGTCTGTCAAAGCCCAATAGAATCATTCTTAACGGCGATAACCTGGGACGTGAATATAGATTCTTATAGTTTTAAATAATTCTTCGACATTACTAGTGTTTTTCCTCTATATTTGTCAAAATTTTTGAAACATTTGCCTGTTAAATTATATCTATGTTTGGGAGGACGAAGATGGATACCTATCGTTGTTTTATAGCACTGGACCTGCCTGAACACGTAAAGAGGGACCTGTCTGATATTCAAAAAGAATTTGTTTCATGGCCTGTTAGGGTCAAGTGGAGCCGGTTAACCGGCAGCGGTCCGGAATATAGCTGCTTGGGTTCTTTTATTTTGCAGGAACATTTTTAACAAACGAGAATAATATATAAACTATCTGTTTATTGTGTGAGGTGGTAATCGTGTTTATACTGGGTTTGAACGGCAGTCCCCAAAGAGAAGGAAATACTGTAAATCTTTTGCATACTGCGCTTCAGTCATGCACTGAAGCAGGAGCGGAAACCAGGTTATTGCATGTTGCCGATGCCCTGAAAGGTCTGGCTCATCCTTTTTGCACTAACTGTTCACCTGTTTGTGAAGGGGCCTGTGCCAAAGGGAACAACCTTGGGGAAGCATTTGACCTCTTAAGGAAGGCTGATGGCATTATTATGGGGAGTCCGGTGTATTTCGGTACAGTTTCCGCCCAACTAAAGGCTTTCTGGGATAAATCAAGGGTGCTCCGTAAAGAAAAGGCTCTTATCAACGTGGTCGGCGGAGCCGTATCAGTGGGGTCATCCCGTTACGGGGGACAGGAGACCACAGTTAAGGCTATTCATGACATAATGCTTGTCCACGGGATGACTGTAATAGGTGACGGGTACATTGCCGACGATGCAGGGCACCAGGGAGCCTGTGCCCAAAAACCTGCCTCGGATGACAAGTCAGGTTTATTTAGGGCTGCTGTGATGGGGCGCCGGGTAGCGGAATTGGCCGGGGGAACGATGGAACTGCGCAGAAGGTAGGTAGTGTCTATGCAAATTAGATTAAGAACAGAAAAGCTTGAGGAAGAGCAATTATCGCCGTTTGCTACTCTAAGTTCCAAGTCGAAGGGGCGGGAGTTTTTTGAAGAACCGTGCCTGGTAAGGACGGCTTTTCAGCGTGACCGAGACAGAATTATTCATTCCAAGAGCTTTCGCCGGCTTAAGCAAAAGACTCAGGTTTTTATCGCACCATCGGGTGATCATTACCGGACAAGGCTCACCCATACCCTGGAAGTAGCCCAAATAGCCCGCACGATTGCCAAGGCTTTACGCCTGAACGAGGATTTGACAGAGGCTATAGCGCTTGGCCATGATCTCGGCCACACACCCTTCGGACATGCCGGAGAGGAAGTTTTAAACGAAATCCTAAGTAAATATAACCTGACTTTTAAACATAATGAGCAGAGCCTTCGAGTGGTAGAAATACTTGAACCCATGAACCTTACCTGGGAGGTAAGAGACGGAATACTTAACCACACCGGCAAGCTGGATCCTGAATCTCTGGAAGGCCGCATTGTAAAGATTGCGGACCGGATAGCCTACATTAACCACGATATTGATGACGCCATGCGTGGGGGAATCCTCAGGGAGGAAGACCTGCCCGCGGAATGCACTAATGTCCTGGGGGACCGGCACAAGGTCAGAATTAATACCATGGTTATGGACATGATCAGTTCAAGTTGGGACAGCCCCGACATTCGGATGAGTCAGGAAGTCTGGGAAGCTATGAATCAAATGAGGAAGTTTCTTTTTGCTAACGTTTATATAGGTTCGGAAGCCAAAACAGAAGAGTTAAAGGCCAAGAACGCCTTACAGAGGCTGTTCAATTATTTTATGGAAAATCCTCAATTGCTTCCCCACGAACTTGTGGCCAGGGAATCTGAAGGTGAACTGGCCAGAGCAGTGTGCGATTACGTCGCGGGGATGACTGACCGGTATGCGCTCCAAGTTTACTCCGAAAACTTCCTGCCAAAACCGTGGTTAGATTAATTGGCATAAATTGTTAAGATTTGGATATAATATAACTTGTTTTGACCTTAAAAACAGGTGGGTTGACGCCAATTAATAGCTATAGGCCGATATTTTCCAAAATATTAAAAAAATTGTCGTCAGAGGGAAGGAAAATATTTTGTGACATCGAATAGTAGTAGAACAACTTTTAAAATATTAGTTGATGCTGATTCTTGCCCAGTCAAAGACATAATTTTTGAAGTGGCTGATGATACTGCAGCTGAAGTTGTACTGGTAGCCAGTATTTCCCACCAGATGAACTGTGAGGGGGCCGGGATAAGAGTCATTGCAGTGGATAACGTACCCCAGGCGGCTGATATTGCCGTCTTAAATAATTTAACAGCAGGTGATATTGTGATTACCGGTGATTATGGGCTCGCTTCGCTGGTGTTGGCCAAAAATGCCATACCTTTATCACCGAGGGGGTTTGTTTTTACAGTTAAGAATATAGACAGGTTACTGCTGCAGAGGCACATTGATGCCAAAATCCGCAGAGGAGGGGGTAGAACCAAGGGGCCTAAAGCATTGAGTTTGGCTGACAGGCAAAGGTTTGAGAAGGCCTTGAGAAAATTAGTTGGCGGTAATTAATCAGGTCGGTCCGGGATTGTCCAAAAAGGGTTAGAGCCCGTGGAAGGATAACAAGGAATTTTGGCGAAAGTCTTATCATATGTTCCGGAGTAAAGGGTGATGGGCTTGGGCGGATATCTTCCGGATGAAATTATTGATGAAATCCGGATCTCCAATGAAATAGTTGGCGTTATCTCGGATTATGTAAGGTTAAATAAACAGGGTAGGAATTTTGTTGGGCTGTGCCCTTTTCATAATGAAAAGACACCTTCCTTTATGGTTAGCCAGGAAAAACAAATTTTTCGCTGTTTTGGTTGTGGTGAAGGAGGCAATGTATTCTCTTTCATCATGAAAAGGGAAAATCTGAATTTTCCGGAAGCAGCCAGGGTTTTGGCCCAAAGAGCGGGAATTACAATACCGGAAGAAGACAACCCTGAAGAAAGCGCCAGGTTGAAAGAAGTTGAGCAGGCCTATAAGGTCAACGAGCTGGCCAAGGATTTTTTCCAGTATGTGCTCAAAAAACACGACGTGGCCAAAGATGCCAGGAGTTACCTGGAAAACAGGGGAATTGCCCTTGAGACGATAGACAAATTCCAAATCGGATTTGCCCCACCTTCCTGGGACGGTCTTTTGCAGTTCTTAAACAAAAAAGGCTTTTCTGCGGCCAAACTTGAAGAACTGGGGTTAGTACTGCCCAGGACAAAAGGAACCCCGGGTTATTATGACAGATTTCGCAACAGGGTGATATTTCCTGTAGGGAACGTCAAGGGGAAAATTGTAGGTTTCGGAGGCCGGGTTTTGGATGACAGCCTACCGAAATACCTTAATTCACCTGAAACGTTGCTTTTTAATAAAAGCCACCTGCTTTACGGTATGGACAAGGCGGCAGACAGCATCCGGCAGCTTGACCGCGTTATTATTGTCGAAGGGTACCTGGATGTCATCACGTGCCACCAGGCCGGGATTACCAATGTAGTTGCCTCCCTTGGTACGGCCTTTACGAAAGAACAGGGCAAGCTGCTGTTGCGGTATACCCGGGAGGCAGTTATGGCGTATGATGCGGATGCCGCCGGCGTCAAAGCTACCATGAAGGGTTGGCAGCTGCTTGATGATGTAGGCTGCCGGGTAAAGGTGGTCAGTATCCCAAACGGGAAGGACCCCGATGAGTTCATCAGGAGACAGGGGCCGGACAAGTTTCTGGAACTTGTCAATGAAAAAACCTTGTCTCTCTGTGATTATAAAACAGACAGGGCAATGGAAAAATTTGATATTTATACTTTAGAAGGAAAATTCAAGATTGCCAGCGAAGTAATACCTAGTATCAGAAATCTTTCAAACGAAATTGAAAAAGACGAAGCGATAATGAAGCTGGCGAAAAGGCTCCATCTGAGTCCCGGAGCAATTAAGGCAGAGGTTGATAAAAATGCCCGAGATTCAAGAAATAACTGGGGAAATCGGGATAAAATTACTGGTTTAAGGGATAATAACAATAAATTTGCTGTGCCCGGTAAAGCTCCCAAAGGAGAACAGGACGCTCGGTCCAGGGCCGAGGAATCGTTATTGATTATGATGTTGGAAGACAGGGATGTTTTACTGACGGTAAAAAATGCAATTGGGGTTAATTTTAGTTCACGTCAGGAATATCTTTATATTATAAACTTATTGAATGAAATGTTGGAAAAGGAGTTAGATTATCAACCGTCGGCACTTTTTGACGGTATCCGCGATGAACCGGCAGCAGAATTGTTAGGTTCGCTGATGGCCCGGGATGTGCCCTCGGAAAATAAAACCAGGTTTATTCAAGATTGCATTAAGACAATAAAGGAAGACGAGTTGAGAAAAAAACGGGAAGACCTGCTGAGCAAGATGGAAGAAGCCGACAAGATGCGGGATCAGGATTTAAGGAACAAACTTCTTTTGGAGTATTCCAAGCTGATTTGAAATATATTTACGATTTAAAAAATATTTGTTTAGGAAAGGGGGGAAGTACATGTCAAAGGATATAACTCACATTGAAGGGGTACAGGAACTAATTGAGAAAGGCAAGAAGCGCGGGATTCTCACTTATACTGAAATTATGAATGCACTGCAAGGTGTTGAACTGAATCCTGAGCAGATTGATGATATATACGAGAAACTTGCCAGCGTCGGTATTGATGTGGTCCCGGAAGTTCCAGAACTTGAACCTCTGGACAGTGGGGTTATTGAGGCCGAGGTAGAGGAGGACGATATAGAAGTCGACCTCACCGTTCCCGACGGCATAGGCATAGATGATCCTGTACGCATGTACCTTAAAGAGATAGGCAGAGTCCCCCTCTTAACTGCCGTAGAAGAGGTAGAACTGGCTAAGAGGATGGAAACCGGTGATGAGGAGGCGAAACGCCGTCTGGCTGAAGCCAACCTCAGATTGGTGGTAAGCATCGCTAAACGTTACGTAGGACGCGGGCTGCTGTTCCTGGACTTAATTCAGGAAGGGAACCTTGGTTTAATAAAGGCCGTTGAGAAGTTTGATTACAGAAAAGGTTACAAGTTTAGTACCTATGCTACGTGGTGGATTAGGCAGGCCATAACCAGGGCCATTGCCGACCAGGCCAGGACAATTCGTATTCCGGTCCACATGGTGGAAACAATAAACAAGCTTATTAGGGTGTCCCGTCAGTTACTCCAGGAGTTTGGCAGAGAGCCAAGTCCTGAGGAAATTGCCAATGAAATGGATATTCCGGTGGAGCGGGTTAGGGAGATAATGAAAATTGCTCAAGAACCTGTTTCTCTGGAAACGCCGATTGGTGAGGAAGAAGATTCTCATCTGGGCGATTTTATAGAAGATCAGGATGCTCCCGCACCGGCAGAAGCAGCGTCTTTTATCCTGTTAAGGGAACAGTTAGAAGAGGTTTTAGAGACACTCACCCCACGGGAAGAGAAGGTACTACGGCTGAGGTTTGGACTTGATGACGGCAGGTCAAGAACCCTTGAAGAGGTTGGCCAGGAATTTGGCGTAACAAGGGAACGAATTAGACAGATTGAAGCGAAAGCCCTTCGCAAATTACGACATCCGAGCAGAAGCAAAAAACTGAAGGACTTTTTAGAATAGCTAAGCATTAAACAGATAGCAGGGGCAATGTCACGATAATCGGTTGTTAAATCTTTTAAACCATAATGAATAACCTTGACCAAGCCCCGAATCTATCGTATAATGTATTTTGTCACTTGAAGCGTTCCTCGGTAGCTCAATGGTGGAGCACCCGGCTGTTAACCGGTAGGTTGCAAGTTCGAGTCTTGCCCGGGGAGCCATATTTAAAAACATTGGTCAGTGGCCATAAGCTGCTGGTGATGAAGTTGGGCCTATAGCTCAGCGGTAGAGCGACCGGCTCATAACCGGTTGGTCCCAGGTTCGATCCCTGGTGGGCCCACCAAATTATGTACAACCTGGCCCCTTGGTCAAGCGGTTTAAGACACCGCCCTTTCACGGCGGTAACACGGGTTCGAATCCCGTAGGGGTCACCATTTAGATATTACCTTTTAACTAAAATATAAAGCGATCACGGGCGATTAGCTCAGCTGGGAGAGCGCCTGCCTTACAAGCAGGATGTCGGCAGTTCGATCCTGTCATCGCCCACCATGCAAAATAGAACCACGGGTAACCCCGTGGTTTTTCTATTTTGCAGGTGGGCGGTGCATGCTGAGAAAAAAGGCATTTGGCTGTGTTGCCCGTCACGGCGCAATCCTCGGAGTACAGCAGTACGCCTCCGGTTGCGCCGTGACGGGCGCCTTGCCAAATGCCTTTTTTCTACCCCTGGGTCGGAAGGTGGGCCGCAGGAGCGGTTTGGGCGTCCATTTGTGGGCCTCGGTGTACCGTTGGAACACCATCGTGGAATCTGTTTAAAATAGATCTCGTACTACTGCCAACTGTCAACTGTCAACTGCCTACTGCCTTTTATCTACCCCCAGGTTGGAAGGTGGGCTGAGAGCGTCCTATTGTGGGCCTCGGTGTACCGTTGGTACACCATCGGGGGGGCCTTGCAGGCTGCCTTTTTTCTACCCCTGGGTCAGAAAAAGACATCCTGCTTGTAAGCGGCAACGATTGGATGTCGGCAGTTTGGTTGGCAGCCTTCGATGACAACTTTATAACCGTCCAGTGTCCCTTGGAGTCGGAAGAAATTGCAAATTTAAGTAAAGTATCATAAAAGCAGCCGGAATGGACTGCTTTTGTCTTGTGCTTTATCTATATAAAACCGAATAACATATGAAAAAGGATAATCAATGCACTTGTAGAATCTTCTATCTTTAAAAAATATATCCACAGGAAAACAAATAGACAGGGACGGTGTTTATGAAAAAAGTCATTGTAGTGTGCGGGATACTGTTAATGATGCTGGTAATAGCCAACTTTCTCAGATGGGATTATACAGATACAAAGTCTATAGAATCTGGCCAACATCATGTTGGATGATTTCGACAAAGAACTTACACGTAGATGTTACAATCGTCCGCTACGCGGACGATTGTAACATCTACGTCAAGAGCTTCCGGGCAGGACAAAGAGTATTTGCAAGCATTACTAAATACTTGGAAAGCAAGCTGAAGCTGAAAGTGAACCAGGACAAAAGCACAGTAAACCGACCTTGGAGGCGTAAGTTTCTAGGGTTTAGCTTCTACACGGGAAAGCAGATAGGCATCCGGTTAGCACCAAAGACCATTGAGCGGCTCAAGGACAAGGTTCGGGAACTTACTCAGAGAAGGGATACAATCCCCATGGAGCAGCGCATCAAGAAACTCTCTCAGTATTTAATGGGCTGGATGGGGTACTTTGCCCTGGCAGATGCCAGAAAGATACTAACAGAGATTGACCAATGGGTACGCCACCGGTTGAGAATGTGTGTGTGGAAGCAATGGAAGAAGGTAAAGACGCGAATCCGAAAGTTCCGGGCGCATGGCGCTCCGGATTGGATGGCCTTAGGTACTCCAATACAAGAAAAGGCCCGTGGGCCGCGTCCTCACTCCTAAACTCCATCTTAACGAAGGAATACTGGCAAAAGCTCGGACTTATCAGCCTCACGGACCGATATTCTGAAATTCGTAGCACTTGGTGAACCGCCGTATACCGAACGGTACGTACGGTGGTGTGAAAGGACGGCGGGGAGACCCCGCCTCCTATTCGATTACCGGAGTCAAATACCCCTTTTATACGCTTTTTGCTATACTAGTGACAAGCGCTACATAACGGGCCACAAGGTTCGCAGTAAGCCCGCTGTGCGGGAAACACATTGACTTTATTATCAGATCCGGGGTTGCCGAAGCCTCGGTGGATGGGGCTGGTACAGACCAAGGAACCGGGGGCAAATCTGGATTAACCAGGCCGGTTCCTGGCGTATACATCGGCTGCGAGGACGTGACATATTGGATTCACCGTCGCTTTGGGCAGGTATGTAACCTGTCCTTTTTCTTTATGTATCGGGGTATGAAAAATAGCAGCCGAAAACGACTGCTATTTTGGATGTTATTTTTTGCGATTCAAAACCGAACCGAGCACCAAAGCCCTAAGAATTGCGGGCCTATTCTTCAGGAGGGGGATTTGTTCTGCTGGTAGCCGCCGTTTGCTCAAATACTATGGGGTTGCTCTCGAAACGTCGAATAAATTCATTGCATTTCGATTCCAATAACGTAAAATCGCAACAGCAATTAGCCAATGGATGATTTCTATTACATCCTATTCTGTAAACTTGTCTTGCCCTTCTAAGTATTTCATCTCTATTGTTATTGCAGTATCTTAACTCTGCATTAATCAAATCCTTATATGTTTGAGGCTCATTGCTAAAATCTTTAAGCCTTATTACCTCATTTGGTGCCGGAAACATAAAGGAAAAACGAATTGAACTAACAGGTCTGCCTCTGTCTAATATTACAAAATTTGTTCGCTGTTGCTGCTTGAACGATGAAACTGGTGCAAAATAATCATTATCATTAATATTTAACACGATTCCGCAAACAAATTTGTTAAATCTATCATAATTAAAATCTGGTATTTGTCTCTCGAAATTTTTTATATAGATGATGTAATTATTATCAACCTCATAAAATTTTAATATAATTTTCCACCTCTCAAACATATAAATAGGGCTAGAGCAATGCTCTAACCCTATTCGCATTAAACCTCGCATTTTGGGAGGGTAGCGAATCACCCTGCATTAAACCTCGCATTTGGGTAAGGTAGCGAATCACCCTGCATCAAACCTCGCATTTGGGTAAGGTAGCGAATCACCCTGCATCAAACCTCGCACTTTTAAGGGTGGCGAATTACCCTGCATTATTTCCGCTCGTAAAGTTCCCCACTATCTGGCAGGGGATTTCCTCTTTAAGATTATTGTAAGGCAAGAGTTAATAAAAGTCAATATCTCATTGCGCACTATGTCATTGCGCACTACTGATCGTTGGAACCATACATTAAATTATTGTCAATAAATTTATTGATTAGACAACAAAACAAAATTTCCTTTTTTAATTAATTTCACTAATGGTGGCAATTTTGATTCCAGACAACTCTGATAACTGCCTAAGCCACACAAATTTCTGATCAGGATGCCTAAGTTTATTCTGCCGGCGGGAAATCATATCGGAATAATCATCTCTGCGTTTTCTGCAGAGATTTTTGTATGCGTCATAATTCGATAAATTTCTTAAGACATTTTTTTGCTGCGGCATAAAAATCGTTTGCCCTAGCAGATTCATTTAAACCCGCCCGATCCGGGCTCATCTCGTTAAAAATGTCGTCACAATTAAACACCAAACGGTAAAAGTCTTGAGGCAGTTCAAGGGCGTTTTTCTTACCATATTTAAGTTTTCTCAGGTCAAGGTTGAAGTATGGAATTCCCTTAGAGGAGAAGATAAAAAGAGAAGGAATATTGGCATCCGGCTGATAAGTTTGTTCTTTTAACACATGGATCCCCCCTGAACCATAATAGTAAAACTATTCCACCAATTGCTAATAATTCCTTTAATAGGTATTCTTTTAATGAATTGAAAGAAAATTTGGTGACACCGGAGTACCACCAAATCTGATGTTATTTCAATTGATTTTTTGTGTGCTAAAACCATTTTTGCGATTCAAAACCGAACCGGGTGGATAAATCCAGTGGTTTTTTTATTTTGCAGGTGGGCGGTGCATGCGGAGAAAAAAGGCATTTGGCTGCGTTGTGCGCGGAACCGCAATCCGCGGAGTACAGCAGTACGCCTGTGGTTGCGGCTCCACGTACGCCTTGCCAAATGTCTTTTTTCTACCCCTGGGTCAGAAGGTGGGCTGCAGTAACGGTTTGGGCGTCCTATTGTGGGCCTCGGTGTACCGCTGGTACACCATCGGGGAGACGTGTGAGGGCAGGTTCTTTCTACCCCTGGGTCGGAAGGTGGGCCGCAGGAGCGGTTTGGGCGTCCATTTGTGGTCCTCGGTGTACCGTTGGTTCACCATCGGGGTGGCGGTGAGGGTGGCTTTTTTCTACCCCCGGGTCGGAGCTAGGGACCAGTGATAGCACTGGTTGTGGGGGGCAAAATCAGCTGGCGCGATTTTGCTAGGAGGCTTCGCCTCCGGTTGAGGCGTGACGTATGTGTTGCCAGAGCCGTTTTTCTACCTCTGGGTCGGACGGTGGGGCGGGGGAGGGATGTGATGGGGGGAGCTTGTCGGCTGAGCCGACAAGGCTGCTACTGGGGTTATGACGGGCAATATTTGCATATAAAATCTTTGCAGGAAAGTGGCAGCAAAGATTTTTACTTTTTTATGCCATAGAGTGAACTCGTTCAGCTAAAGCTGAACATCGAAACTTCAGTGGGGGGACTCTACCCCCACTGAAGCAGAAAAGTGGAAACTCCACCTTATAGAAGGTGGAGTCTTGGAATTGGGATAAAATATTACCCAAAATGGAAGAACTAAAGTGTAACTTATAGTATGTAGACTTATCGTCTTCAAAAGGGTAAATTTTTCTTATGGATATTAAAATTTTGTTTGGTTTAGCCGTAAAAGAATATCGAAACAAGCGGCAAATATCTCAGGAGAAGTTGGCCGAACTGAGTGATCTGCATCGCACTTACATCAGCGATGTGGAGCGAGGGGAAAGAAATATTTCTTTAGTTAATATCGAAAAAATCTGCAAAGCGTTAAAAGTAAAGTCATCTGAATTATTTAAGTTCGTGGAGAATTATCAAAAGTAAAAATGATCGTTAATAACGGTCATTTTTTATTGCCACTTATAGTCTACGGTAAATTGAACAATTAGTATATCTTATTTGGTAAAAGTTTTATGAGGTCAAAATTCAATATTAACGGATTGAAATCAATTAGCAAAGCCATTTTGAAGTACGGGCCGGAACGCCTCCGGTTGGGGCGTGGCGTGCATCTGGTCAGAGGGCTTTTTTCTACCCCCGGGTCGGGAAAAGACATCCTGCTTGAATTTATAATTGGAAGGTTTGCGAATGCAAACCAACCTACTAGATGGGCAGGCACATAATTGCCTCACAACGAAAAATAGGAAAAGAGCCCATAACAACCTACCGCCGGCTACCATAGATCCCTACAGACCCCGCAGCAACCTTTCGGCTACTACGGAACCTTACGGAACCTATGACAACCTTTGACTGACCATAATGAATCCTTACCGAGCCTGCAATGACCTTTCGGCCATTACAGACCCTTAGGCTATACATCCAGAAACATAGTCTGGGGAAAACCTTCCAGAACCCATTATGATCGTGGCTCGACTGTTACGGACCCCTACTGAGCCCATAATGATCGTTCGGACCACTACAGACCCATTCAGAGCCAGTAACAATCTGCGCTCCGGCTATTGCAGAGCCTTGAAGGGAATACCTGCTTGACCCTGCAATAACCTTTGCTCGACCGTCACAGACCCTTTTAAGAGCCTGTAACGATCTTCGCTCGGCTGTTATGAACCCTTTACGTTCATTATTTTATCCTCAAATAGGTTTCTCATACATCATAAAACAAGAAAGATTATGGAAAAGTTATCCTCATTTTATAAAATCTTTGGTTTAAAAAGGTTTTAATTGATTAATGTTGAAGATACTAAAACAAGATACGGTTTAATGAGGTAGTTGGGTTGTTTTGAAATTGTCAGCTAGATTAATAAGTATAATTCAATTTATACCCCGCGGCAGCACTGTCGCCGACATTGGGACAGACCACGCACTATTGCCGGTGTATTTGGTTGAGGAAGGCATTGCTCAAAGGATTGTTGCCGGGGATTTGAATATGGGACCATTGCAAGCTGCCAGGAAAAAGGTTATTGAGACCGGGTTAAATGAACGGATTACCTTAAGACAGGGCAACGGCCTGGAGATATTAGAACCCGGTGAGGCAGAAGTTTGTGTGATTGCCGGCCTGGGTGGACCTACTATCAGACAGGTAATCAAGGATGCCGGGCCAAAGGCAATGCAAATCAAACGGTTTATCTTACAGCCCATGGGTGGCTCAGGCCAACTAAGGGAATGGTTAACAGATAACGGATGGCGGATTGCCGACGAGGATTTGGTTTCGGAAGATGACCATATTTATGAGGTGATTTTAGCAGTTCCGGGGCAGGAGAGCACCTCAGACAGGACGCTTAATTCCATTGGCCCCAGGTTGTTTGAGAAGAGACATCCGCTGTTGTCTGAAGTGTTGACCCGGGAAATAAATCATAACCGAAAGATTCTTGATGATATGCGGCAAAGCAGTGTCGTTGATACAGCCGTGAAATGCCAGACCCTGCAGGAAAGAAACAAAAATTTGGAGTGGATTGTTGAATGCCTGTCAAGTGCCAAACGATAATAAGCCTGATCGAGCGACTTGCCCCAAAAAGTTTAGCTGAAGACTGGGATAACGTGGGGATTCAGGTGGGTGACCAAACCCTTGAAACCGGTGCGGTGCTGGTAAGCCTGGATTTGAATCCCCAGGTGGTTAGCGAGGCCTTGTCATTGGGCGCTAATTTGGTGGTTACCCACCACCCGGTTATTTTTAAGCCTTTAAAAAACATTCGGGCGGACTTGCCCATGGGCCGAATGTTAACCGATATAATTAAGAATGATATTGTAGTTTACTCTGCCCACACTAACCTGGACAGCGCCGGTGAAGGCGTCAATCAGGTATTGGCCGAGCTTCTGGAACTGGAAGAAATCCAGGTTCTCAATCCCGAAAAATCCGAAAAACTTTACAAGATAGTTGTATTTATCCCTGACAGCCATGCCAATGATGTCGGCCAGGCAATGACCAAAGCCGGGGCAGGCTGGATAGGCAATTATTCTGACTGTACATTTTCCGTGAAGGGAAAGGGTACCTTTAAAGCGACTGAGGGGTGCAGCCCATTTATCGGGCAGGTCGGTATCCTCGAAGAAACTCCCGAAATACGTTTGGAGACGGTGGTTAAAGAAAATCAGGTTAACAGGGTGATAAAGGCAATGGTTAATGCCCATCCATATGAAGAAGTGGCTTATGATTTGTATCCCCTTGCCAACAAGGCGGGAGAACTCGGCCTGGGCCGGGTTGGCAGGCTGAAGCAGGTGATTAAGCTAAGTCAGTTTATGGATTTAGCCAAAAAACTGCTAAAGGTTGCGGAGGTCCGATACTGCGGCGACTTAGAGGCAGAAGTGCGGAAAATTGCCGTATGCGGCGGAAGCGGGGCCAGCCTCATCCATAAAGCGTCTTTTGCGGGGGCCGATGTGTTCTTAACCGGGGACATTAAATATCATGAGGCCCAGGAGGCCGCTGCCCTGGGATTAAATCTGGTGGATGCGGGGCATTTCGCCACCGAGAATCCCGTAGTTGAAAAACTGGCCCAGTACCTGGAAAGTGCTTTTGCCGTTGAAGACTTCTCCGTACCTGTATATATTTCCAAGTCAAATTACGATGTTGTAAGGTATTATTAAGGTAGAAGGCATACTGCCTTCTATTTTTGTTTTTTATTAAAAATATTGAAAGGTGTGGTAGGTTTGACGGGAATTAAACACTTATGGGAACTGCAAACCCTTGAGGAAGAGAAATTAGACCTGGAGAGGAAGGCCAGGACGTTTCCGGAGGTAAGGGAATTAAAGATGCTTAAAGCAGATATAGAAGAGAACCAGGCGAAAATTCAGGTTATGAAAGATGAACTGGTCCAAATTAAAAGGAACCTGAAACAGGAAGAGTCAGGCATAATGTTATT
Organism: Bacillota bacterium; assembly: GCA_021847735.1. GTDB lineage: Bacteria > Bacillota > Thermincolia > Thermincolales > UBA2595 > JAJZQD01. The sequence goes on along the minus strand of JAJZQD010000001.1, from coordinate 41,296 downwards.
GAAAGAAAAAATGGAAAAGGCCAGTACCCAGTTGTATAGCGGTGAGATTACGAATGCCAAGGAGCTAGAGACAGCGGAAAAAAATATGGAGATAAACAAGGAAAAGGTGGAGGAGGCTGAAGACCGGGCGCTGGTTTTGATGGAACAAGCCGAAAAGGCTGAGGAGCAGATTAAACAACTATTAAAGGACCTTGATACGAAGAAGGGGCAGTTCCGTGAGCTTAATAAAAGCTATACTGAGAGAAAAGCAGGGCTGGCCCGGGCTTTGGAAGAACATGAGGCCAGGAATAAAAAACTGGTAGAAAAGATTGACCCTCAACTAATGCAAAAGTTTTTCAAGCTATGTGGGAGATTCGATGATAAAAAGGGTGTCGCTTTGCTGGAAAACGGCGTATGTTCCGGCTGCCATATGAGTGTTTCCTTTGACTTACTTAAACAGTCAAAAAACAAGCCCAAGGAATTAATGTGTGATAATTGCGGCCGGCTTCTTCTGGTAGAATAAATTTATGACACTCCTTGTCTGTCCCGAAATCAAATCAATGTTTCTCTACATATAATGGTTACGGAACAATAAATGGGAAAGACGGGGAGTGAAATAATGGACAATATTCATATTTTTGTAGGCGGGCATGCGAGGCAAAACAACGGTCATGCCGGTATTGGTCTATGCTTTTATACAGACCCGGATAACCAGCCCTTCTATGAAGAAGGCGAATACATAGGGATAGAGACTCAGAATTCCGCGGTGTACCGCGCTATACTAAAGGCATTGGCTAAGGCTTCCGGGTGGCGGATGAAAAACGTGACTATATATACTGATAACAGGCTGGTTGTCGGTCAATTGGTTGACAATATGTCTGCCAGGGCCCAGAATATAGTACCCCTGCATGATGAAGTGAAAAAAATCGCGAGTAATTTTGAAAGATGTCAGGTAAATTTTGTCCTGCCTGGGAACAACCGGCGGTCAAAGGAATTAGCGAGGGCTGCAGCTATTGCATCGCCTGAGACAATAACGGCCCAGGCCCTGCAGTTTGAAATCCAATCGGGGATAACCGGCTTAATTTTGGCTTTTACGCCAAAACTGATGATAGTCCAGTTCAAATATAGAAAAGGATCGAAAATCGCTTCACACCAACACATACACGAACAGGCAAGTTACTTGCTTAGGGGCACCCTAAAATACGTTGTTGCCGACCAGGACATTATTATGAAAAAAGGCGCCGGTTTGGTCGTCAGCAGTAATTCGGTGCACCAAATAGAGGCATTGGAAGACACAACGGAGATAGTCACCTATTCCCCAATGAGGGCTGACTTATTGAAGATAAGTTAACACAACCTGACATTTGACTTATAGCATCAAAAATGTTAAGATTGAAATCCAAAGTTGAATAGAAACCGAGTAAATCAGGTGATCGCGGGTATCAGGCCGAAAGGCGGTACTCGAGGAAAGTCCGAGCTCCACAGGGCAGGGTGCTGGGTAATACCCAGTGGGGGCGACTCTAAGGAAAGTGCCACAGAAATAAACCGCCTGCACATTGGAAGTTGGATGTTGGAAGTTGGATGTTGGATGTTAGAATCGTTGGAATTTGGCAAAGCCAAATTCCTTCATAATCCAATCTCCAACCTCTAACCTCTAACTTCCAGTGTGGGGTAAGGGTGGAACGGTGAGGTAAGAGCTCACCAGCGGCCAGGTGACTGGTCGGCTAGGTAAACCCCACCTGGAGCAAGACCGAATAGAGGGGCAATGGAACGGCCCGTTCCGCTCCCGGGTAAGGTCGCTTGAGGCGTGCTGGTAACAGCCGTCCCAGATAGATGATCATCCAACGACAGAACTCGGCTTATCGATTTACTCGGTTCAACTTACATGAGACTGTCCCAGATGGGGCAGTTTCTTTTTTTGGCGTGTTTTGGGAAGGACAGGGCAGGAATATTCCGCCGAGCGAGCAACAACCTCCATCGGCAAAAGACCACTCCCGCTGCGCGGATCGTGGGCCGATGGGGGTCAGCCTCGCTCTGCGGAACACACCTGCCCTGTCCTTAACGTCTAATGGCACTCTCAAGTACTGCCTCTTTGGGGGCAGTGTAAGGAGAAATGACGTAAAACGATTGCGCCTCGCAGCCTGAAAAGAGGGTAGTTCCCTTTGTATTCGTTTGTTTCGGCAATTAGATGCACGAGGTTCAGCGGAACGCCCATTGTATGCAGTTTGTCATTTCGAAAAATCATCATGTTAATCACTCACAAATCGTTCTGGATTGTCAAGAATGTTATCATTCGCCACTCAAATGATAATACTCCGGAAGATGTTAAGTTCTGGGCTATTATAAAACCAGGCTATAATGGCAACCATAAACAGCACTATGTTCCCACGGTGGTGGAACTGTTAAAGCACAGTGGACTAAAGGAAACAGATGTTGTAATTGCTGTTGATAAAGTTGAAAAAAGCGAGACTCACATGGAAAAATACATTCGGAAAATTAAAAAGGAAGTGGGCATGCCAGGGCTAGAGATATATAGTGCTGCATCGATTGGTAATCCACTTGATTGGTAATGATATAAAAAGGCTGTGAAATGCGAAAACAGCTTGACCGTTGTGTCACAGGCACCAAAAGGATTTACCCTGCACCTCTGCCCACTCCCGCAGGCTGGCCATACTGTTTACTGCTAGTTCGCTAAAACAGGGAATCCTTCCATATTTGTTTAAGATTTGCCGAGTGTCCGAATGGCAAGGTTGGTTAATTTGCTTCTCGTTCTAAAGCCGTTGGTTACCTGCTCTCGTTTGTTGCAGGTTTTCATGTATTTTATGATTGTAAACGTCCAAATGTTTGACCGCTCAAATAAGCGGAACGCTTTTAACGGTAGTTTTTTACCCAATCACCGCCAATAACTTGCCATTTACCGAAAACCCAAGGTAAAATTATAAATAGCATAACCAAAAACGTAACTAATGGACAGGAGGAAACATTTTACAAGTTAACTATTTATGTTCATTATGTTAATATGGAAGGGTAATTACTATGTTTCGTAGCAAAAGCCAAAGTTTTAGGAGGGACAGTATGGTTAATACCCGCAAAGTGCTTTTCTTTGATTGTTTTGCTGGGGCCAGTGGGGATATGATTTTGGGAGCGCTGATAGATTTAGGTTTAGATATCGAGGCTTTGCAGGCAGAGCTGGCAAAACTGCTCTTTAAAGGGTACCGGATACAGGCGCGAAAAGTAACGAAGTCGGGTTTTAGCGCAACAAAATTTGACGTCATAGATGAAACCAACGGACAGCTTTTTGACCATGCACATGCTCATCACGACAATACCTGCGATCAAGGACATAGTCATCACGGCCATAGTAATGACCAACACGCTCACGGGCATGACCATCACCATCACGGAGAAGAGCATCACCGTCACGCTCACGGGTCCTGCCACGAGCAAAGAAATCTTAATGATATTGTTAGCATGATTGAAAAAAGCCAGCTTGCCGGTTCTGTGAAAGAGAAAAGCATCCGGATTTTTCGCAGGTTGGCCGCAGCTGAAGCGAAAATACACGGAACCGTTCCTGAGAAGATTCACTTTCATGAAGTAGGCGCGGTTGACGCAATTGTTGATATTGTTGGGGCGGCTATCGCTTTACACCTGTTGCAGATTGATAAAATTGTGGTATCCCCATTGCCGCTTGGCCACGGATTTGTTAAATGCCAACATGGCACTATTCCGGTGCCGGCCCCCGCAGCTATGGAATTACTCACCGGAATGCACACTTTTGGTTCCGAACATAATGGTGAAACAGTCACCCCTACCGGGGCGGCAATTTTATCAACTCTTGCCGAGACATGCGGGCCGATGCCGACGCTGAATGTTATTAAGGTGGGATACGGGGCCGGAACCCGTGAATTTACAGTTCCCAACCTGCTCCGCGTGATACTTGGTCATGAAATAACAGACAATGCATCTGTCCTCAATTGTGATAATGAAACGGTAATGGAATTAGAAGCCAATATTGACGATATGAATCCGGAGTTCTTTGACTATGTGTTTGAGGAGTTGTTTAGCAAGGGTGCGTTGGACGTGTTTCTTATCCCCATCCAGATGAAAAAGAACCGGCCTGCCAATATGATTAAGGTCCTGTGCAGGGAACCAAACTGTACAGAACTTGCGGGCGTTTTATTTCGCGAAACATCGACAATTGGGCTAAGGATAAGCACGTATCAGAGATTGTGTTTACATAGAGAAATTGTAACAGTTGAAACGGAATACGGTGAAATCCGTGTGAAACAGGCGATTTTGGACGGGACAGTGGTAAACCATGCTCCCGAATATGAGGACTGTAAGAAAAAAGCAAAAGAATTTAATGTCCCGCTAAAACAAGTATATAATGCTGCGATCAAGGGATTGCGAATCCGGGATAAAAGCAGGTGAGAAAAATGGAATTGTACAAATTTGTTTCCCCGGAAATTATTTTTGGGCGGGGAGCTCTTGAACAAGTGGGGGAAAGCCTAGTTAGGCTGGGGGTCAAGAAAGTTTTCATAGTTAGCGACCCTGGGGTCATGGAAGCCGGATGGGTCGACAAGGCAGTACCGCCTATTAAGGAAGCGGGCTTGGATTACATCATCTGGCACGACATTACCAGCAACCCCAAAGACCATGAAGTTCATAAGGGGCTGGAGAAATATCTTGAAACAGGCTGTAACGCTGTCCTCGGGATAGGCGGTGGCAGTTCTATTGACACTGCTAAAGCTATTGCCCTGCTCAGCACAAACGGTGGGCATATTAGTGACTTCGAGGGAGCGGATAAAGTCCAGCAAGCGCTGCCGCCTATAGTGGCTGTTCCCACAACGGCAGGCTCAGGGGCTGAAGTCACCCAGCTTGCTGTGGTTACCAATACCAAAAGACAAATGAAAATGGTTATCGGTTCGAAATCTTTAGTACCTGATATTTCATTGATAGATCCCAGGACACTTACCACTAAGGACAAACAATTGACCGCGAATACCGGTATGGATGCCTTAACCCATGCCATTGAAGCTTATGTTTCCCTGGCGGCAACGCCGTTAACAGATATACAGGCTTTGAACGCCATTAAGCTTGCTACAAGGTATTTACCGGTTTCCGTATCTAACCGCACCAATTTAGAAGCTAAAGACGCTATGGCCATGGCCAGTTTACAGGCAGGACTAGCCCTTTCCAATGCCATACTGGGACTGGTGCACGCCATGAGTCACCAATTAGGAGGACTCCTGGACATGCCTCACGGTGAAGCCAACGCTATATTGCTGCCTTCTGTAATGGAGTATAACCTGTCATCTGCTATTGAGAGATTTGGTTCCATTGCCGAAGCTATGGACCAGAGAGTATTCGGTCTGAGCCGGAGAGATGCGGCTCAAAAGGCTATAGAGGCTGTCCGCAGGCTGGCAAAAGATATAGGAATACTTGAAAAGCTGCCAGAAGTGGGGCTTACCGATGAACTTTTAATCAAATTGAGTGAAAACGCCATGGTAGATGTTTGTATCATAACAAACCCTAAGGAAGTCCAAGTTGACGACATATTAAAGCTTTTTACGGCAGTCCTGTAAATAGCTTGAAGAGGGGTTGGCCATGGAAGCGGAAAAACTGAAAATATTAGAGACGCTAACGGGTATAGGATCCTCCAAGAAAAACTATTATGTTGAATTACAGCAAAAAATTGAAGAAGTTACACTGCGGAACAAGCAATTGGAAATCATCAACCGGGTTGCCAAGTCTTTCACCGTGGATTTACCTATTGAACGGATAATCAGCTGCTTGGTTGGAAAATTGACCACCGTTCTGCCTGTTGACGATTTTAATTTATCTACCTTTGTTGATGGTGAATGCAAGTGTTTTATGGGTGATTCCGAGCCGGGATGTTGCCGGACCTCATGTAATCCCAACAAGATTTGCCGCTTTATAATCAGTAACAAAAAAAGTCTGATCCTCCCTGATGAAACCCAAGATTTCGGATTGACAGTAAGCAATGATAAACATTGGGGCTCCGCGGTTTTTGTTCCTCTGATGGTAAAAAACACTGTGATCGGCATTCTTGCTGTCAAGAGCATGAAAAAAAATGCTTACTCTTTGCAGGATGTGGCATTTCTGAACCAGCTGGCTGCCCACTTTTCCGTAGGTTTAAACAATATGAAACTTTTTTCTGAAATCAGTTCAAGGGAACGGGAATGGGAAGACACCTTTCTGGCAATCACTGACGCCATCGTAATAATTAATACCAAATTTGAAATAATCAGGTACAATGAAGCAGCCAGAAAGATTTTTCAGTTGGGTGCTCACAAAGGGAAAAAGTGTTATGAAGTAATCTACCAAAGAACAGAACCTTGTAAACGGTGCCATATGTTTGAGGAGAGAGCGTCTTCCGCTGCAAGGTCCTACGAGTTTGTTGAAAGGTTTGATAAAAACGTTTACGATGTTTACACATATCCGATGTTTAGGAGCAACGACCGGATAAAGGGGGTTGTTGAGACATTTAAGGATGTTACCCAGCAGATGGCTGTAGAGTCACAGTTAATCCAGTCAGAAAAACTGGCCGCTATCGGCAAGCTGGCTGCAGGAGTTGCTCATGAGCTTAACAGCCCATTGACAGCGATACTGGGCAACGCCCAACTTTTAATGAGGGAGCTGCCCCGGGAAAATGAGAGTTATGTATTGATGGAAGATATTAATCAATGTGGGGTGAGGTGCAAGACCATTGTTCAAAATTTACTGTCTTTTGCCAGAAAACAGCAATTGGACGGTGAGATAGTTTCAATCAATGAGGTAGTTAACAGGGCGATTGGTTTAGTCGGTCACCAAATTCGCCAAGACCGGATGGAAATAAAATGCGAACTGGAACCGGAGTTACCTGAGATTTTCGGCAGCAGCCAGCAGTTAGAACAGGTCATCGTCAATCTTCTCATTAATGCCAAAGACGCTTTGGATAGCAGGGAAGACAACAGAATGATTTTTATTTCCAGCGGCCGGTGTACAAGAAGTGGAAAAGACCACCTGTCTATCTCTATTGAAGATAATGGCTGCGGTATGCAAAAAGAACAGTTATCCGAAATATTTACCCCTTTTTATACTACCAAAGACGTTGGTAAGGGAACAGGATTGGGCTTGGCAGTGAGTATGGGGATTATTCAGAATCACGGGGGAAACATAGAGTGTGAGAGTACACCCGGCATGGGGAGTAAGTTCACGGTGTTATTGCCGTCAAGCAACTGACAGAATGCTGACAGGGGGTGGGCCAACTGCAAAGGATACTGGTTGTGGATGACGAGAAAGAAATTTGCACCTTCTTCTCCTACCTTTTAAGAAACAAGGGATATGAGGTTACCGCTATTCAATCTGGACGGGAAGCCCAAGAGACAATTGAGAGAGAAAAGTTTCATCTTGCATTGTTAGACCTGAAACTTCCGGATATTGAAGGACTAACGCTGTTAAAACAGATTAAGTCCAAGGCCTACGGTTGCCAGGTAATCATTATGACCGGGTACAGCACCGTAAAATCGGCTATCGCTGCGATGCAGATAGGGGCACTTGATTATATTGAAAAACCTTTTGATGACTTGAATGAGTTAGAAAGGCTGATCGACAGTGCCCTAAACACGGTTTCCCATGACCAGAACATAAACCTGCAGGAAATGGTGGAGGAATCCGGTCTGGTGTTCGGAAAAAACGAGCAAATGTTACAGGTCGTTGACCTGGCCCGGAGGATTGCGGTCAAAAACGTAACGGTCCTGATTCAGGGGGAAACGGGGACAGGAAAAGAAGTTATTGCCAGGTTGATACATAATTTCAGTAAAAGGGCAGAAAAACCCTTTGTTCCGATTAACTGTGCTGCTATTTCCGAAACCTTGCTGGAAAGTGAACTTTTCGGTTATGAAAAGGGTGCTTTTACAGGCGCCAATAAAACAAGGAAAGGTTATTTTGAAATAGCCAGCAATGGCTCCCTGTTTCTTGATGAAATCAGTGAAGCATCCCTGTCTACCCAGGCCAAGCTTTTGCGAGTTTTGGAGTCAGGGGAATTTATGCGGGTTGGCGGGGAAACCAGCCTGAAAACTGATTCCAGAATCATTGCGGCTACTAACGTAATTTTGGATGAAGCCGTTGATAACAGAATTTTTCGCCAGGACCTGTTTTATCGGTTGGACGTCTTGACTATGAAAATACCTCCCCTGCGTGAACGTAAAGAAGACATACCATGTTTCCTGGATTACTATCTAAGACGGTTTGCCGAGGGGAAGGACGGTGGAGTGCAAAAGTTAGCTGCGGAAACAGTTGAGATATTGTGTGAATATAATTGGCCCGGTAATGTCCGGGAACTGGGTAACCTTATTCAACGACTGGTAGCGGTGGTAGACGAGCCTGTTATCAAGCCACGCCACCTGCCGGAAAAGTTATTAACCTGCCGCCTTAAAACCAGGGCCGCCGGTGGTGGCGGCGACAGAATCGATGAAACCGGGGGGGAAATGTTTGATGTGCTTGGCAGGGATGCCAACCTGCTGGTGGAGAGATTGGAACACCGGCTGCGGGAGAGAAAAACCTTGGATTTAACCGGCGTCTTGGATAATATAAATAATTTAAGAAATTCGGTGGCTAAAAGCCTGGTCAAGAAAGCCCTGGCCGAAACACTGGGGGACAGGAAAGCTGCTGCTAATTTACTGGGCATCTCGCCCAGGACTTTGAAATATATATACCTGGGCAAGTAGCGGACAAAGTATTGTCCCACAGGAACAACTTAATGTCCTGTTAGGACAGAAAAACAACGGTTGCATCTAAAGCATATGCTTCAGCATATGCTTTTTTTTTTGTATTTTAACGGTTTTCCTTTAATCAGGGCATTTGTTTTAACCCTGGCATGATAATTGCAATAATATTAAAGACAGGTGTCAAACGGTATATGGCGCTATTTCTTACTGAGGGAGGGGTGTCTAGGAGGTTACATGCAAGAGGTCGACATTTAGACGTATTTTGTGGAAAAGAGGAGGGTAAAAATGGCAAAATCTAAGGTTTGGTTTTCTGATGCAAATGCCACTAACTGGACAGAAAGTCTGGTCTGTAAGGCAAAGGATCTATTCTACGAAGCGGGGCTTGACAAGTGTATAGCAAAAGGTGACTCGGTAGCAGTGAAGATTCACGTAGGCGAATATAACCGGACTAGGTGCCTGAGACCTGAATTGGTGGCCGCTATCGTGGAAGAAGTTAAAGCTGTGGGCGGCCGCCCGTTTGTGACTGACACCACCACCTTACCCTATCACGCTTTCAACTCCAGGATCACTGCCACCCTGGAGTTAGAAACCGCTTACCGGCACGGCTTTACGCCTGATGCACTCGGTTGCCCGCTGGTAATAGCCGACGGTTGGTCGGGTTGCGATGATGTAAGGGTAGACTTACCGGAAGGTATTGTCTTGAAAGAGGCTTATGTTGCTTCTGGGATTGCCATGGCTGATGCCATGATTAACCTGGCACACGCTAAAGGGCATCCCATCACCAGCTACGGCGGGGCCATTAAGAACATTGGTATCGGGGGACAATCCAAGCGTGGAAAATTTGTTGAGCACTTGGCTCACTGGGGCGAGCCCGGCGATGCTATCGGCTGGCCTTTAAGCGATCCCAGCGCCTGTGCCGGTTTAAAATGTGAGTTCCACGAGCAGTGCATGGATGGTTGCCATGCCGGGGCTATCACAATTGATGAGAAAGGGTTCCGCAGGAATACCGATAAATGCCAGTTGTGCTATGGCTGCCAGGTAACCTGTATTTTTACCGGACACACATCTCAGGGATTCCGGCCGGAGTATTTCGCATATGCCCAGATTGGTATGTCTGATGCAGCCAAGGCTGTGTTGAAGACCTTTGGGGAAGGCAAAGTAGGCCACATGGCCTATGCAATTGATACTGACCCGAACTGTGACTGCATCCCGTGGGCAACCCTTCCTGTAAGCCCTGACATCGGAGTGTTTGCATCCAAGGACATCGTGGCAATGGACACAGCAATATTAGATAAAATCGATGCCGCCCCAATTCCCCCGGGCGCAGCCAACAACATGCTGGAAGACGCCGGAGTTAAGCCGGGTGATGACAAGTTCAAAGTTACCCAGAGCGTACCGCCCAGGTATCAATTGAATGCCGGCGTAAAACTTGGAATGGGAACAATGGATTACGAATTAATCACCTACGAGCCTCCTATGACCAGGGAGCATATCGCCAAGTGGCAGATTCGCCAGGAGCCGACTGCGCTTCTGTTGCGTGAAATCTGGAAGAAGCACGATTATGTCAAGGAGATTCAACCATATAATCGGAAGCCGTTTAATATCGACATTTACAAAGATTACGGTCCAGACCTGGGGAAAAAGTAAGATTGTTTCTTGTCACGTTGTATAGGGATTTGACGCTCCCCGTCAGCGGGGAGCGTCCCAACTAACAGGACGCAGTGCCAAATAAAAGTAAGGAGGATCCCAAATGCCAAAATACGTAATTGAACGAGAAATTCCCGGTGCTGGAAATCTGACTCCCCAAGACCTGCAGGGTATTTCACAGAAGTCCTGTGGAATCCTAAACCAGCTTGGGCCGCAAATCCAGTGGGTGCAAAGTTATGTTACCAGTGACAAGATTTACTGTATCTATATCGCTCCCAACGAAGAAATGGTTCGTGAACACGCAAAACGAGGGGGTTTTCCGGCTAACAGTGTTTCAAAGGTCGTAACAATAATTGACCCTACGACTGCTTAAGAGGTCCTGTTTTGGCAATTATATTTTGGGCAATAAAATCAATTACAAAAAAGTAGGTGGTACTTTTGCCGGAATCCAACAGCAGTATAGTTTGGGGAGTGGACTCGGGGAGCTACTGTATGAGCGGCGGAATGGTCAGAGCCCTTGATGGACTCCTGGATATCAGCGGTCTTAAAGACCTTTTTAAACCCGGCGACTATGTGGGCGTCAAAATAAATATCGGTGAGCTTGGTAATATCAGATATTTACGCCCTGTCATGGTAAGGGCCATCGTGGAAAAGATAACGGAGCTGAAGGGTATCCCTGTTATTATGGACACTGTGGGCATGATTGGCAACACCCTGAGGGGGCCCAGTGACTGGTTTTATACAACTTCTGTCAACGGTTATCCCGGTGCATTACTGGGTAAAGACATTCTTCCGGCGGACGGGTATACAGGCGCGGAAGATGAACTGCTGCCGATTGACGGTGACGAGCTGGGCGGTATCGAAGTTGCCAGGGGTGTTGTTGAGGTTGCCGCTATGGTTGTCGTTTCCCATGTTACCGGCCACCCGTTTTTCGGTTTAAACGGCGCTCTGTTTAACAAAGGTGTCGGTTGCTCCTCGCAAAAAGGGAAATGGCGGATATTTGACCCGCTGAAACCGGTAGTTGACACAGCCAGGTGCACTAATTGCGAGGATTGTGTAGCGCTATGCCCGACCCAGGCTATCACTGCCAATAATGGAGTGGTAAAAGTAGATCATGGCCGTTGCAAAGGATGTAATCATTATTGCCTCGGTTTTTGTGCCCAGGGCGCTCTGAAGGTTAATAAAGAGTCTTATCCCAGATTCCAGAAACGGGTTGTGGAAGCCGCTACAGCGGTGAACGTCGCTACCATGGGAAAACTGTTCTACCTGAACTTCCTTCTGGATGTGGGCAAGTATCCAGATTACTACACGGTAAACGACCAGAGCATCACCCCTGATCTGGGTATCCTGGCTTCTCGTGATCCTGTGGCGATTGATCAGGCTTCCTTAGACCTGATTAATAAAGCCCCCGGACTGGTATTCCAAAAGTCACAGGGATATAGCACTCTGGCGCCCGACAGCCTGAAATTTGAAGAAATCCACGGGGTTGACACCTCATATCCTTTACAGTATGCCGAAGACTTTGGGTTGGGGTTGCGCAAATATCACCTGGAAATGATAGGGGGCTAAATAAAATGGATAGTTTTTATGACTTAAAACAGCAGGCCCGGGAACAATGGCAGGCTCAGCACAGTCCTATTGCCCAGTCATTGAGCCGGGTGAAGCACAAAATTGCTGTATTCAGCGGAAAAGGCGGAGTGGGTAAAACCACTGCCACTGTCAATTTGGCAGTGACTTTAGCCCAACAAGGGTGTAAAGTCGCTATTCTCGATGCCGATGTGCACGGGCCGGCAGTGCCCAAAATACTGGGCGCTGCCGGAAAGCTGGATGTGGCCTCTCACCGAATGCCTGGGGGACATAATAGTCAAGCGAATCATGAGGGGCACCATCATCATGACGACAACTGCTGCGGCCATGATCACCATCACGACCACGATCACCATCACGGCCATGGACATCAGGAAGAGCAGTTCGGCGGGGACACCCATAATTTACGTTTCGAACCGATAAGAACACCATATGGTGTCGACATGGTTTCCGTTGACTCGATTTGGCCCAGCCGGGAGAGCCCGGTTATGTGGCGGGGCCCTTTCAAGATGAGAATAATCCGGCAGTTCTTAAGCACGATAAACTGGGGTGAATTGGATTACCTGCTGGTTGACCTGCCGCCCGGGACCGGGGATGAGGTCCTCACCGTCATGAGTTCCATCCCGGGCTTAGACGGGATGATAGTAGTCAGCACTCCCCAGGACGTTTCCACCATTGTTTGCACCAAGGCCATCAACACCGCCAAGGAGATGAACATTCCAATACTTGGCGTACTGGAGAATATGAGTATTCTTTGCTGCCCGCACTGTGAAAAGCCCATCAAACTATTTGGCCAGCGGTCTGCTGAACGCCTGGCTAAAATGATGGAAGTGGATTTCCTTGGCAGTATTCCGTTCATGGTTGAAGTAAATGAAAGTTCAGATGCGGGTATTCCGGTGGTCATAAACCACCCTGATTCCCTGGTAGCGCGGGAAATCAGTAAAATCGCGGATTACCTGGTGTCCAAAGTGGCAAACGCCGGTAAGGGGGAAGACTAGCATGAAAAGCCGGAACACCGGTATAGACGACTTAGTGAAGGAAGGTATGGAAGCAGCCATTCAAGCGAGGGAACTTATCTGGAAATTCACTACGCTTCAGATAAATCAAGCCGAATTTGTGCAGGAGTTGGAAGACGTCCACGCTAAAAGAATTATTTTTGATAACTGGGACGATTTCCAGCACAATGAGGCTATTTACCCTTGCCTGGAGATTTTCCAGGTAATCTACTCCATTGCCGAGGATGTCGATTACCAAATACGCTACTATGGGTTAGATTCCCTGCGGGAAGACATCAAGCAGCTGGATATGTCTATCAAGATTCTTAAGCGTTACCTGGGACAGGAAAGCAACCTTAATCTGAGTAGTAAGGCTTGCAAATGTCATTAAGAAAACATTCTTTATGGAGGGATCAAACGATGTCAGACGGTAGAGACGTAGTTGCAGGTATGATCGAAAAGCTGGACAAAAGTTACGGTAAATTTTCCGAAAACCTGCCGGAGAGTAAAGGTTCAATGGATCAGATAATCGAGGGTTTGAAAATGATTCAAAAGAAATTTTTTCTTAAGACACAAGGGGGCACAGACATGGCCACCGTTACCGATAAACTGATAGACGAGCTGGTTGCGGCACTCGATGGCAATGCCGGTGCAGCCAAGGAAAGATTCGAGGCTTTAGAGGGACCTGCCAATAACCTTATCACCACAACTTCCAATTGGGTAATCAGAATGACCTGAGAAGGGGGGATATCGATGGAACTCGTTTCAAAATATGCCCGATTAAGGGAAATCCTGCACGAGATGGGGAATGTCGTGGTAGCTTATTCGGGAGGTGTCGATAGTACTTTTCTCCTAAAAGTGGCCTGGGATGTCCTTGGACCAAAAGCGATTGGTGTAATGGGCATTTCTGAAACCGTACCCTGCGATCAAATAGTTGAGGCCACCCGAATGGCCGAAGATATGGGGGTCCCGTTTCTTACCGTGAATACGGAGGAGTTTCACAAGGACGAGTTTGTCAGTAATTCCAAAAACCGGTGTTTCCACTGTAAAAGTGAGCTGTTTGGCAAGCTCTGGCAGGTAGCCAGGGAGAGAAACATCCCTTACTTAGTGGATGGATGCAATGCTGATGACGCTGGCGACTACAGGCCCGGTATGGAAGCCGGACAGGCTCTGAAAGTGCGCAGCCCACTGCTGGAGGCCGGTCTGACAAAAGAAGATATTCGTATGAAATCCAGACAACTGGGCCTGCCTACATGGGACAAACCTTCATCTCCCTGCCTTTCTTCCCGTTTCCAGTACGGTACAAGAATCACCATTGAAGGTTTGACAAAGGTGGAAAAAGCCGAGAAATATCTGAAAACCCTCAGCTTTCCGCAGGTTCGTGCCAGGTATCATGAAAACGTCTTGCGGATTGAGGTGGATAGGGACAGTATGCCCAGAATTATCGAACTTGCGGAAAAAGTGGTAGCCTATATGAAAAGTATCGGATTCACTTATGTAACGCTGGACTTGGCCGGATACCGTATGGGCAGTGCCAATGAGATGCTGCGCCTGGAAACAAAAAACAATGATGAAAGAGGTTATAAATATGGAACAGCAAATTAATACGGAGCATGAAATCAGTTTTGATGAACCAATGATACTGGAGGATGTAGTAATTGAAACCCTGGCTATTGACGGGATCTGCGGCGTTTATTAAACAAGAGGGGGAACTGTGAATGGGAAAGCTTGACGGAAAAGTGGCCTTTATAACCGGGGCGGCCAGGGGCCAAGGACGGGCCGCGGCCCTGGCGATGGCCAGGGAAGGTGCGGATATAGCATGCTTGGACATCTGTCATAACCTGGATGGGGTTCTTTATGATCTGTCGACTAAGGAAGATATGGAAAAAACTTTAGCGGAAATAACAGCTCTGGGCAGGAAGGCCCTGGCTTTTTACGGTGATGTGCGTAATTATGCGGAAATCAAGACTGCTGTTGATGAGACTATCGGCGCTCTGGGCAAGATTGATATAATGGTTAATGATGCCGGTATCGCCGGACTTGGCGCCGCTCATGAACTCCCGGAAGAAGAGTGGGATGTCATGCTGGATATTAACCTAAAGGGAGTCTGGCTGGGATGTAAAGCCGTTCTCCCGCATATGATCGGCAGGCAGAGCGGAAATATCATCAGTTACGCCTCTGTGGCCGGTGTAAAAGGGTTGCCTTTTGCCGTTCATTACAGCTGCGCCAAATGGGGTGTCATTGCGCTGACCAAAACACTGGCTCAGGAACTGGCGCCCTATAAAATCAGGGTTAACTGCATTGGCCCGGGTACCTGTGACACCGGGATGGTAGGGGGGCTGGCGGAAATCATGGGCGTAGACCATGCAGAAGCTGCCGATGAACTCAGTTCCGGGCATCTGATCAGTAAAATTATCCCGCCGGAAGCTACCGCTGCAGCTGCTTTGTGGCTGGCATCCGATGATTCCCAATATGTCACCGGCCACAATTTAATGGTAGACAGCGGATGGTCAGCCACCTAAAAAGAATTGACAGAAATGGGGATAAGGCTTTGAACTTGGACAGCCGTTACACGGTACAACCGGGAATAAAATACCGTTATGAACAATCCGGTGGGGTGATTTACCGGCGCGTGGATGACAGTCTGCATTTTTTTAACTCCCAACTGGTTATTAATCTCCTGGAACTGGCCGAAAGAGGAACAGTGCGGGAAATAGCGGCAAAAATCAGTCAAGCTTCCTTGCGTGGGCGCGATGCGGAGGAATTTGTGTTAAAAATCCTGTACCTTCTTGAGGAGTTGAATTTAGTTCATGAATTGGAGCCTTCAAACAACCAGGCTGCGGGCCCCGATTTGCCTGACCTGGCAGATAACCGGCAAATGTAATTTACGATGTGTGCACTGTCTGGCCGACAGTACCGATGATTGCAGAGAAGAGCTTGATATGAGCCAGATAAGGAATTTCCTGGATGACCTGGCTAAAATGAAGGTTTTTTATATCAATATAGGAGGGGGTGAACCCCTTCTCCACCAAAACTTTTTTGAGATTATGGACTACGCGGTGCACAAAGACGTGTATGTCCAGTTCAGTACTAATGGAACTCTTATCAATAGTACTGTTGCGGCAGAGATTACCAAGAGAGGACTGCGGGTTCAGGTTAGTCTGGATGGCTGGCAGCCGTCGGTCAATAACCCCATTCGGGGAGTGGGAACTTTTCAAAAAGCGGTAGCAGCGATTCGCTTGCTCCGGGAGAAAAATGTAACTGTAGCAATTAACTGTGTGGTTACCGGAGCATCAATAGCCGGACTTGATGCAATGCTTCAGCTGGCAGTTTCATATGGGGCGAAACTAAGACTTTCAAGGTTGAGGCCGGCCGGGCGGGCTCTCAACCAATGGTGGGAATTGGTTCCCTCCCGTGAACAGTACGTCCGGTTATACCAGTGGTTAATGCGGCACCCAGAGGTTAATACCGGGGATTCCTTCTTTTTTCTCTCTTCTTTGGGAGAGCTACTGCCTGGATTAAGTTTCTGCGGAGCCGGCAAACTGACCTGTTCAGTCGACCCGCAAGGTTTTGTCTACCCCTGCCCTTTTATGATGGACCCCGCCACGGTTATCGGCAATGTCAAAACGAAACCCTTGTCAGAGCTTTGGGTGGAGGCTGAATTATTTAGCCGGATGCGGACTGAGGAACCCAGAGCCTGTGTGGGATGTCACAGCTACAGCAAATGTCGCGGCGGGTGTCGGGGCGCATCATATCTGGTTTACGGAAACTGGAATATGCCCGATCCTGAATGTGTAAGGGGGGAAGTTAATGACAAAATCTCAATATAAACAACTCTTATCCCATATAACTGTCGGGGCTTTCGAATTGCGGAACCGGATAGTTTTTGGCGCTCATCCAACTAATTTTGCCAGGGAGAATGTACTTACCGAACAGCATGCAGCATATTATCGCGAAAGGGCCAAAGGCGGGGTCGGGATGATCGTTTTGGAAGAACAGCTTGTTCACCCGTCTGACTTGCCATATGAGAAAGCACCGTTTGGATATATCAGTGCCGCAATACCCGGATATCGCCTGGTCAGCCAGGGTGTTCACAAGTATGGGACAGTGGTGGTTGCGCAGCTTAACCATAGCGGAATGCAGTCCGAGGGCAGTACCTCTATGCGGGAGCTGTGGGCATCCAGTGCTGTCCCTGATGTTGTATCCCGGGAAGTGCCAAAGGCGATGGAGGAAAATGATATCCGGGAAATAGTTGACGGGTATGCCAAAGCGGCTGTTCATACAGCTGGAGGAGGGTTGGACGGGATTGAAATAAATGCGGCCCAATTCTCTCTGGTCAGGCAATTCATGTCACCTCTGACAAACCAACGCGGGGACCTTTACGGTGGGGACCTGACAAACCGCCTGCGTTTTTGTAAGGAAATACTGCAGGCAGTCAGAAAGGTGCTGGGCAAAGACAAACTGGTGGGAATCAGGCTCTGCGGAGATGAATATGCGCCCTGGGGCGGTCTTACTCCGGAGGATGCCGTGGTAATCGCTCAGGAACTGGAAAAGTTGAATGTCCTTGACTATATCACCCTGGCGATGGGCAGCCTTTTTTCACTGCATCTTTCCTGGGCCACCTATTACAGCGAACCGGGCCTGGCAGTGGATGTTGCCGCTAAGGTAAGACAGGCCGTGAAACTCCCGGTGTTTGCCGAAGGGCGGATTCACCGCCCGGAATATGCGGCTAGGATTATCAACGAAGGACAGGTAGACGGGGTTTATATGAACCGGGCGCTGATATGTGACCCGGAACTTCCGGTAAAACTGGCGCGTAACGAGGACAGCAGGATTAGGGAATGTTTGGCCTGTAACCAGGGCTGCCAGGTTCGCCGCAGTATGGGAAAACCCCTTTCATGTATTATCAACCCGATGGTGGGAGTGGAGGCAAGGGAAGAGAAACATAAGGCAAACCGCATTGCTGCACCCAAAGATGTGCTGGTAATAGGCGGCGGTCCGGCGGGAATTGAAACTGCAAAGACTGCGGCTATTCGCGGTCATCGGGTTACCCTGTGGGAGTCCCAGTCCGATTTAGGCGGGGCAATGTCTGCCAGTGCTTCCATCGGCGAAGTATCAAGAGTGCTGGAGGGATGGAAACGGGAACTGGCAGTCTGCGGGGTCAAGGTAGTTACCGGGAAGCGCGGCAAAACCGAGGACATACTGGCTATACAACCTGACACCCTGGTAGTGGCAACGGGTGCAAAAACCATGGACTCCGGTATCCCCGTGAAGGGATGCAAGAAAATGTCAGCCAAAAAGGTTATAAGCAATCCGGTTGACAGTGACAAAAAAGTTCTTTTCTGGGATGTAATTGGTGATCGGCTGATGGCCAGGGCCGTGGAAAAGCTGCTTTCAGCCGGTAACAAAATATATCTGGTTACCCCGGATTGGTTTGCCGGGAGTAAACTGGCCGACACTATGGAACTATCCTCATGGAACCAGCGATTGATGTCAGGACCGGCAGAGATTTTCACCATTTCTGTGTTGAGGGAAATTGACGGGGATCAAGCATTAATCGAAAACAAGTTTAGCGGCAAACCCCTAACCCTGACCGGCATTGAGTTGTTTGTCTTCAACGCCTGGCCTAAGCCTGATGAAGGTCTGTACCTGTCCTTAAAAGACCGGGTCAAAGAAATTTACCGGGTAGGCGACTGTTTGGCACCTGCAGGAATAGGGCCTGCAGTTAAGCAGGGGTATATGGTTGGTAAAAGTATTTAGCAAAGGAGTGGAGGAATTGAATGCGGAATTCCCAAATCTTTTCTCCCCGGTGCGTATCGGACCGGTAACAATCAAGAACAGGATTGTGTTCCCGGCCCATCTCACCAATTACGCCGAAAACCACCTTCCTTCGCCTCGCCACGCATACTACTACGGGGAAAGAGCCCGGGGAGGAACTGGATTAATAATTACTGAGGAACAGTCGGTTCATCAGACCGACCTGGCTTACGAAAAGCTGATTGACGCCTTTGATCCCAGAGTAATTCCGGGGTACCGGAAAATAACCTACGAGGTTCATCGTCATGGCGGGAAAATATTTGCGCAACTCAATCACAATGGACAGCAGGCATCCAGTGCTTATTCCAGGATACCGATATGGGGCCCGTCCAGCATCCCTGACCCGCTGTTTAGGGAAATTCCAAAAGCCATGGAGAAAGAAGACATTCGGGAAGTTATCAGGGGGTTTGCCCTGGTAGCCGAACATGCCATGAAGGGTGGGTTTGACGGGTGCGAAGTGCAAAGTTCACATGCTTCGTTACTGCGGCAGTTTATGTCCCCGCTAACCAATGAGCGTGTTGATGAATACGGCGGCAGTTTTGAAAACAGGCTGCGTTTTACGGTGGAGGTAATGAGCGCCCTGCGCAGGGTCACCGGCAGGCATGTGGCGCTGGGGATAAGGCTCAGCGGCGATGAACTGGTGGACGGCGGTCTGACCCTGGCAGACATGAAAAAAGTGGCTGCATACCTTTGTGAGTTAAAACTGGTTGACTTCATTAACACCAGTATTGCGAATTTTTCCAATTTATATATGGTTGAAGGATCAATGCATGTGCCGCTAGGTTATGGTACCTTCATTTCGGCCGGGCTAAAGGAAGTTGCCAATGTTCCGGTTTTTGCAGCCGGCCGGATTAATGCGCCGGCACAGGCGGAACGGATCCTGGCAGCCGGCCAGGCGGATCTGGTTTGCATCGCCAGGGGGCAGATTTGTGATGCCGAGTTTGCCAAAAAAGCCATGGAGGGGCGCCATGAGGAGATCAGGCAGTGTATAGCCTGCAACCAGTGCTGCGCTGCCAGAACCGGTCTCAACAGGGATCTGGGCTGCTTGCAGAACCCGGCTTCCGGCAGAGAAGAAATATTTGGCTATCATACGGTCGCCAGGCCGGCCAAAAGCAAAAAGATAATGGTTATCGGAGGAGGACCCGCGGGGCTGGAAGCAGCCAAAGAGGCTGCCCGCAGGGGGCACAGGGTTACCCTCTGTGAACGGGAAAACCACTTGGGTGGACAGATAAATTTATTAACCAAAGTGCCTAATCGTGAGGAATTTTCTGATGTCATCCGCAACCAGACCATCGAAATGAAAGATTTTCCGGTGGACATCCGGCTGGGAACAGAGGCAACACCGGAGCTGGTGCAAAAGGAGAGACCGGATGCGGTTATTGTGGCGACCGGTTCCGAAGCCGGCCCCTGTTACATCCAGGGGGCCGACCAGCCGCATGTGATGACTTTTTACGAAGTCCTATTGGGACGGGAAGTACCCGGAGACAAAGTGCTGATTATTGATGACATTGGTTTTCACCAGGCAAGCAGTACGGCTGAATATCTAAGCTACCTGAACAAGAAAGTGTTTATCCTCACTGCCGGTCTGTACGCTGCGCCGGACCTGATGACGACAATGGATATCCAGTTGTGGTACAGGCGGGCGCTGGACCAGGAGATAGAGATGATTACCAATAGTATTGTCAGGTCTATCGATAAAACCTCGGTGACCATCTTCAATCACTATAACGGCCAGGATACAGTGTTGGAGGGGATTACTGCCGTTGTCCTGGTAGGTAACCCCAAATCAAGGGAGGAACTCTATCACCAAATCAAGGGGATGGCGCCGGAAATATATCGTATCGGCGACTCTCTCGCTCCCCGCAAGATTGAACATGCAATCATGGATGGATTCAAAACAGGGCGGAGTATATAAAGGGGGGAGAAATTCCAGTGCAAAATTGTTTGATTATACTCCAGCATAACGGGGAAGCCATTGAAGAATCGTCACAGCGACTGTGTGCAAACCTCTGGAGGTCAGTTGTGCAGGCAGGCAGTAAGGTCGATTCGGTTGTTTTTGGCGACTGCCCGGCAGACGTTTTAAAACCCCTGGGAAGATATGACATTAAGACGGTTCATCAGATTACCGGCACTCCTGACGACTTTTATTCCCCCGAAGTACGGGTAAGCAAATTAATTGAGCTGATATCTTCCGGCGGTTATACTTCCGTGATCATGCCTGGTACTTTGCAGGGCCGGGAAATGGCGCCTGTGCTGGCTGCCAGACTGGATGCGGGGCTGGTTTCCGATTGCGTGGGGTTTAGCCGGCGGGCCGGAAGAACGGAAGCTGTTATTAACATTTATGGCGGGCAATATCAGATGGTGTGCGAACTCTCGGGATACTACAATGTACTGTTGATGGCTGACATCAACTATGGTGTACTGGAACTGCCCGAAACGGGTGAAGTGTCGATAAACACAGTACCAGTTGCCAAACGCACAGGTGAACCTGCCCTGCGATTGCTGGAAACCTTCCGCTTACCTGCGACTGAATTGGAGATTGGTGAAGCTGACATCGTGGTCGGTATAGGCCGCGGGATTGAGACCGGGGAAGACTACAGGATGATGCAGGAGCTGGGTGGAGCAATCGGAGCACCCATCGGGGGAACGAGGCCTGCTGTTGACGCAGGGTGGATTCCCTTTGAGAAGCAAATCGGTCAGACAGGTCGGATCATTGCTCCGGAGTTGTATGTGGCGGCCGGAATTTCCGGGGCGGTTCAGCATATCACCGGTGTTGAAAAAGCCAAAATTGTTGCTATCAACAATGACCCCCAGGCACCGATACTGAGATTGGCCGACCTTGGAGTAATAGGCGATTTTAGGATCATAGTACCTTTGTTAGTCCGTAAACTCCAGGCGCTTGGAAAGGAGGGCCGCCAGTGAACAGCAACAATTTTGACGTGATTGTGGTCGGTGCAGGTCCGGCAGGGATAACCGCCGCCCTGCTGTTAGCCCGTAAAGGCTTAAAAGTGACCCTCCTGGAGCGGGGTGAATTTCCGGGTTCCAAAAACATGTTTGGCGGGGCGGTTTTCGGTAGGGTACTTCATGACATCATTCCGGAGTACTGGACCAAAGCGCCTTTTGAAAGGTTCATCAGTCGCAAAATGATTACCATGCTGGCTGAAGATTCTGCAGTCTCCCTTGATTTTCACAGTGCGGCCTTCAAAAAACCACCTTACAACGGGTTTGTGGTGCAGAGAACCTCTTTTGACAGGTGGTATGCCCAGGAAGCTGTGAAAGCCGGCGCGGTGCTGCTGACACAGACCGTGGCAGACGACATTATCCGGGAGGGCAGCCAGGTAGTGGGCGTGATGGCCCGCCGGCCGCAAGGTGAACTAAGGGCCAAGGTTGTGATTGCTGCTGACGGGGCTGTGTCACTACTGGCAAAAAAAGCAGGACTGCGCAGGGAGTTTACCCCTAACCAGTTCTCTTTGGGAGTTAAAGAGGTGGTCCAATTACCTGCCGGCGCATTAGAGGAACGTCTCGGTTTGACCGGGGACGAAGGGATGTCCAATGAATTCTTGGGGCGAATGGGCGGCGGCCTGCACGGAGGAGCTTTTATTTACACTAACAGGGATTGCCTGTCTTTAGGGGTAGTAGCTCAGGCCCATTCGCTGAAAGCGAGAAAAGCCACTATTTATGATGCGTTAGATCAATTCAAGCGCCACCCTGCCGTCGCTCCTCTGTTAGAGGGCGGCCGGTTCCTTGAATATTCGGCACACCTGATCCCGGAAGCGGGTATCAACATGGTTCCCCAGCTGTTTACCGGGGGAATGATGGTTGCTGGGGATGCGGCCGGCCTTGTTCTGGCCGGTGGGGTTTTCCTGGAAGGCGTAAACTTTGCCATTGCTGCCGGTAAGGCAGCCGCCGAAACAGCCATCCAGGCCTTTGAAAAGGGCAGTTTTGACCAGGCAGCCATGGCGGAATATGAGGTCAGGCTTAAAGAAAGTTTTGTGCTTCAGGACATCGACAGGTTTAAGACCGCGATTCCCATGCTGCTGAATGAAAGACTGTACGAAGTTTACCCATCCTTTGTGTGCCGGACCTTGGAAAACTGGTTTATGGTAGACGGCACCGGCCATCCCAAACTGGCCGGCATGGTTAAACGCCTGTTGGGTGAGGATATGGGTCTCTGGCAGATGACTAAGGACGGGTACCAATTTGGGAGGGCAATGCTATGGTAGATATTTCCCAACGCTTAAAATTCAGCCGTTACAGGTTGGACAGGCAAGCACATATCGAAGTGGATTATGTGAAATGCCGCAGGTGCACGCATCGTGCCTGCCTTACAGCCTGCCCGGCCCAATGTTACTTAGCCCATGCCGAAAATGGGGTGCTCTTTAATTACGAAGGCTGTCTCGAATGCGGTACCTGTTACGTGATCTGTGACCTGGGCGCCTTAAAGTGGAATTACCCCAAGGGGGGATGTGGCGTCAATTATCGGTTCGCATAATAAAATTCCCGGAAAGAAGGTTGAGAAAGCTGAACATTGCAGTCTTAATCAGGTCCGTGGTGGATAGCCGGGTGCCCCTGCCGCCGGATGTCTATGGCGAAAAACCACTGCCGGAAGGAATGATAAGCATTGTAAATCCTGCCGATTGGTTTGCCCTTGAATGTGCTTTAAATCTTAGGAACCAAATGAACCGGAGCCAGATAGTGGCAATTGCCCTGGGGGGCGAAGAGGCAGAGGAATCCCTGCGTTGGTGTCTGGCGGCAGGGGCAGAGCGGGCTTTGAGGATTTGGGACCGGTCCCTGGTTGAGGCGGACCAGTTGGGCCGGGGCAAGGCTGTTGCGGCGGTCTTGACCAGGTCGAAGCCGGACCTGATTCTCTGTGGTGACGGGTGCTTGGACCAGATTAACAGTTTATTACCCGGTGTGGCCGCTTCGGCAGCGGGCCTGTCCTACGTGCCCGGGGTTGCCCGGATTGAAAAAGTGGAACATGGAATGGCTGTTGTAGTCAGGAAACTGGAGAAGGGGAAACGGGAACGGGTAATGGTAAAGCTGCCGGCGTTGATTGCGATAGAAGAAGCAGGTGGAGTGCCGTCCTGTGACGCTGACCTCCCCGGTTTAATAGCGGCTTTTACACAGCCGATGCCGTGTAAAGGTCTATCATGTTTGGGCCTGTCCCCGGAACGGGCCGGAAGCCGGGGCGCTAAGGTTAACAATGTCATGACCCGGGTTTCCAGACCTATCACTGCACGACCCGTCACACCTGACCACCGGCTGCCGGCCGAACAGCGTTTGAGAAAAATTCTGGCCGGAGGCGTAGTCAGAAAACAAGGGGAGGTAATTACAGGCACGCCGGAACAACTGGCAGACAGAATAATTGAATTTTTCCGCAGTGAACCTGTAGTGATGTTATGAGCATGTATTTGCTTGCAGATGGTGTTACCTTCCGGGAAAGCTTGGGAAATGGGGGTGGGACGTTAACTGTTCGATACCCGTATAGAATTATCAGGTTGAGCAGGGCCGGGGCCAAAGCCATTCAACTACTGTGTGGACCGGGTGACACTAAATTCACCTGGGACGAAAAGCTGGCGGCATTTGCTGCCGGCTTGGAGGACCAGGGTATTTTGACAAGGTCTTTTCCAACGCTTTCCGATGATCGGCTACCGTGGGTCAGTATTATAATACCCACTTACAACCGTCCGCAAATGTTGGATAAGTGTATTGAGTCCCTGATCGCGCTGGATTATCCCAGAGAAAAATACGAGATAATCGTAGTTGATGATGCATCACCGGTCCCCGTGGATTTGGGGCGTTACAGCCGGTCGGTCAGATTAATCCGGCTAGCCCGTAACGGCGGCCCCGGAGCGGCCAGAAACGAAGCAGTGAGGCAGGCTAAGGGAGAGATTATCGCTTTTTTGGATGATGACTGCCTGGCAGAAAAAAACTGGTTAAGAAGTCTGGCGCCATGTTTTCAGTACACTGATGTGGCGGCTGCCGGGGGGCGGGTAGAGTCAGCCGGTTTAATAAGACCGCTGGAAAAGTACGAACAGGTGCAGTCGCCCCTGTTGATGGGGAACACCCTGCGCAAAGTCCGCAAAGGAAGTTCTGTGTCTTACCTGCCAACCTGTAATTTGCTGGTCAGGAAAAGGTCTGTGCTGGCCGCCGGCGCCTTTGACCCCTTGATGAGGGTGGGGGAAGATGTTGACCTGTGCTGGCAGATACTTGAGAAAGGTGAGCATATTTACTATGTGCCTGAGGGATTGGTTTTTCATCACCATCGCTCAACATTGTCCCCGTTTTTAAAAAGAAGATACAATTACGGACAATCTGAGGCCAAGCTGCAGGTTAGATATCCCACAGAGAAACGGAGGCTGGTTTTTTTTCCCGGGAATCATGCTGTTTTTGGAATAACAGCCCTGATATCTCTGACAGCCGGTGCCGGTGCGGGCCTGGCAGCCTGTGTGGCCTTGGTATTAGCTAACCTGGTATGGCAGTCTTTAAGTAAACTCCACGGTATCAAGGCCGGGGAGTGTAAACCAAAATTCCGGCAGGTCTTTC
This sequence comes from Bacillota bacterium, assembly GCA_021847735.1. Classification (GTDB taxonomy): domain Bacteria; phylum Bacillota; class Thermincolia; order Thermincolales; family UBA2595; genus JAJZQD01. The sequence goes on along the minus strand of JAJZQD010000001.1, from coordinate 15,993 downwards.
TTGCCACAGCCAGGTCCCAGGGCGCGGCTTTTTACATTTACGGCCAGCATTATTCCCACTACTATTCCGGCATTCTTACCTTTCTTGCCCTTTTCGTGTCCCCCGGGTTAGCCTTGTTACTGTTTGGACTACACGCCCTACCCGGGATAGTTGATTATAAACTGAAAAAGCCCGCTATGCGAGTTGCCCGCTTCTGTTTCTATCATTTCCTGGAAAACGCTTTTTACCAGGCCGGTGTAATTAGTGGCTGCCTCAGTGAACATAACTGGCGTCCCATGGCTATGGATTTTATCAGAGCGGATGCTAATTTACTCCAAAGATTGGCAGCAAAAAACCAAATAAATAACTAACTAAAGAAAGGAAGTGTCTTGAATGGGTAAATTTATTCTACGGGTGAACATGAGTGACCTTTCCGTCAAAAAGGAGGATGTTTCTGAGAAGTATCGTGTGTTGGGTGGGCGAGCTTTGACTTCCACGATAGTGGCCGCTGAAGTCAAGCCAACCTGTCACCCTCTCGGTCCCCACAACAAACTGGTTTTTGCTCCCGGCATTGTAACCGGGACGACCGCCCCCAGTTCCGGTCGTCTTTCGGTAGGCGCGAAGAGCCCGCTCACCGGCACAATTAAGGAGGCAAATGCCGGTGGAATCCCGGCTCAGAAGATTGCCCGCCTGGGCATTCATGCCATTATCGTGGAAGGACTGCAGAAAGAAAAAGGTAAATTTTATATTTTAAAACTGGCTCAAGGCACGGCAGTTCTGGAAGAAGCCGGGCAACTGACAGGCAAGGGAATGTATGAAACAAATAAACTGATTTGGCAAAAATACGGTGAAGATATAGGTATTATTGGCATCGGCCCTGCCGGTGAGATGAAGATGCTTAATGCAGGGGTGTCTTGTAACGACCCGGAAAACGGCCCCGGCCGTTATGCGGGCAGGGGCGGTCTTGGCGCTGTAATGGGGTCCAAAGGGTTAAAGGCTATTATTGTTGAACAAAAAGGTCCTGGAGATGTGGCCATCGCCAACCCCGACCTGTTTAAACAAGGACAGCAGAAGCTGGCCAAGGGCTTAGCGGACCATGCTGTAACCAGCCAAGCCCTGCCTACCTACGGGACTGCCGTGTTGGTAAATATTCTTAACGAAGCCGGGGGACTGCCTACCCGTAACTTCAGTGCAGGAAAATTTGAAGGCGCCAGCAAAACCGGTGGCGAGGTCATTAATGAATGGGCTAAAACGAGAGGTGGCAAAGTGGGACACGCTTGCCACCACGGGTGTGTGATCAAATGCTCCAACGTGGTTAACCATCCGGATGGGACATATCATGTATCCCCTTTGGAATATGAAACCGCGTGGGCTTTTGGAGCCAACTGCGAAATAGATAACCTTGACGATATCGCCGAACTGAACCGCATTTGCAACGATGTCGGACTTGATACTATTGACTCCGGCGGCACCATTGGCGTAGCCATGGAGGCAGGCATTATCCCCTTTGGCGATGGCAAGAAGGCTATCGAACTTCTCAATGAAGTCGGAAAGGGAAGCCCTATCGGAAGAATCATCGGCAACGGTACCGCCTTTACCGGTAAGGCTTTTGGCGTGGTTCGGGTACCGGTGGTGAAGGGGCAGTCTATACCGGCTTATGAACCAAGGGCAGTCAAAGGGATAGGTGTCACCTTTGCAACTGCAACTATGGGTGCCGACCATACCGCGGGCTATACTATTGCTACTGAGATTCTCAGCGTCGGCGGCAAGGCTGATCCCCTGGCAGCAGCCGAAAAGGGCGCCCTGGCCCGGGGTTTCCAGACAGCTACCATATTTATCGACTCGACCGGATACTGCCTCTTTATAGCTTTTGCGGTGCTTGATTTACCCGACGCATTTCAGGGCATGTTGGATACTGTCAACGGGGTGCTGGGCACCGGTTATACCGCGGAAGACTTTAACTGTTTAGGCGCCGAATGGCTTACCCTGGAGCGAAAATTCAATGAGGCGGCAGGTTTTACCAAAGCGGATGACCGCCTGCCCGAATTCATGTACTACGAAAAGTTGCCCCCTCACAACCATGTTTACGACGTACCAGACGAAGTCCTGGACAGTGTACACTCTTCCTGAAAACAAAGTCCGGCGGGGTTATCGTAATTACCATAACCCCGTCGTCTTTCCTCCAAAACGCGAGAGAAAAAGTGACAGGAATCTGTTGACAGAAACCAAGGTTTGACCTGGTGAGATGAACCTGCCGGGGAATCAAAATCCCTGTTTCTAAAGTAGGGAGGTATTTAGTTGATTACGGTGTTTCTTTACGGAAAGTTTCGTGATAAAGTGGCTGGGTCAGCTGTAGGCAAGGAATGTTTCCTGGAAATGGAAATTAACGAGGGGGATACCATCGCTTCGGTCATGGAGAGGTTAGATATTGCACCAGACGATGTTGCTCACATTTTTTTGAATTACCAGTATTCCACGGCCAATAGAAAGTTACACCACGGTGATCGTTTGGCTATTTTTCCTATTGAGATGTCGGTTTTATACAGGCAGTATTTCGTTAAGTATAACGACTAAACAAACTTTAGGGGGGTCAGCAAATGAGCGGTACTGTCAATAACACGGGTGGAAATGACGAGCATAAAGACGTATCCTGCTTCGGGGAAAAGAAGATAAAAAAGCTTTTTGAAATGGTTCGCCACGGTGAAATAAGCGTTGACGATGCCCTTGGAGAATTTAAGTTTTTGCCATATGAAGACATGGGTTTCGCTAAGGTGGATCATCACAGACATTTGCGCCAGGGGTTCCCGGAAGTTGTGTTTTGTCAGGGGAAGACAACCGAACAGGTAGTAGCCATCACCGAAAAGCTGGCAGCCACCAGCCAGGCAAATATCCTTGCTACCAGGGCTTGCCAAGAGGTCTACGATGAAGTTGTAAAAGTTCTGCCCGAAGCCGTTTACCATGCTTTGGCCAGGATCATTTCGGTTCGCCGGGGGCCTCAGTATTCACGGGGCAATGTACTGGTGATCAGCGCCGGGACAGCCGACCTGACGGTGGCAGAGGAAGCATGTATCACCTGCGAAATGATGGGTAACAAAGTTGAGAGACTTTACGATGTAGGTGTGGCAGGTTTACACCGGTTTTTAAGCCAGCGCCACATGTTGTACCGGGCCAATGCCATTGTTGTTACGGCAGGTATGGAAGGGGCCCTGGCCAGTGTAGTGGGTGGTATGGTGGACAAGCCGGTAATCGCTGTCCCGACCAGTGTCGGTTACGGGGCTAGTTTTGGCGGGGTGGCCGCACTCTTAAGTATGCTCAACAGTTGCTCTTCTAACGTCAGTGTGGTTAATATAGACAACGGTTTTGGCGGAGGTTATATCGCGGGTCTGATTAATAAAATTGCTGTGGGAGCGGAAGACAATGACATACAGGAAACGTTCAGAGAAGTCTCTGCAGTTGGAGACTTGGAGTAGTCCCGAAGTTCAACGTTATATTCAAAAAGATAACAGTTTTGGCATCATTCCCGTTGGTTCGTTCGAACAGCACGGCCCGCATGCACCCCTGGGGACAGATACCTTTATCTGTATGGAAGTAAGCCGCCGCCTGGCCAGGAAACTGGGCGGCGTGGCGCTCCCTCCGGTCTGGTTCGGCATCTCTGATGAACATATGGATTTTGCCGGAACAGTTACGGTGGCTCCTGATACTCTGTGCAATTTGATAACTGATATTGTTGTTTCTTTGCGGGCAGCGGGGTTTAATAAAATTCTGGTGCTTAACGGTCATGGTGGTAATGTGCCGTATTTAGGTTCGGTGAAAGAAAAAGTAAGGCAGAGGGTTGGACAGGATGTGTTCCTGTCAGTAATTTCATATTGGGACAAGCTTTCTGAAAGAGGAAAAATGATGCTCAGCAGCCTTGAGTGGGGGTTTCATGCTAACGAGTATGAGACCTCGTTAATCTCATGCATTTTTCCCAGTATGGTGAAAAAACTCAGAGACATAAGAAATTATCCTGACCTGTCATCATTAAATGACCAGGAACTAAACGAGAAGGTCTTCAGAGACCTGATCAAAGGCTCAAACGGTGTTTGGGGCGACCCCGGCCGGGCGTCCATTAAAAAAGGCAGGTCTTTTCTGGGTACTATAGAATTGTCTTTGAACAATTACCTGGCACATGAATTAGACTCGCAAAACGAGGATTTGGCCGTCAAGCGGGTATCTAAAAACTGGTGAGGTGGGCCTAAGTGAAGATAACAGTTAGGTTGTTTGCCGGACTTCATTGTGAAAACGAAGGGTTAGAATGCTACGGGAAAAACGATTTTAGACTCATGTTGAAACATGCGATGAATCTGAAAGAGTTTTTAAACCATATAGGTATATCTGTGCAATTGGCCAAAATCGTACTGGTTAACGGCTTGTTTAAACCCTTAACATATGTAGTAAAAGACGGGGACGAGATTGCAGTATTTCCTCCGCTGGGAGGGGGATAACAAAACAAAAAAATGTCTGATTAAGACAGGAGTGTGTCTGAAACAGCAGCAGAATGTTCCATTGTGACCTGGCAGTATAGCCCGAAACTCCTGTTTTTCACCAGTAGCAGCGGTAACAAGGCAGTGCCGGGTTTTGCCCGTTATTTGGCATAATTGTTGCATTGTTATTTAAACAGGTGCCGGAGAGGGAAAGGGACGGTTCCAAATCATAGACAAAAGGAGAGCGATGTCAATGACTACTGCTATTCTGGTGGCTATAGCAGTCATGTGGTTACCTGTGGCCCTATTTTTTTTAGGATACGGGGAGGCTAAAGGAACAGGTGCTGCTACCGGTTTCGTCGGACTTGTTACGGTTCTCGGAGCTATCCTGCAGACTGCAGTGTTTAAAGATGCTTTTACGGGTGGATTACTCTTTGCCCACGGAATCCTTTATTTATGTGTTTCTTATGCGCTTTTGACAGGATTAGAGGATATGCGGTCAGTTGGCAATGTCAGTTTAACTGTTGCCATCATTTCAAGTATTTATGCTGTCATCTTCCTGACCGGTACTGCGCTGGTTCCCCGGAGTCTCTATCTGGGCATAGCAAGCGCTGGCTACGCGGTCCTGACCTTTGAGGTGTGGCTTAATGCTTATGGAAAGTTTTCGGCTAAGGGGTTGGCCTGGTCTCTCATTTTATGGGTGGTGGTGGGCTTATGGGTGCCCACTTTCTCATTGATGACTAAAGGGATCCTACCCCTCTAAAAAACTAAACAGAACTTTAACTTTCCCTCTCTCCACTTTTTATCCCAATTCCAAGACTCCACCTTCTATTAGGTGGAGTTTCCACTTTTCTGCTTCAGTGGGGGTAGAGTCCCCCACTGAAGTTTCGATGTTCAGCTTTAGCTGAACGAGTTCACTTGCCTATGCCACCCCGCGGTCATGGGAAATGGTACACAAAGTTCTCGAGGCCTTCGAAGGACATGTCCGGGAGGCTTATCCCTGTATTGCAGGGGCAGTGGGGGAAGGGCCTGCTTCCGAATTTGCCGGTTTTGTGGAAGTGATGAGAGAACTGCCGGATGAAAACCTGATTATTAACGGCAGGCCGTCCGAATTCCCGTCAAAGCCCGATGTTCTTTATGCTACCGTGGGCTCCCTGGTAAACATTCTTGCATCAGTATGCAATTTACTTTTTGAATGGCGAAACAAGGCAGTGTTGTTATGCTTATTTCCCCAGGTTTACGGATATTACCGAAATTGAATCGATAGCCGGGTTGTTTCGTGACATTGGTTTTTGGCAAAACCGGGAACTGCCGGGATACTTTGTACCAAAACTGCTTGATTATTACACGTGTCATGTTAACGAAATGCCGGAAGCCGTTGAATGGGGGCTGAAAATCCTTTATGGTGACTTGCATTCAAGCAAGATACTGGATAGCTATCTGGGCAAATTAGCAGTTCTGGTGGCTGTTAGCAGGCTGTCGGGAGTATGTTTGCTGTTACCACGGGGCATCAAAGATAAACTGAGTGGAATCAACAGACCGTATAGACAAGGTCAGAGTTAGATCAAGGAATTCCTTGGGAACAAGTTTGCGTAAAAAAAGCTGGGATTTATCCCAGCTCCTTAAATAGGATGCAAGACTGAAACAGAACTCGGCTTACAGGTTTACTCGGTCCAACTTACATGAGACTGTTAAGGAGGAATTCGCTGTGGGCGAATGTAAACCAATTGTCCAACCTCCAACCTCCAACCTCAAACTTCCAATGTGGGGCCGGCGGGGGGTCAGCCTCGCTCTGGGAAACACACCTGCCCTGTCGAACTTTTTACGGCATTCGATAATCGTATTTCCCCAAAATCCACAGCGGCAGCTCCATTCTTGCCGTCATCAGAGGATCCACAACTTGGCAGATTCTAAGGTCACCTGCCAGCGACAAAAGCATTCCGGCTTCAACAAAGTCCATATTCAACTGTTTGATTAAAAAAGAATGCATGTTCATTGTGGCTAATTTCGCTGCTTCATCTAGTGTTGCCGAAGAGGCTAATGTCATAATGGAATCTCCTTCCTGCAGCATAGGGAGGGGAAGTGACAATTCCTTTAAAACCGTTACTCTTACTGTTACTTCTCCTGATATTTCAAGTCCACACACAACTATTTCACCGTCTCCCATCACCGCATGGAGATCTCCCATGGCCAAAAGGCCCCCAGGAACATTTACCGGCAGGTACAAAACGGCGCCCTTAACTATTCTCTTACAATCCATATTACTGCCATGATTCCCCGGTGTGCCGGTGGGAATTTCCTCTCTGGCAGGGGATGTCCCGATGACCCCTATCATAGGTTTAATAGAAAGATGAATTTTGTCGTTAAAAATTGCTTTTCCTTCCCGGACAGGAATAACTTTGGTAACTTCTTTTGTTATAATTTCACCCAAAACACCAAAATTCGGAGCCGCGCAGATTACCCCTTGATCTGCTATTTTAATATCCAGTATTTCTACCTTGAGAGTATCATTAGGTTCAGCCCCATTTATATAAATGGGTCCGGTGGCAGGATTAATCAAATCCCACCCAACAGAACTAAATAACTGTTCCTCGCGTTGAATATAGTTGCTAAAGCAATCTAGTGTTTCAAAAACAATAATTTCTTCTGTATCGACATTTGCTACTGGGTTATTGCTTGGAGACATTTTAAAGATTGAATTACTACTCGAGATTCGTACCAAGTTAAGCTCCCCCTTTGATGAAATTTATCCCAATTCCAAGACTCCACCTTCTATTAGGTGGAGTTTCCACTTTTCTGCTTCAGTGGGGGTAGAGTCCCCCACTGAAGTTTCGATGTTCAGCTTTAGCTGAACGAGTTCACTGCTTATGTCTATTATACGTTAAAGAATTAAACTCCTTTAAGCACTGTTTCATTTTGCAGATAAAAAATGGTGCTGCTATAAATTAATAGTATAGCCGGACATTTCTTTAAACCATTAAACTATATCTGTGACTGTTGGGATGCAAAAAACGGCTTTTGGCGATTTAATGCTTTAATTTTTAAATCATATAGTTATATAATTAAGCTAAATATTAAATGTTAACAATAAGAATAACCAATAAATGGTTGCACGTTTGAGAATAACAATTACATAATGCCGGATGACGGTTATAGGAGAGACCTTTTAAGTAAGGCGCCGAAGGAGTAAAAGAGCGGTTCAGCTGGATCGGTTTTGAAACTCTCAGGCAAACATACTGTAATCGGACGGGACTCTGGAGAGTTTCCGGGTACAACCCTGGAACACCAAAGGGGAGCCTTGATTAAGAGGCGAATCTCTCAGGTAAAAGGACAGAGAAGACAGCTGGCATAAGCCCTGTTTTCTGCTGTCTTTTCTATTTTTTATATACTTTTGTATATCGTTACTGTTCAACCCAGAACGATCTTGCTGACAAATTACGTCAAATTACGACTATAGTTATGGACTTTTCACAAGCGTTAAGTTAAAATTAAGAAAATAAAATAATAGTAATAATAATAATTAAATAACCGGATGACGGTTATAGGAGAGACCTTTTAATTAAGGCGCCGAAGGAGTAAAAAGGTAGTTTGCTGGGGTTGCCTTTGAAACTCTCAGGCAAAAGTACTTTAACCCGACGGAACTCTGGAGAGTTTCTAAGTGATTGTCTGGATTGCTTAGAACACCAAAGGGGAAGCTCCTGTAATGGAGTAATCTCTCAGGTACCAAGGACAGAGTGAACAGCCTATCAATTCTGTTTGCTCCTGTCCTTTGCTATTTCGCTTTGTTCTACCAGTTTTAACCATCTGTTCTGTTTTGATTGGCCTTTGCTGCTGTATTGTAAAGGTAGGAGACACCCACTTATAATACTTTGGATGAGGAGGTGGAAATACCTTAAATTTACTGTTTAACTACAAATATTGCCGTTGACAGTAGTTAATCTAAGAAGGTACCTATTCTGATTGGAGAAACGTCCGAAAAAGCTTTGGACAAGATGTGTATTTTTGTTTTGTCCCGCTCATTTTAGTTAAAAAAAAAGGAGGAATGATAAGTGAGCAAACCCGTCTATCCTTACATACCCAACTCGGTACCAGAAGAAAAAGCAAAATTATTGAAAGAAATCGGTATCAACAGCGTTGAGGATATTTTCAAAGAAATTCCCGACCACCTTCGGTTTAAAGGAAAAATGAATATTCCCGAGCCTTTTCTTTCCGAGTATGAATTGAGAAGGCACGTCGAAGGATTACTGGCAAAAAACAAGTCATGCAAAGATTACATAAACTTCCTGGGCGCAGGCACCTGGCAGCACTATGTCCCTTCTGTCGTGGACGAAATTATTTCCCGTGATGAGTTCCTGACCGCTTACGTTGTGGGTGACGCCCAAGGGGACCATGGGAAGTGGCAGGCGCTTTTCGAAAGTGCCAGTATGATTGGTGAAATGGTCGGCATGGAAGCTGTTAACAAGCCAACCTATGACTGGGCCAATGCCATTGCAATTGCTTGCCGGATGGCCGCGAGGATGACCGGACGCCGGGAAATTCTCGTCGCCGGAACTATCAGCCCCAGCAGGCTGTCTGTGGTGAAGAACTACTGCAAGCCGGAAATTAAAATTGAGTTAGTGAAATATGACAGTGAGACTGGTCTCCTGGACCTTAACGATTTAAAAGCCAGAATTTCGCCTAATACTGCTGCTGTTTACTTTGAAAACCCGTCTTATCTGGGCTTTATTGAAACCCAGGGTGAAGCTATTGCTAAGATAGCCCATGACAATGGAACTGAAGTAATCGTAGGTGTTGACCCCAGTTCCTTGGGTGTCCTGGCTGCTCCTGCCGACTACGGTGCAGACTTTGCTGTGGGTGACTACCAGCCCCTGGGGCTCCATATGCAGTGGGGCGGTGGACTCGCAGGGTTTGTTTGTACCCGGGACGACAAGAGGTATGTGGCGGAATACCCCGGCTTGCTGTATGGTATCACAACTTCAGTGCAAGAAGGGGAGTACTGCTTTGGTGAAGTCTTCTTTGAAAGGACTTCTTACGCGTCAAGGGAAAAAGGCAAAGACTTTATCGGCACAACCACTGCCTTATGGGGTATCGGCGCGGGAGTCTACATGGCCCTAATGGGTCCCCAGGGCTTCAGGGAGCTGGGCGAAGGAATCATGCAGCGGGTGCAGTATGCCCAAGGCCTGCTTTCCAATATCAAAGGCGTCAAGGTTCCCGTCATTAAGTCACCCTGCTTTAAAGAGTTTGTGGTTAACTTTGACGGCACAGGCAAAACAGTATCTGAAATCAATAAAGGTTTACTGGAGCATAAAATCTTCGGTGGCAAAGATATCAGCCAGGAATTCCCCGAATATGGCAACAGCGCACTGTATTGTATAACTGAAGTCCATACCAAGGAAGACATCAAGAAGCTGGCCTTGGCTTTAGAACAGGTTATCAAGGGACTATAATTTTAAAACTGAAAGGGTGAAAGAATATGGGTATTGTTAAAATTAAAAAAGATTTTCATGAAGCCCGTTGGTGCGAACCCATTATTTATGAAATGTCAACTCCCGGACAGAGAGGGATTCTGGTCCCGATGCCCGATGATGAAATTAAAGCAGCTGCCGGTGATGTTTTAGCTGCTATTCCGGCCAAACTTCGCAGAAAAGAACTGAACCTTCCCGAAATGGACCAAAAGCACGTCTTACAGCACTATGTCCGCCTCTCCCAGGAAACCCTGGGCGCAAACCTTACCAATGATATCAGCGAAGGTACCTGCACCATGAAGTATAACCCGAGGGTTAACGAAGACCTGGCTGCCCACCCGAATTTCGCAGAACTCCATCCCTGCCAGGACGAAGACACTGTCCAGGGCATCCTGGAGATTTATTACAAGTTTGAACAAATCATCAAACAAATATCCGGTATGGATAGAGTTACCTTCCAGCCTGGCGGTGGTAACCACGCCGTATATACTGCAGCCAGTATTGTCAGGGCCTATTGGGAATCCAAAGGCGAATTGGGCAAGAGAGATGAGGTAATTACCACTATCTTCTCCCATCCATGTGACGCCGCTACCCCGGCCACTGCCGGATTTAAAGTTATCACACTTTATCCCGATAAGGACGGTTTCCCCGACATCGAAGCGTTGAAAGCAGCTGTTTCGGAACGCACCGCCGCTATATTTATGACCAACCCTGAGGATATCGGCCTCTATAACCCCAGAGTTGATGAGTTTGTAAAAATTGTCCACTCGGTAGGCGGCCTATGCTTCTATGACCAGGCCAATGCCAATGCCTTCCTGGGTGTGGCCAGAGCAATAGAAGCCGGTTTTGATATGTGCCACTTTAACGTACACAAAACCTTTGGCACACCTCACGGCTCCAGTGGACCGGCTAACGGTGCCTTCTGCTGTAAAGAAGAATTTGCCAAGTTTTTGCCTGTGCCCACGGTAGGATTTGATGGTAAGAAGTACTATCTGGATTACGATCATCCGGCAAGTTTTGGCAAAGTCAGGGATTTCTACGGTACAGCCGGAGTTGTTTTAAGGGCTTACGCCTGGACCATGAATTTGGGTGCTGACGGCCTAAGAGAATGTGCTGACATATCTGTAATCAATAACAACTACTTTGAGAAAAAGTTACTGGAGATCCCCGGATTATCTGAGTGCTATGCCGGCAACGGTCACCGCAGGCAGGAGCAGGTCCGGTATTCCTGGGAAAAACTGAAGGAAGACACCGGTGTTGGAACAGTCGAGGTTTGCAACCGGGTAGTCGATTATGGTATCCCTCACTACTGGTTCAGCCACCATCCGTGGGAAGTTCCCGAGCCAATGACCCTGGAGCCTTGCGAATCTTACTCCAAGGATGATCTGGATGAGTATGCCGAAGTCCTTAGAACGGTAAGTAAAGAGGCTTACGAAAATCCCGAGATTGTTATGACTGCACCTCATAAAGCTTCTGCTCATAAGAGAAATGATGATGCAGCTTTAGATGATCCCGCAAAATGGGCAACAACCTGGAAAGCTTACGTGAGAAAGCACAGAAAGTAAAAAAGGGCTGTAATAAACTGTGTTCCGCATTCACGCGGAATGCGGAACACAGTAATGTCGTTATTGAAATAAAATAAGTGTTCCACAGCAAGGGTGGTGGGATTGAAGATTGAAAAAGAAATTGGGGTTAATCGTAAATCCGGTTGCCGGCATGGGAGGAAGAGTCGGACTTAAAGGCAGTGATGGTGAAGAAATCCAAAAAAGAGCCAGAGAGCTCGGCGCTCACCCGGAATCTCCCAGACGGGCCATGGACGCCCTGGAAAGACTGGCTACAATTAAAGATGATATTGAAATAATTACTTATCCCGACGAAATGGGGGAAAAGGAAGCCAGGGAATGCGGTTTTGAACCTGTGGTTATCGGGTCTGTGGAGCCGGGCAAGACTTCCGCTAAAGACACCATAAAAGCAGCCCGGGAGATGGCAGAACAAAAAGTAGATCTGATATTGTTTGCCGGTGGTGACGGCACTGCCAGAAACCTTTATGATGCCCTTGGCGATAACGGTGTACCGGTGATTGGTATACCCGCCGGGGTAAAAATCCACTCTGCTGTTTACGCGACCAATTCAAGGAATGCCGGTGAAGTGGCACTAATGTACCTGCAGGAGAAAATAAAAAAGGTCCAGGACTCGGAGGTCATGGACATAGACGAGGATGCCTTCCGAGAGGGAAGAGTCACAGCTAAGCTGTACGGGTATCTAAAGGTGCCTCACGAAGAAAGGCTGGTGCAGCACCTGAAATCCGGAAGGACCGAAGGTGAAGTGGCTGCCTTGAATTCTATTGCTGATGACATCACAGAGTCTATGGAAGATGATGTTCTTTACATAATCGGCCCAGGTACAACTACCAGGGCAGTGATGGAAAAACTAGGTCTGAAAAACACTTTGCTGGGTGTTGATGTAGTTTTAAACAAACAGTTAGTGGCCAGTGATGTCATTGAATCACAACTCTTAGACTTGATTAAAGGCAAAAAAGCGAAGATTGTTGTAACAATTATAGGCGGTCAGGGCTACATATTCGGCCGGGGCAACCAACAGCTTAGCCCCAAGGTCCTCAGAGCAATAGGCAAACAAAACATCACAGTAATAACCCCGCAAAACAAACTTTCCGCCATAGGGAACAATCCTTTGCTGATTGACACCGGAGATTACGAAGCCAATAGCATGTTAAGCGGTTACTATAAAGTGGTAACCGGCTATCAAAGAACTGTCATGCGCAAGGCCGAGTAGTTTATAGATCATATTTTTAAACAAACCTTATTGATGAGATAAAAGGGAGGTGAAACGATTTTGCTCTTTAATGCAAAAGAGTATTAAAACTTAATAATTTATCCATTGCTATCATTATTAGATTTCACCTTAGTAGATCAAAAATGGAGGTGTAAACTTTATGTCGAGTCAGGATGTTTTTATAAGAAACTCTTCTGGGTTAACCAGACAGATCAGTGCATTGGACGCTCTTATGTACTCTGCTATGAATCCAGGGCTGTTGTTTAGTGCGGTTTATTTAATGTGGGCACCGTTTCTGTACCCGGGAGCTAATATGCCCTTAGCAGTTTTAGCGGTCGTCCAGATGTTTCCTATTGCTGGGTTGTACTGGTTGTTTTCAGTTGCTATGCCGCGTTCCGGTGGTGAGTACGTATACGTCAGCCGGATCATCCATCCGGCAATTGGCTTGATGGTAAGTTTCGTACTTTCCTTAACAGCCCTGTCTTGGTTGGGTATCCTCCAAGACTGGTGGATGAAATGGGCACTATCCGATGGATTTAAGGCTTTAGGTATTGTTTATAACAGTGCATCCCTTACGTCAATGGGCGATTTCTTTGGGGGAGCCTGGGTGAGGACGATAATTGGAACTCTGTCCTTGGTCTTTGTGGGTTGGGGTTTCATGAAAGGTGCCAAGTGGATGATGAAGCTCTCATATGTTACTATCGGTTTTTGCGTATTGGGGTTGGTTGTTTTTGCCATCGCTATGACTCACGGTCGGCAAGAATTCATTACCAATTGGAATGCCTGGAGCAGCCTGAAATACGATGATGTAATGAAACTGGCTACCGAGGGGGGGTATTCTCTCAAGTTTACCTTTATGGCTACCCTCATGGCGGGATCTACTTACGTAATGATGAATACTTTAGGCTCCACTTTTTCTTCCAATATGGCAGGCGAAATTCGTGGGGTACAAAAGACCCAGCTGTTGGCCCTATTTGGATCGTTGGTTATCCAAATGGTCCTATGGTATGCTTTTTATAAGATGATGTATGTGGCCTGGGGTCCGCAGTGGACTAACGCCCTCACATATCTGTTTAACTCTGGCAACAGCGCCTATCCGTTCCAAGGCGAGCCAATGCCAACATTGCTGATCGCGTTTATGGCCAAAAGTCCCATCCTAGTGATTTTAATGGCTGTAGCTTTCTTTATGGGGACTTTCGGTTCCGCGGCAGGGTTGGGGTTTGGACCAACACGTAACATTTTTGCATGGTCATTTGACCGCATTCTTCCCGTAAAGTTTACAGAAATCAATAGGCGTTGGCGTTCACCTTTGTGGGTTGTATGGATCAGCATCTTTGTAGGGTGGCTGTTCATGATAGCTGATATTTGGGCACCAAGTTTGGTTGCAAATATTGCTTACACAATCACGGCTTGGTTTGCAGCTTGGATATTCTTGGGAATTGCCGGAATGATATTCCCCTATCGGCGCAAAGAAATGTTCGAGAATTGCCCTCCATTGGTTAAATCCAGGTTCTTAGGGATTCCGGTCGTATCCATTCTCGGTTTTCTGACAACATTAATAAGTTTGTTTGTTTTGGTTTATATGTTAATTCCGTATTTCAACGGCTCTCTGTCATCCACTGTGTGGGTAATGACTATTGCCTTCTTGGTAATCCCTATCATGATTTACTATATCTCTAAAGCAGTTCAGTCCACCAGCGGAGTAAGCTTCGAAAAACAGTTTGGAGAACTTCCTCCGGAATAATCTAAAAAGGTGATTTTGTAATCAGGCTCGCTGAAAAAGGCAGCCCTATCTAGCTGGGCTGCCTGCAGCGGGCGATAAATTGAATTAAAGAGGTGATGAGATGCGGATATTTTATGCAACAGATCTTCATGGATCAGAGGTTTGTTTCCGTAAATTTGTGAATGCCGGTAAGCATTATGAGGCAGATATGATAATCTGCGGCGGGGACATTACGGGAAAGATGTTGGTGCCAATTGTAAAACAACCAGATGGCACTTTTAATGCAACATTATTTGGTCAAAAAGTGAGCGCGAAAAATGACGAGGAACTCCAGCAACTGCAGAAAAACGTTAGGAATGCAGGTTTCTATTATACCATGACGAATGTAGAAGAATTTTCATCATTTGATCAGAAAAAGGTCAACGAAATCTTTGAGAGTGAAATGTTGAGAATTCTTAGACAGTGGGTCCAATTGGCGGAAGAAAGGCTTAAATCTACAGGAATTAAATGTCTCATGATGCCAGGTAACGACGATATTTTTGAGGTTGATGAAGTGTTAGCAAGTTCTGATTATGTCCAATGCGCCGATGGAAAAGTACTTAAATTTGATCAATTTGAAATTATGACTCTAGGATATTCAAACATGACACCATGGAAATGTGTAAGAGATATTAGTGAGGAAGAATTCACTCAAAAGATTGATGAACTAGCATCTCGGGTAGAGAATATTGACCGCTGTATTTTCAATATCCATTGTCCCCCTTACGACAGTGAAATTGATTTTGCACCGGAATTGGATCAAAATTTTAAGCCTAAACTTCAGGGCGGGGAGTTAAAGATGATACCTGTTGGGAGTACCGCTGTGCGTAAAGCTATTGAAAAATACCAACCGTTGTTGGGTTTGCATGGCCATATTCATGAAAGTAAGGGTGTTACGAAAATTGGGAAAACACTGGCTATTAACCCTGGCAGTGATTATCAGCAAAATCAACTTCGAGGCGTTGTGATAGATTTGAATAAACATGGTAAGATCAATTGGACCCTTACGGCTGGTTAATAGGCATTTAAAAAAAATGGGGTGAATTATAATGTCCTTAACGGAAGAAGAAGCTCTCAAACAAATGCAAATAGAATACGTTAATCATGCTAAACACTTTGTGAATGAAGCAAACAAAAGGAATATTAAGCTGCGGGTATTAGGGGCAATTTGTGTAATTATACATTGTCCTAATCAAGTCAAATTGTTGCAAGCTCTTAAAAGGCATCTAACGGACATTGACTTTGTAGCGTTGTCCCATCAAGAACGAGAAATCGAGGATTTGTTCAGAGATCTAGGCTATGTGGTTAAAGGTGGACGTGGCGTTACTATGGAAATTTGGTCAGGCCGGAGGATTTTTGATCATCCAACTCTACCGCATGTAGACGTGTTCTTCGATGAGTTAAATTTTTGCCATAAGGTTGACTTCAGGAAACGTATGGATACTGATTCCCCCACAATATCTTTGGCAGACTTAGTATTAGAGAAATTGCAGATTGTGGAGATAAACGAAAAGGATTTAAAAGATCTAAT
>JAJZQD010000117.1 GCA_021847735.1 Bacillota bacterium | reverse complement strand
TTTTTTGGTTTGTTAACAAGCCGATAAGCAGGCAGTTCGTCAACCTCTAGTGTCTGTTGCACTGTTCGCAATCGGGCGGTTTAGTCGCCCTTTGCGGAAATACCACCTCCCCGGTTATTGGGTCTAGATGGATTAACCAGTAACCGTAATCTCCTGCCCTATATTGTTGTCCCGGTAAAGGGTGCCAGTAAATATAACCGGTTGCACCTCCGTAAGGTTGATCCCGCAGGCAAAACCTGCCTGGAATCCCGTGTACCAAAAACTTAATGGCACCCTTTTGGTCATATTGAAGGCCAATGAGTTGGTGACCTTGAAAAACAGGCCCGGTCTGAAAATCGCCAAAACTTCCTGAACAAGCCTGAGTAATTGGCTGAATAGGATAATACATCCAATCATTGAAATAACCCGGGTAGAACTTCCACCACTGGTAAAATGGTAACCCCTGACCAAAGGGTGCGACTTTCTCCATTGTGGGCTCTTCCGAAAAATTAACCTCTTCAAGCTCCAATTGCCCGATTAGAACCCTGTGTCCGGGTAAATCGTTGCTGGGTGTCTTAACTCCGACTTCCAAAGTAATGAAAGAATCAATGTCCAATGCAGTCTCATATACATTGTCAGCCACAAAGCTCCAGCTGCTTTCCCCTACCCCCTCCTCACTAATTGAAATAGTCCCTGCCAAGACAGGGGTTATTTGACCGGCGTCCTGGCTGACAAGCCATACCCCGTATGCTGGGGTTCCCTCCTGGGGTGCCGAACGCAGGTTTTTTACCGAACATTTCAGCAAACCTTCATTCCCATTTATTTCAATAGTCGCTTTTCCTCTGGGTCGTTTGGTCGGGGAAACGGCATAATTTCTATCATCTTCCCGAAGGACAGCAGTATACCGGCGGTATTCCGGTTCCGCATGCCGGTTCATGCCAAACCCCCTTCATCAGAAAACTTTATCTTCCCGGTCTTTAATAAATATATGCTTTAATTCCCCAAACTTAACAAAAACTTTAAGGTTCAGAAAAAATTCTTTTCTGCCTTCAAATCCTTGTAGAGAATCCCGTGCATGATACCTGTTTCACTTACAGTGACCCCCTCCGCATCCAGTCCTTCCATGACTGCCAGCGCTATCCTCACACCGGCCGCTATTATATCTGCCCTCTCCGGCTGAAGGCCAGGCACCTGTTTCCGTTCGTCCAACGTCATTTTCTCAAACCGGCCAAGAATCTGTTCAACCTTTTGTCGCTTTAGAACATAACCGTGTACTTTGTCCGGGTCGTACTCCTCCAGTTTTTGGTCCACAGCTGCCAGTGTTGTCAGTGTTCCCCCCACACCTACCAGATTTCTTATACCCCGCTCCTTAACGGAAGAAAGCAGCCGGGCTAACATTTCTTTAATATTTGCCAGAGTGCAGTCATTTTCTGTCATTCTGACGGCCCCCAGTCTGACACTGGTGCCATTCAAGCCGTTCGTTCCGCGCCAGATGAATTCCGTACTGCCTCCACCGATATCAATGACTAATGGCTCCGAAATACCTGTCTTCAGACCGCAGGAGGCCCCCAGGTAACTCAACTCCGCTTCTTCGGTCCCTGGTAAAACCCGGATGTCCCATCCTACCCGGTTTTTCACTTCCTGCAAAAATTCCGCCTGATTGGCGGCATCACGCACGGCACTGGTCGCCACCGCAAGTACCTTCTCCGCCCCTGTTTCCTGTATTATTTTCCTGAAGTTTAGGAGGGCTTCGACGGTTCGCTCTATGGCCGGCCCAAGGAGGTAAGGCTGCCTGCCGATTCCTTCGCCTAACCTGGTCGTAATCATTCCGGTCTTTATTACCCGGACTTCCCCGGATAATATTTTTGCAATCAGCAACCTGGTTGTGTTTGTCCCTACGTCCACTACTGCAGTCCGCAAACCAATCACCCTTCCCGGGCGGCCGGGCAGCCGGCCGTTATACTTTCTTGTAGGACAAAAAAAGCACCGGTAAACGGCGCTTAAAATGGCTTCTTAGAACCTCTGCCACCTCTTTTGGCATCGGTGCTGCGACGAACTTCCAGCTGCTTTTCGTCACTTTCTTTCATAAATTTTGACAATCGGTCTTCAAAGCTGGGGGCTTCCCTTCTTTCAAAACGATCGTTCCTTCTGGGCGGGTGGGTATAAGCCGGTTTCGGTGCAGTAGGAACAAGAGTAGCCTGAGCCTGTTTAATGGACAGGCCGACCTTGCCTTTGTCTATTGCTATTACCTTAACCATTACCCGGTCTTTATCCTTAAGGTAATCCTTGACGTCCCTCACGTACGCATCAGCCACTTCAGAGATATGAACCAGCCCTGTCTGACCACCCGGCAGTTCAATGAATGCCCCGAAGTTGGTGATACCTGTAACCACACCTTCAATGATGCTACCTACCTCAATTGACATAAACCTAAAAAATCCTCCTTAGAAGCATTAAAGATACATAAAATCAGCCATAATTGGTCAATCAAATTATACCTGAACAGGTTTACAGTGTCAAGATGTGGATTATTGTTAATGTACATTATTAAGATTAGGCTTTTTGGATGCTTTCGGGATAGTACTTCCCTTTGCACCCGGTTTTGCCTCCAAAATTATCTTCTCACCGGGTTTGACCAGTCCAAGTTTCTCCCGGGCCTCCCTTTCTATATAGGCGTCGGAGTTGAGCTGCTCTACCTGTTTACGGAGATCCGCGTTTTTGACGCGAAACTCATCAATTTGAGCCTGGATGTTTGTTAATTCATGCTGGACATTGTACATTTCCACCATTTGACCGCCAAAGGAATAAAAAATAAATCCTAACAATATAAGCATAATTACAGCGGGGCCTTTAAGTTTGAATCTTACCTTTTTCCGTTTGGGCTGCCTGCTGGAAGTGGGCATGTCCATTATTTTTGGAGCCTTTTTAACTTTTGCCGATAAAACCATCAGGAATCACCTTCCTCTTCCTCCGGTCCAAATAACCCCAAGGCGTTGCCCGGTATAATGATTACCACCCCGTAACCCTTGTTCCTAGCGCGGTTAAACAGGGTTGCCACTGTACTGCTTGTTAACCCTAGTTTTTTGGATATTTTGTCATTGGAATAACCCATCTCTTTAAGAGTTACCACCTGGCGCTCCCTAAAACTGAGTTTTTCAGCGCCCCTGATTTCAATTTTCATCTGCCGTCACCTACCGGCTTGCTGTAGTTATCCACAATCTGTGTACAAACTGTGTACAATATTAGTACTTTTATTGATTCTACATGGAATCTGCAATTCCTCTTTTTAGAATTAAAAAATATCTCCTCGGGCTATTTTTTAAACCGGGATATGACCATTTGTTTAATTTTATTTTTAACTGTAGCGGCCTGACGACTTGCCGGTTCCAGTAACATGTGTCTTACATGGCGCCTGATGAAACGGCAGGTTCCCGTGTAGGCTGTCCCGAGATAACCGACGGGAATAATTATGATTTTTTTAATCAGAATAAAGGGATAAATCAACACGAACCAGGTGAAACTCAACACCTTTAAGGTATAATACACTGCCTTCTTAACCAGAAAAACGACAAAAAATAAAGCCCGGATAACAAAACCGCTCATCAACTTAATATAAATCAGGGCGCCGACTGCAACCCCTATGACAACATATAATCGGATTTCACCCCAGTTACCAACTAAAAGCATGAAGAAGACCGTAACCGTGGAAATTATCCAAAACAATAAATCACCCAGATAACCTAAGACTTTTCCAGGGCGGGCTATCCCCTTAGTGACCTTGTAGAAGTCAAAAAGCATTCCAATGGTAAGGCCCATCAGAATTGTGACGACAAAGGCATAAAACTGGGATGCCAGAGACTGCATCAGTCCTCTCCCTTCACTTTATTTGTTTGTTACTTTAATATACGTTGGATAATACCTTTCCCTTTGCCCTTAATCCCTTTGGCGCTCTTGTCATCCATAAAATCGAGGGTTTTGCAGTGGCCTTCCACTACAAGGGTACCCTCGTCGAGGTTCAACTGAATAATATGAAGGTTCTGCCCTTTGAGAACCAGCAAACCCATTTTTGTTTCCAGCAGAATTTCCCGGTCATCGAAGCTTTCTACATTTTCAACACCCTCGATAACCGCATTTTCCCTGTTAGTCATTATAATTTTATACTCTTTAGATTCGTCTCGCCCCGTCACAACAATATTCCCTCCTTATAAAGATAACCTCCGTAAAACATGCCTTTACTATTTTCATAAATATTCCGCAACAGGACATAATATGCCCACAGTTTATTTCCCTCCCAACTGTCAAAAGACATTCTCTTTGTTTTGGGCTAAAGGGCCAGGAAGATGCAGGTGTATTCCTCCGAGCGAGCAACAACTCAGCCGGCAAACCGCTCCCGCATACGCGGATCTACCCGCAGGGCACAACGGGGCTCTAATCGCTAAAGCGCAAAGAGCCCCGACGATGGTTGGCGGA
>JAJZQD010000116.1 GCA_021847735.1 Bacillota bacterium | reverse complement strand
TGTCCGCCATAGCCCCGAACAGCAGTTCCGGGACTTCTTCCCCTCCGACCTTTCCCAGTCTTTCAGCACCGGCGGTCCTGATTTTGTAATCAATATCGGTCAAATCAGTCTTGTACCGTTCAATCACACCAGCTTCCCTCAGGTGTTGGCGGATTATCTCCTGTTTTTCCGACTCGTAAGATTCCATTTTATCAACAACCTGGTCAACAGCCCGAAAATTGCCCTCCCGGATGTGTTTTTCCAGTTCCGGGACCAATTCAACGGTGTCGCTTAATAAAACGTCAGACAGCTGCCGCACCTCTTTAACAGGGTTGGACCGGGTCTTACTCCCCTTGCCGCCAATAACAAAAACCCCGACTATAAGCATTATCCCCACCAGCAGCAGACCGATGCCAAGGAGCCAGCCCATAACTTTGTCACCCCCGTCTAACCAACTTTAAATAACTTGTTACTTCGACGGGGCCAATCCAAATCCTGCTAGAAAGGCGCGCATATTTCAGTTCCCTATGCGCGCGCCTTTCTGTACTACATACCTTGACCTTTGCCAACTGCGGAGCCGTCACCGCTTTTGCGGTTTTACGGATCCGGCGTACTCCTTGCGAGTGAAATTTGGGCAAAGTTATATACTGTAGTACAAAAGAATCCAGTCCATGGACTGGATTCTTTCATCAACCTTTAAGAAAGGCTTCATACGCTCTGTAACACATATAGATATCCCCTTTATGGGCAACTTCCATTGGTGAATGCATGCTGAAAAGGGCTGGGCCGCAATCCAGGACATCCATCCCATACCTGGCAATAAACTGGGCTATTGTACCCCCGCCACCCTGGTCAACCTTGCCTAGTTCACCTGTCTGCCAGACTATCTTGTTTTCGTTAAATACTCTTCGGATTTCAGCAACAAACTCGGCATTGGCATCGCTGGTGGAGTACTTACCCCCGGAACCCGTGTACTTTGTCATCACAACGCCGCAACCCATTCGGGCAGCATTATACTTATCATAGACGCCCTCCCAATTAGGGTCAACGGCAGCCCCAACATCAGCTGACAGCGCCCGCCCGTTGGCCAAAGCCTTTCGGCAGTATATTTCATCATAATCTCCGGCAATCAGATAAAGAAGTTCTGCCACCGTATTCTCGAAAAACCTTGAACGCATACCGGTGTTCCCGGTACTGCCGATTTCCTCTTTATCTACGAATAAAACAACGGCAGTGCGCACAGGGTTCTGACAGTTCAAAATGGCTCTCAGGGAGGTGTAGGCACACACCCGGTCATCCTGTCCATAGGCGCCGACCATGCTCCGGTCGAGGCCCACGTCACGGGCCTTGGTGGCAGGCACAAGTTCCAGTTCAGCAGTTGTCAGGTCTTCTTCGATAATATCGTATTTTTGGTTCAACAGTTCCAAAATAGCCAGTTTGACCCTTTCTTTGGCTTCTTTTTCTTCCAACGGAAACGTCCCAGCCAGGATGTTAAGGGCTTCCCCGCTGATAGCCTCCCCCAACTTCTTCTGCATCTGATCCTTGGACAAGTGAGGCAAGAGGTCAGTTATAACAAAAACGGGGTCGTTCTCATCTTCACCCAGACTGATATTAACCTTTTCACCGTTTTGCTTGATAACAACGCCATGCATAGCCAGGGGATGGGACAGCCAGTGATACTTCTTAATCCCCCCGTAATAATGGGTTTTCAATAACCCTATGCCCTGCTCCTCATAAAGCGGAAGTGGTTTTAAGTCCAGGCGAGGGGCATCGACATGAGAACCGATAAGGTTGATACCGTTCCAGACCGGCTCTTTTCCCGTAACAATTAAGGCCACGTTTTTTTCCTTGTTGACAGTATATATTTTATTCCCCGGCCGGAGTTTTTTACCCCTGGCCGTCATCTCGTCCAGCAAAACAAACCCCTGCTCCTCAGCCAGCCTGACTATCTCCCGTATGGCTTCCCGCTCTGTCTTGGCTGCATTTAGGAAGGCCTTATAATTCTCGGAAAACTTTAAGGCTTCTTCCCTTTCCGCCTGGGGCAGTTGGTCCCATACCAGTTTAAGTTCAAAACCAAGCTCTTCCTTGATTTTTTTCCACCTGTCTTTTGTTTCTTTACTTTCCTTGTCCATCTGGTACCTCCCATTGTGTAGGTAACTTCCTAAACATTATATTAATTGTTCCCCACAAATATAATTAAAAACCGCTGATTATAATTAAAAACCACCGCCGGAAAAAATCATGTTTAAGAGGGATTGCATATGATTTGTAAACAAGTTAACAACCAACGAGTTTTGCAGCTGGTTTGCCAAAACACTCGGGTTTCCTTTTAAAGCCCCCATGGAACCAAGGGGAATAAGAACAATCAGCAGGACGGCAATGGACAATATTCCCCCGCAGGACCCCAAAACTGCACCTCCCAATTTGTCAATAAAGGTGACCGGCCTGGGTGAAACGGTTTTAAAGAGTTTAGGCAGAATAATCCGGAAAATCAGGGCCAGGCAGGAAAACAAGATGATAAAGCTGAGGGAGTTAACCAGGAAATCACTTATCGTATAGGCAATTCCTTCACCAAGGGTGTTAATTCCTTTGCTTAAAGGAAGTTTGGAAAAGTCCCGAACATACTGAATCATGCTTTCTTTAAAAACATTTGGTAGTTGCCTTTGGTTTATTATCTCCACGGCTTTGTCCATAGCCAGGCCACTAATCTGCTGGGACGACACCGGTAAAGACAAACTTTTCGCCACCCAGGGTGACAGCTTTTCTGCCATATGCAGCTGTTTGCCTAAAATCCCCTGCAGCGGCTTGTAGAGGACTAACGTACCAATCAGGCCGACTATGTAACCGGCTATAGAAGTAAGGGTAGCGAAAACCCCTTTTTTATATCCCTTGTACGCAGCAAAACCAAAAATCGCTAAAAAAACAATGTCCAGAAAAACCATTTATTGGCCCTCCTATAATTTAATTAACTGCGTTTTTAACGTTTTTGTCTTTGACCTTCTCAAGCAGCCAACGGCTCCATTCATTTATGCCCTGGCCAGTCCGGGCGGAAACTTCGAAAATTTCAATTTTGGGGTTTATTCTTTTTATGTCTGTCCTTAGAGAATTCATGTCTACATCTGTGAAGTCGATCAAGTCGACTTTATTTAAAATTACAGCTCTGGATTCCCTGAATATCAGAGGGTATTTCATAGGCTTGTCGTCACCCTCGGTTATGCTTAGAACCGCAATTTTGATGTCCTCACCAAGATTAAACTCCACCGGGCAAACCAGGTTGCCCACATTCTCAATAACCAGCAGCTCTATTTCCGAAAGCCTGAAATCTGTCAAGACTTTTGAAACCATCCCGGCGTCAAGGTGACAAGCGCCACCGGTGTTTATCTGTTTAACAGGCACGCCGTGCTTCTCTATTCTCTGCGCGTCCTTACTCGTGTAAATGTCACCTTCAATTACCCCCAGTTTTACCGAATTAACAAGAATGTCAATTGTCTTTTCAAGAACTGTGGTCTTACCGGCCCCCGGTGAACCCATTATATTGATTACAAAGAGTCCGTTTTCGTCAAATACCTTTTTGTTTTCCAGGGCTGTCCGCTCATTTGAACTGAGAATACCTTGGTTAACTTTTATTTCCAACTTACTCTACCTCCAGGCTTTCCACGTATAGTTCCCGCCCTGATTTTATTTCCAACCCCAGTGAAGAACAATGCGGACATATAAAAACATGTTGTTCTATGCTTCCTTCCCACTCACATTCAGTACAGCGGGCGGTCAGAGGTATCATTCTTATTTGCAGTTCTGCCCCTTCAACCTTTGTTCCGTGGGCGAATACAGTGAATACGGCCTCCAAGGCATCAGGCATGGCATTGGTCATTTCCCCGACTACCAGGATTACCTTGGTCACCCTTTGGACCGTCAAGTCAGCAGTATGTTTCTCAATAACGTCAAACACGCCTGCCATTAAAGCTGTCTCATGCAAAAACCCTACCCCCTGTTGACCGGATATTATACCGGCAAAGAGTCGTTCCGGTCTATCTCGTCCGAAACCGGCTGCATACTTTCACCTTCTGGGAAATACCCGGTAATCATTGATTTGATAACAGTCCATCCACCGAGGCAGGATAGATAAACATGCAGGGCCACCGTTACAATAAAAACCCATGTCAGCATAAAGTGAAACTGCCTTATTACCACCGGCCCCCCCAAAAGTCTGCCGAACCGGGTCAAAGCATCGGGCCAATACAGGGTAAAGCCGGTCACTGCCTGGCAAAAAGCCAAAACGGCCCAGGCATTATACAGCAATTTTTGCCCGGGGTTGTATTTCCCATAATCAGGTGAGGATTTGCTTAGAAACAGGTAGTATTTCATTAAAACCGGCAGTTCCTTAATATCTTTTCGCTGAAACAGGATTTCCCGGTAGTCTTTGCTTAAATAAGAATAGTATATCCTAATCATGATGCCGTATATTATCAGATACATTGCGATGAAATGGGTTTTCCTCG
>JAJZQD010000115.1 GCA_021847735.1 Bacillota bacterium | reverse complement strand
CGTCATTGGCAATAACAGCCATCATTGCTGTAATTTGCACCACACTGGCCCGCACAGGCCACTGCCCCAGGCTGGCATTAACCAGACTGTTGGGCTGGGCAATCATCTTCAGTTCTGTACTCAAATTACTTTTTTTGTATCCGATAATGCTGGCATTCGCTAACCCAAACTTTTCTGCATATCTGACAAGTTTTTCAGCCCCCAGCTGTAAACCGACCCTGGCAAAGGTTGGGTTGCAGGAATAGGCCACAGCCTGGGCAAAAGTAATCAAACCATGACCGGTTTTGTTATAACATTTAACCAGTTCGTCTTTTTCCCCAACACATAGGAATACTGTATCCGGGTTCACAATGCCCTCTTCCAAAGCTGCGGCAGCCACTATGACTTTGAAAACCGATCCCGGTTGATAAAAAGACAGGCTGTGATTTAAGAAGGACTGCTTCACCGGAGAAGGATTAAGTTGATTATAGACTTCAGCATCAACCGTGTAATCCGGCCTGCTGGCCATAGCCACAATATCACCGGAACGTATATCCATGACCACCGCGGCCCCATCTTCAACTCCTGATTTATCCAGGACATTTTCCGCGATGGCCTGAAGATCGCGGTCGATAGTCAAAACCACATTGTTCCGGTTTTTGTCCTGCAGGCCTTGGGCCACCTGAATTCCCAGGCCGGAAATATACTGCCCCCTGGCGTCCAGGAAAACTCGGGCTAGTTCTGCAGGTACATCAGATTGCAACTCACGGTCGTAAAAAGCCTCGATCCCCATCTGCCCCTGCCACCGGTTATTTTCAGTTTTCCCCAGATACCCTAATAGATGGCTGGCCAAAGCCGGTTTGCGGCTTTGGATTTCAGCTTTGGCAACAATAACTCCGGGCAAATTCAATTTGCGGATCTGCGCGGCCTGCTCATCATTTAAATCATAGGGAAGCATGCCGGCTCCGACCGCAAAATACGGTGCTGTTTCTTTATTTGACTTATTTAGAGCAGAAGCCAAAGCTCGGCTTTCCCGGTCCCGGTCGGCCGCAGCCGCCGGGAAAACTATAATCCGCCATACTACCCGATGGGCAGTTAACGGCCTGAGCTTGCGGTCTAAAATTTGTCCCCGTGGCGGCACTTCCAGAGACACAGTCTGCGTCTGTTGGGTGATGGCCCGCTCACTGAGGAAATCCCCGGAATAGACCTGAATATAGGCCAGATGGCCCATCAGCCCCAATAATATTAATACAAACACCCAGAAAAGAGTTACAGTCCGTTTTCTACCCAGATAATCCACCCGGGTCCCCTCCTAAATAAATTGATAAGCATCCGTGTTTATCCGCGTTCATCCGCGGCTTATTATTTTTGAGTCTTGAGCCCATTCCGAGAAACAATGCCGTATTATAGAGGATTGACATTAGAAGGTAATTTTATACAAATACCAATGGCTTCCTATAGCAGGAGGGTTTGCCTGCCGTCCGTAGAATACCTAATGAGAATTTAGTTTTATCAAGCAAGGGAGGACTCCAGTGGCAAAGCCATTAACAAGGCAAAATATGTTATTGTCTCCACGCAAGCCCTTTGACGGTAATTACCTGGTTCTTGCCGCCATTCTTGTGCTGTTTGGCAGCATCATAGCCTTTACTCATCATTACAGCCTGGCCAGCGATGGTTCTAATTATTTCTCATATTTGCGGTCGGTGGTTTTTGACCGAGATTTGGATTTTCATAATGAATTCTCTCACTTTAACAAAGCCTTTTGGGCGACCTATAAACCCAAAGCCACCGTCACCGGGCATCTCACTAACGTTTTCTCCGTTGGGCCAGCTATTCTCTGGTCCCCTTTTTACCTGGCTGCCCATTTGCTTGTTTTGGCTGCTAATTTTTTAGGTGCACACTTTATTGCTGATGGGTTCAGCGGGCCGTATATCCTGGCTATCAATCTGGGCAGCTTATTTTACGGTTTTGCCGGAATGTGCCTGGTTTACCGGATGTGTAAAAGGTATTACGACCGGACGGTTTCCCTGATTGCTACAGCAACCGTCTGGCTGGCTACGTTTATGCTTTATTACACCCTGTTTGAACCCTATATGTCCCATGCCACCTCATTTTTTACGGCGACGCTGTTCGTATACTGTTGGGATACCACTAGGTCAGTACCGATTCGCACAACCGGTCAATGGATGTTGCTGGGCCTGGCAGCAGGTTTGATGATGCTGGTGCGCTGGCAGAACGGCCTGCTCATGATCCTTCCGGCCATCGAATCCATCGTTTTGTACTTGCTCCTGATACGCAGCAAATCATGGCCCAAAGTGGCTACACTACTTACTGGTAATCTGATGTTCCTGTTATTCACTCTGGTTGCTTTTTTCCCCCAGATGGCTGCCTGGAAAATTATTTACGGCAGTTTCCTGACCATCCCCCAGGGAACCAGCTTTTTACGCTGGGACTCACCATTTATGTTGGAACTGCTGTTCTCCAGCAGGCATGGTCTGTATGCGTGGTCGCCGGTTGTATACCTCTCGACGCTTGGGTGGCTGGCATTTTTCAAGCGCGAAAAATTCCTGGCTTTTTCCGGCCTTGTAGCTTTTCTGCTGATGACTTATGTGAACAGTATAGTTTCTGACTGGTGGGCCGGTTGGGGTTTTGGGATGCGCCGTTATGACGGGTTGGTCGTCTTTTTTGCCCTTGGCCTGGCCGCTTTCCTACATATAATCAAAAAACGGTTGCTTAAATCTGCGGTAATTGCCATCACCTGTATATTTATGTTTTTCACAGGTTACAACCTGTTTTTGGTCAACAGATATCTGGAACATAAGCTGCATCCGGGTGCTCCGGTAGCTTTCAACCGCCTGCTCGGGTTAAGTGATACCGGAATATACAAATACATGGGCTACCCATTTTCCTTCCCCGCCAATATGTTTTTCAGTTTAAAATACGGACTTTCTCCTGCCCGTTATGATTCCTTAGCCGGAGGTTACATAGACGACCCTTACTTTTATGGCAATACAATCCTGTTGGGTCAGGGAGAAGGTGCACCTGGCTCCCCGCCCGTTCAGCTCCCTCCTCCACCCGGTCAGGCCAGACCAAGCCCGGCCGATGCCCTGCTCGGCCAGGGCTGGTCAAAGCCGGTAAGCTACTTGGGCAGCGGTTGCCGCATTATAGCCAGTGCTGCTACAGTATATGTACCTGTACGAACGGTTACCGGCTTTGAATTAGAATTAAGATGTGCCAATCCCAAAACACGGCCGGTAGACCTGATCATTGATATGAACGGTCATCGGGTGGCCTCCGTTCGGCCAAAGGCGGAGTGGCAGATTTTCAAAGTCAAACTATCCAAAGACGACCTCAAATTAGGTATTAATATCCTGGACTTCCGACTTAGCGGCAGCAATGCCGAAGTTAATGTGGAATATCTGAAGTTTGACCGGCTGGAGTTCATACCGGATTGGAAATAGGACACATTTGTCTTTACTTTGAAGCAGCCTTGTGTTTTTCCACATTTTGTGTATAATTATGAGTAGGTAGGGAGTACAATATAATAACCGGGATGGTCGAACACCCCGGTTATAGTACAACTCCCGCACATGATGAACGGTCATAGGATCATTAGGAAAAAGTAGCTTCCGTTAGCAGTGGTGGGCTACTTTTTTCGTTGCGTAACTACAATTATAGATACGACTAACGTTGAGAACGAAATCATTAACGTCAGTGCCTCAAATATAGTCAATAGTCATCACCCCCTTTCGGGGTTATGACCGCCCACCCTGCGCCTATACTGTTGTACCACAATAATTGTACCATAAAAAGGAATTTTAAACAAACATATGTTCTGTTATATTGCATTTAAGCGACCTACCCAATCCTCTCGCTAGACGCCCTGTCGGTATACTAACAACCCCAGTACCAGGCTTTCACAGACAACTAAGCGCCCATGCTAAAAATAAAAACCAGACCAAAATTAAAAAGGGTCTGGTTTTTTGCTGTTATTAAATTGCCAAGCGAGATTGGTGTCTTGTAAGTCTCCAAATTTAGATTAAAAGCCCTTTCGAAGAAGCTTCAACATAACAAATCCGTCACTGGCTTGACCTTGGCCTGGTTGGCTGGCAAATCAAAAATCCGCACACCGCAGGCATTATTTATGGCGTTGATAATCGCCGCAGCAGTTGGAACAAGGGCGCTTTCCGCAACTCCTGTCGCCCCATACGGCCCACCGGGTCGGGGAATTTCCTGAATCAAAGGAACGATTTCCGGAACATCTTTAGGTCGGGGAATTCGATAGCGGGCAAAGTTAAGCGTCTCACCCGGGATGTATTCCTCAAGCAACGCATACCCCAAGCCCATCAAAATCCCTCCTTCAATCTGCCCTTCCATGTACATGGGATTGATCGGCGTACCCGAATCATGCGCCGCCACTACGCGCAACACCTTGACTTCACCTGATTTAAGGTTTATCTCAACCTCAGCCATTTGCACGCCAAATGAATAGGTTTCGTAAGGGATACCCTCTCCGGTCACCGGATCAAGTGCTGATATGTCTCCTACCTTCTGTCCAATATACCGCCCGGAAACACCTGCCGTTTCCAACAGGGCTGATTTCAGGGCCGCAACCGCCAGCCGGACTGCTTCACCGGACATATAGGTTTGCCT
>JAJZQD010000114.1 GCA_021847735.1 Bacillota bacterium | reverse complement strand
GCGCCGGGGCCGGTGTTGGCGCCGGGGCCGGTGTTGGCGCCGGGGCCGGTGTTGGCGCCGGGGCCGGTGTTGGCGCCGGGGCCGGTGTTGGCGCCGGGGCCGGTGTTGGCGCCGGGGCCGGTGTTGGCGCCGGGGCCGGTGTTGGAACCGGGGCCGGTGTTGGAACCGGGGCCGGTGTTGGAACCGGGGCCGGTGTTGGCGCCGGGGCCGGTGTTGGAACCGGGGCCGGTGTTGGAACCGGGGCCGGTGTTGGAACCGGGGCCGGTGTTGGAACCGGGGCCGGTGTTGGCGCCGGGGCCGGCTGCTCTACATTCAGCCCACCGTCGGTCTTGGTGTCATCCGGGGTCTTCACCGCAGACGGCGGCATACTAGACGATTGGTCCTTTGATAAGGCGCCTGTATCGTTGCTGGCTGAAGCCGGATCGGAATTAACTGACGCCGGTTCTGTTAACACATCACCGTGAACCGGCTGAATAACTACATCCTGTTTGGCAACAGTATTGCCACCAACCGCCTCACCCCCGTCCGGGCCGGGTGGAACAGCGGATATTATTTCTTGCCCCGATGTAACAGGCTTTGCACTGTTGTCAGCCGCCGATGCCAGCCCGGGGAAAGAAAATAAAAGGAGTGAAACAAGCACCAGAAAACCGGGGGAAATCCAGTTTTTCCTTCGCATAATACCCTCCTTTCCAAAATCGTTATTTTTTTAACCCATTTCCGGACCTGCCGCAGGGAGTAAGATAAATAAGGCCCTGCACAAGCAGTTACGTGGGTCAGTAACATTATAACTTAGGATGTGATTAATTTCACCAAGTATAATATGGTTTCTCAGGCAGGGACTTGTTGCATTTCCAAACCGCCCCCCGGCACACTAAAATTAGTTCTCCGTAAACCCACAAAATAAAACCCGCGATTTCTCGCGGGTTTTTTGGGGAAAATTACTTGGCAAAAACGTGATTACCTATCTTGACCGTAATTGTTCTAGACCACACCCATTTACTGGTTGCAGTTGCCGGGTTCCAGTAGTAGCTTGCTCCGTATGTAGGGTCCCAGCCGTTTACTGCATCCTGAACGGCTTTGAAGGCAGTCCCGTCCGGCCACAGGTTTATTTGACCGTCATCAACGGAACTAAAGGCCCCGGGCTCGTAGATAATACCAGGGATTGTCTGTGGGAAATCCGGATTTTTGAGCCTGTTCAAAACAACAGCTGCAACGGCTACCTGTCCTTCATACACCTCACCCCTGGCCTCAGCGAAAACGGCCCTGGCCAGAAGGTCCAGGTCACTTCTCGAAAAACCCCTCGATACCGTTACCGCTTGTCGGGAACTCCCTCCCGGAATATTCAGCACCTGTCCGGGGTATAACACATCTTGCCATAGGTTATTGGCTCTTTTAATTGAATCAACAGAAACGCCGAAACGCCGGCCAATCAGGAAAATGGTGTCTCCCCTTACAACTCTGTATCCGGTACCGGAGCTTGTCCCCCCCGGTATAGCCAACCGCTGACCGGGGTAAATAGCGTCACCCGATAAACCGTTAGCCGATTTAATGTCCTCGACCGTGACTCCGTACCTGTTAGCAATGAAATATAAGGAGTCGCCAGACTGAACCGTATAGGTTACAGCTGCCCCAGCAAAACCGGCCGTAAGGAGAATGCAAAGCACACCTACCAGGAATACAGACCCAAACTTCAAAAGAAACCTATTCATTTTATCCCCCTTTCATATTGCCTCCGGAGTTAGCTGACGGGTTCGGTTGAAAGGACAACCCTACTCTGCCGGTTGACCGGCGAGATTCACCCCTGGGCCTTCTGGCCTCAAATGGTTCCTCCGTACCTTGCGGATTCGGCTTTCCATTGTTTGGACAACTTTAGTATATATTAGTTTTAAGGTTAGGTTAAGGCTGTAAATATATCCATCCCACCCACAAAAGACCATGCCGCAGAATATTGCCCTAATCGGTCCGCACCCGGTGGATTTTCATGTGGCCCAAATATTGCGAATATTTCCCATGCCCTGTAGATTCGGTTTTTGGCATGAAACTAACCCCCCCGGCAATGCCGGGGGGGCATATGGCTTTCTTATGAAACCGATTTTATCAGGAAATATATTATCGCCGCAACAAGGCCGGATAAAGGTGCTGTGAGGACCCAGGCATTAACAATATTTTTGGCCACGGTCCATCTTACAGCAGACATCCGTTTTGTTGCGCCGACTCCCATAATGGATGCGGAAATAACATGGGTTGTGCTAACCGGCTTACCAAAGAATGACGCAAAGATAATAACCATTGCGGCAGAAGTTTCAGCCGCAAATCCGTGAACCGGCTCAAGTTTAATTATCCGGGAACCCATAGTTTTGATTATCCGCCAACCTCCCAGAGAGGTCCCCAGGGCCATCGCCGTGGCACAGGCAATAACTACCCAAATTGGAACCCTGAAGGTGGGGATCATACCTGCCGATAACAGGGCTGCTGTGATGATACCCATTGACTTCTGAGCATCGTTAGAGCCGTGACTGAAGGCCATAAAAGCGGCAGAAACGATTTGCAGCTTGGAGAAATTCTTATTAACAGTCTTAGGGGCAACATTACCTACCAGTATAAAAATAAGGCCCATAACCAGGTAAGCGATGATAAACCCTATGACCGGGGATGCGATTAAAGGAAGAAATATTTTCTCGACCAATCCTCTAGCGTTAAGGGCCGTTAACCCCTGGCTGGCAACAACTGCCCCGGCCACCCCGCCTATTAAGGCGTGGGACGAACTACTGGGCAGCCCGTAGTACCACGTCAACAGGTTCCATATGGTAGCCCCAGCCAAGCCGGCAATTAAAACTTCGTTGCTGATATACTTGGGGTCAACAATACCCTTCCCTATCGTGCGGGCAACCTCGGTACTTGCCAGGGCACCCACGAAATTCAGGACAGCCGCCATCAGAATAGCCTGCCCCGGGGACAGCACCCGTGTAGAAACAGATGTTGCAATAGCATTGGCCGTATCATGAAATCCGTTGATAAAATCAAAAGCCAAGGCAAGCAAAATTACTAAGGCTATAAGCAGCTCAGGCATATTTTACCACGACCCCGCGAATTACTTTGGCTATCTTTTCACACCTGTCAAGGGCTGTTTCCAGCTGCTCGAACACCTCTTTCCACTTAATAACTGCAATGGCATCTGTACTAGAATTGAATAATTCAGCTATCCCTGAGCGATAAATTTTATCCCCCTGGGACTCGTATTTTTTTATCTCGTAACATAAATCCAAAATCTGGACCGTATGGTTTTTCATCTTCCTTATGTAATACACCGTATGCTTAACTTTTTCCGTGGCCGTTACGAAAACATCTACCATCTCCTGGAATAACCTGTCCGGTTTACCGGTTTTATAAATAACCATCTTCTCAACGGTACTGCAAACAGAGTCCAGAATTTCATCGAGTTCCCTGGCTAAACTGTAAATATCTTCCCGGTCAAAGGGTGTCATAAAGGTCTCGTTTAGTTTATCAATAATCTTTTCGGTGACTTTGTCGCCTTTCTGTTCAAGGGCGATAAGCTCATCAAGCCTTGCTTCGAGAGTATCATGTTTGGCCATCATGTCCTGAAGCAGAACTGCACCCTGATACAGAATATCGGCCGCCTCTTCAAATAATTTATAGAATATTTCATCTGCTGGTTTAAATCTTCGAAACATTCAATTTCCCCCGTTTATAAATTTAATTTTATCGCTCTGTCACTTATATAAAGAGGTGGTCTCCTGCCAGCCCCAAATAGTCTGAAAACGCTAATATGTACAGTTTTAATTATTGTGTAATCATTATATGTTTAAAATACTAAAAGAAATCCCAGCTGTAAATTATTCTCCCGGCATTCTCTTTTTCCTGTTAACCCATTGTTAATTTTATGTTAAGTGTGGTTTGGGAGTAAAAATACGGCACCCATGATAAAACGAGTCCTGCCGTAACCTAATACAACAGGACTCTTAATAAAGGGGGTTTTTACTACGCGAAATTGGCCAAAACAACATTGGACTTTTTCAGTGATTCCTTGACATCAATAATCCGCTGGTTTTTTGAGCCGCGGAAGGCCAAGTTCAAGTCCTTCTCGGACTCTACAAAAGGCCCGTCAACCAGGTAATCGGAAATTCTTAATAATTCCAAGACCTCCGGTTTTTGCTCACCTAGATTAAGCAATTCATCCCATGTATATCCTGTATAGGTCACCAAATCAAGGCCTTTTTCCTTAATCCGTTTTCCCAACTGGGCAAAGGCCCGGGCCTGCATAAAAGGCTCCCCGCCTGAAAAGGTTACTCCTTTGATAAGTCTCACCTTGTCAAGCACTTCAAGGATTTCTTTATCTTCCAGAACTTTGCCGCCCTTAGGATCAATACTCTCCGGGTTATGGCAGCCCGGGCATGACCTCGGGCAGCCCTGGGCAAATACAACACTTCTGATTCCCGGCCCGTCCACTACAGATTCACGTATTACGCCCGCCACTCGCAATTCCATAAAAACCGCTCCCTTTTTGCGGAGTTTCTCTATTTATCCCAATTCCAAGACTCCACCTTCTAGAAGGTGGAGTTTCCACTTTTCTGCTTCAGTGGGGGTAGAGTCCCCCACTGAAGTTTCGATGTTCAG
>JAJZQD010000113.1 GCA_021847735.1 Bacillota bacterium | reverse complement strand
GTTGGCGATGTATGTTGTCTATAAAGTGACGGAAAATATGGCCATCTTGGCCAGGGGCAGAAAAAACTCGGCTCGTTTGTTTGGTGGAATATAACGGGCGAACTGAGGTGGCAATTTTTTGAAAGGCAAGGTTTCTTATGGATAAAAATTATACAGTCTCGATACTAGAACTTGGAATATCGTACGTAAACTACAGCTATATAATCCTTGATAAAGCTTCAAAAGATGCGGCTATTGTCGATCCGGCCTGGGGATTGGAGGAAATCAGAACTAACCTAGACAAACTTGGAGTTAGGTTAACCCAAATTCTGTTGACCCATTCACACTTAGATCATGTTAACCTGGTTTCTTCATTAGTGGAGCTTTACAATCCGACGGTTTTTATGTCAGCTAAAGAAATTGATTTTTACAACTTTCATTGTAAAAACCTGAACGCAGTATACCATTTAGACAGTATTAAATTAGGAGATACTCTCATTAAGTGTTTAGCCACCCCAGGTCATACAGCAGGAGGGATGTGTTTTGTTTTACCAGATTGTATTTTCACCGGGGATACGATTTTTATAGAAGGATGCGGAATATGTAACACTCAAGGTGGTTCTCCAGAACGGATGTTTGATAGTATTCAGATGATCAAAAATATCGTCCACCCGAATACGATAGTTTACCCCGGACATTCTTTTGGTAAGAAACCCGGTTGTCCTTTAGGTCTATTAATGAAAGAAAATATTTATTTTTTAATCGAAAATAAAAATATATTTGTTAACTTTAGAATGCGTAATAATCAAAAACACTTGTACCCTGGCAGAGTTCTTTAGCGGCAGACCTTCACTTAAAGAATTAGGGCTTTTGCTCGTACGTGAGATTGAGGTTCAAGTTTCTCGACCGCACCAAAGTTAAAGTAAAACCTTGCCGATCTAAGTCGGCAAGGTTTTTTGCCGTTTAATATCATTTTTATGCCCTCAGCTTAACTATTTTGCTATATATTTCATAGTATAATGCACAGGTTACAACTTGAAAAACAATTTTTAGAGAAGGTGTTAAAATGCCCAGAATCCCCTTAACTTGTCCTCCCGGGTTCCTCGGACGTTATATAGTTCGTCCGGGAGATACTATGTTCAGGATAGCCCAGTTTTTCCGGACAAGATTGGAAGCCTTAACTGTTAATAATCCCCATATCACTAACCCTAACGTCATTTTCCCCGGAGACGTCTTATGTGTCCCCGGCCTGATTCCTTTCCCCTGTTGTGTTATGCTTTGGCCGCGGGTAATAGTTCCGGTCGGGACAGAAGCCTCTGCTTTTGTACATACACCGTCCACCGGTGGTGAGGCGGTAACTGTAGCCGCCACGCTGCCTTCCCCGACAATCTTCGGAAATTACAACATCTACCTGGCAACCGTACTTATCCCGGAAATACAGGGAGGCCCTGGAAATGTACTTTTCGCGACCCCGGAAAATCCACCTACTTACGCTACAACAATTGATATTCCATTAGCAGTCAGGATAACGCCCAATACGCAGGTAATAATTCAACCATTCAGAGAAGGCGAAGGTATATCCGGGCCAGTAATTTTGGAAGGCAGCCTGGGGTCCTGCCGCTAATCAAGGGCTCGTGGTTTCCACAGTATGCTGATCCCATCTGATACAAACAGTTAGCCTGTGGGAAAATTCCACGGGCTATTTTTCATATTTACAATTAGCATTTTCCCGCTAATTGCGATATAATATTGAATATTAAAATTTGCTGAAAAAAATTGCTTTTTTGTCAAAGGGAGGATTATAATGAAAATGACTACGCCGGTTATTGATTTTCATATCCACCTGGCCAAATACACGCCACACCGGCCATGGGTGGATGAGTTTATGAAGAATTTTCAACCTGATAACTATAAGGATTTTGTAGAGGAAATGTCCGATCCGGCCGTTTTTGTTAAACTGATGAAGGAGAGCGGGGTGGATTATGGGGTGGTGCTGGCAGAACTCAGCCCCATTACCACCGGAATCTGCAATAATGAAGATGTGGCTGCTTTCTGCCGGGATTATGATTGCCTGATCCCTTTTGGGACGGTTAATCCGTACCTTACGGCCCGGCCGGCGGAGTTAGTGGAGAAACTGGTTAAGGAGGACGGTTTCAGAGGATTAAAGTTGTACCCCACCTATAATTACTTCTATCCCAACGAACAGATGATGTACCCGATTTATGCCAAGGCTGAGGAGTTGGGAATTCCGGTGATGTTTCATACCGGGACTTCGATTTTCCGGGGCTCGCGGGTTAAATACGGGGACCCGGTATTATTTGATGATGTGGCGGTGGATTTTCCCAACCTGACGAT
This sequence comes from Bacillota bacterium, assembly GCA_021847735.1. GTDB lineage: Bacteria > Bacillota > Thermincolia > Thermincolales > UBA2595 > JAJZQD01. Next base: position 2,350 of record JAJZQD010000113.1, on the reverse strand, counting down.
AATTATGGTCCACAGTGGGCGGAATTTCTGGTATGAAAGTGCTTTTGCCCTGTCTAAGCTGCATCCTAATCTGTTTATGGAACTTGCCGGACTGCCGCCCCAGAATCTCTTGAAATACTTCCCGAATTTTGAGACTAACGCCGACCGGATTTTGTTTGCTACGGACTGGCCTGGACTGCCCAGTATTAAAGGGAATATAGAAAAGTTCAGGGAGCTGCCGATTTCCGACGCCGTCAAAACCAAGGTTCTTGGGGGGAATGCGGCCAAAATACTGGGATTGGATCAAAATATAAACAAATAGTATTCCTAAAGAAAGTGACTTGCTAATATAAGATAATGGTTCCAGCCCGTGGACTTAGTCCATGGGCTTTTTACATGATTGCTATAAAATAAACGGAGGATTTCAGGTTTTGCCATAAAAAACATTAATTTGACCTATTGTTAATTTTCATAATATTATAAACCTAAAAAGAGGTGGGACAATGCCGGACCAAAAAAGAAGAATAATCCTCCTGATTGCCACTGCGGTTGTAACTGTCCTGACCGGAATATATATCTTTATTCCGGATTTTGCCAATCAGGTGAATACAGCCGCCGGTATTCTTGCTCAGGCTGATATCAAAGGGATGCGCATCTACCTCAAAGGTTTTGGCATTTGGGCTCCGGTGGTATCCATGGCTCTAATGGTTTTTCAGGCGCTGGCAGCGCCGCTGCCTGCTTTTGTGATCACCTTTGCCAACGCCTGGATATTTGGCTGGCTGTGGGGGGCGATATACTCCTGGACTGGAGCTATGATTGGGGCCGCGATATGTTTCTGGATTGGTAGGGCATTTGGCCGACCGGCGGTTGAAAAAATTGCCGGCAGAACCAGCCTGGAGAAGACTGACTGGTTTTTTGGCACTTATGGGCGCTACTCGGTAATTATCGCCCGTTTGATACCGGTGGTGCCCTTCGATATTATATCCTACGCCGCTGGTCTGACCACCATGGGGTTTTGGGAATTCATCTGGGCCACCGGCCTTGGTCAGCTGCCGGCCACCATAGTATATTCCTGGCTGGGTGAAAATATCTCACCGTCAGCGAAATATGCCTTCTGGGCCATCTGCGGTTTTCTGGTTCTCCTGAGCTTTAGCCTGGCAGTCAAAAAGCGGCTGGAGTTACGAATCGGCGCTAAGTCACAGGCAGAGTGAGGGTAAAGGGGTTGGCTTCGATGGACAAAGACTTAAAGCTGCAGGCGGCTGAACTGGCCGGCGGTTATTTCGCGGCAGGCCTGAACTGCTGTGAAAGCGTAATCCGGACGATGCTGGAACTGAGCGATACAGACCTGCCTGACCGGTTGGTTGACTTGGGAAAGTACTTCCGCCGGGGCATGGGAGCAGGATGTACCTGCGGGGCTCTGGTGGGCGGGGTAATGATGCTGGGGCTCTTGAAACCTTACGATGATGCCAATCTGGGGCGGGAATTAAATCATAAGTTTGCGCAGGAATTTGGCTCCACCTGCTGCCGGGAAATTCGCAAAAAGCAGGGGCTGCTATGCCGGCTGTCCAATGATAAATGCCGGGAAATAACAGCTAGAACTGCCGGATTGGTGACGGAAATATGGCAAAAGCACTGAAGGGGTGGCGATTATTTTGTCAGTGGTTTTAGTCGTAATGACCCGGGTGCCGGCTGCGGGGAGAACCAAGACCAGACTTATGCCCTCTTTAAACGGAGAACAGTGTGCCGAACTGCATTGGGCGATGCTCCGGGACCTTGGGCGGGTATTACATCATGTGCCCATCGCTGTCAGGGTATTCTACTGCGGCGGGGAGCCTGCAGAATTAGTAAAGGTATTGGGTCCCGGTGAATATATGCCCCAAAGAGGCGGACAGTTGGGTGAGCGGATGGCTGACGCCGTGGATTACTGCCTGAAACAGGGGTTTAAGCAGATTGTGATTATTGGCACAGATTATCCGGCTTTACAACCGGAGGATATTACCGGAGCTATTGAAGCGCTCCGCACTAAAGAAGTGGTTCTCGGACCGGCCGTTGACGGCGGGTATTACCTGCTGGCACTGAAAAAGACCCACCCGGAAATTTTCGTCGTCAAGTCATGGGGGACGTCACAGGTATTGGCTGACACAATCCACAACCTTAATAGCAGCGGAATAACCTTTCATCTGCTGAAACCGGGGCGCGATCTGGACACTTGGGAGGATGCCGGGTATTATTACCCGTATTTATCCACTGGAAAGTTCGCGCTTAAAGTCTTCCCCCGGGATACCTTTGATTTTCTAGAGCAGCATTTTGTACCACCGGGGTAAGGGGAGCACTAAGCAAGCCAACATAAAGGACATCAGGGGCCAGAGCC
>JAJZQD010000112.1 GCA_021847735.1 Bacillota bacterium | reverse complement strand
TGGCACATCCTTTCTGTAAACTTTCTAGATTTCGTGGGCCAAAATAATGGCTTTGGCCACTGATTTCATGGAAACACGTTTATTCATACTTTGTTTTTGAATCCGTTTGAAGGCCTCGGCCTCGGAAATTTTATGGGATTCCATCAAAATACCCTTGGCCTTCTCGACAAGTTTTCTGGTTTCAATAGTATCTTTCAGCTTGGTGACTTCCTGCTCCAAATTCCTGATTTTTTGATAGTTCTTCAGGACCATATCGATAATTGGCAAAAGGCTTTTCTCAGCTATCGGTTTAATGATATATGCAAAATGCCTGTCACCGGCCTCATTAACTCTATATTGTTCACCCTGGGTCATCAGAATAACCGGGGCTAGTCCGTCGTCCTCAATTATATAAGGAAATTCGGCATCCATTACCGCCATTTTAGCATCCAACATAACTAAATCAGGTTGTCTCGTACGGACAAGCTTCAGGGCTGCAAGGCTGTCCTCGGCTTCACCAACAACAACATGGCCCGCCTGGCTTAAAATTGCTTTGAGGCTTTTACGGGACTGTATATCCGAATCTGCTATAACTACACGTATTTCAGCCATACTAAGCTTCTCCTTCCCTCAGACCTGAAAGGCGTACCCCAATAATTCTTTGAAGTAAAAATAAAAGCCCTCGAATCTTGAGCAGTGCTCAAAATTCTGAGGGCTTCTTCGCCTTTTGGTTGGGATACGTCATTGTATCGCCTGATATATCGTTCTATGTAACTAATTATATCAAATAGTTTTCCAATTGCAATATAAAATATTTCTGTCCGTATATTTTTTATTCGTGAATTTTTTATCGCGAACTAACCAGGTCTTCCTTAGTGGAAGATTTGTCAATTCCTTCAGCCAAATGAGCGAATGCGCGCACATGGGAAGCCTCAATGCCGGCATATGCAGCAATACCGTGCTCGCATAAATCCATACCGTCCAATTCGTCTTCTACCGTAACCCTAATTCCAACAGTTACTTTTAAAACATAAAATATAGCGGCCGTTGCCAGAAATGCCCACAACGAAACTGCCCCAACACCCAAAGCCTGAATACCCAATAATTTGAAACTACCGGTATAAATTAGACCGCCTTTTTCAGCAAATATGCCCACAGCCAGTGCACCAAAAGTGCCACATACACCGTGAACTGCTATTGCCCCAACCGGGTCGTCAGCCTTTACCCAGTCAAAAAACTGCACTGCCAAAACCACCAAAATCCCAGCGATACCGCCTATGGCAACGGCACTTCCCGGTGCCACATAAGCGCACCCGGCTGTAACGGCCACCAGGCCAGCCAGAGACCCGTTGATAATCATACTGGCATCAGGTTTACCGTATTTCCACATTGTATATAACGCACTGACTGTTCCGCCTGCGGCAGCTGCCAGGTTTGTTGTCACAGCTATTCGGGCTATATTCAGGTCAAGCCCAGAGAGTGAGCTTCCCGGATTAAAGCCAAACCAGCCGAACCAAAGCATAAAAGCACCTAATGCCGCCAAAGGCAGATTATGAGCAGGCAGCACATTTAAACTGCCATCTTTGTTGTACTTGCCCTTTCTTGGCCCCAATACCAAGACAGCTGCCAAAGAAGCCCAGCCACCTACAGCATGCACAGCAGCAGATCCGGCAAAATCCATCATCCCGAGCTTCGCCAGCCAGCCCGCAGGATTCCATACCCAGTGTCCGGCAACAGGATAGATTACCGCTGTAGCCAGCAAACTGAAAACCATGTAAGGTCCAAATTTCATTCTTTCGGCCACGGCCCCGGAAACAATAGTTGCCACGGCAACTGCAAAGGCAGCCTGGAATATCCAATAGGCATATATAGGAATCTTTAGATTCAAATGAGCAAAATTACCTGTTATAAACGCCCCGCTGGTGCCAAACAGCCCGGCCTTATCAAGGCCATACATAATAGCAAATCCGAAGGCCCAGTAGCCAAGCATTCCAACAGTACAGTCCGCAAAGACCTTCATAATAATATTAAGAGAGTTTTTACTTCTAATAAAACCTGCTTCCAAAGCGGCAAAGCCGCCTTCCATAAAAAATACCAGAGCCGCACAAAGCAGCACCCAAACTGTATTTATCCCTTCAGCCAAATGATTAATCGTGATCGGCATTGATTATTCCTCCCTTCTCCAATGAAGGAGACCTTTTTTCAGTGATCAGTTACTTTTTACAGCTAACTGCTAACTGCCTACTGCCTACTGCCTACTGCCTAACCGTAATGAAAATCCATGGGCGGCGTCTCCCCTTCCTATATTTTTACAATAAAAAAGATGCCAGTTGGAGGGCACACGTCCCCCTAACTGGCATCTTTGCCTGTAATCTTAAACTACATCGTTATATTAACTTGGGAGTTAGATAGCATCTTCGCCACTTTCCCCTGTCCTGATACGAATTGCTTTTTCCACCGGATAAACAAAAATTTTACCGTCACCGGCTTCGCCTGTTTTTCCTACTGCACAAATCCGGTTGATAACCTGGTCCACAAATTTATCTTCGACTACAATCTCAATCTTGATTTTATCCAGAAGGTTAACAGTATACTCTTGTCCCCGGTAAACTGAAACATGGCCTTTTTGCGTGCCACAACCTACTACCTGGGATACGGTCATCCCGCGAATACCTATCAAACTTAAAGCTTCTTTAATCTCATCAAGCTTGGCAGGTCTAACCACAGCCTCAACCTTTTTCACCCGTATCCTCCCTAATGGATAGTCAACTGGCTTCTTCGCCAATCATATGAATTAAACTAAAGGTTTAATATCTATATCCGTATTATATGTTAACGATTCCTTACCAGTCAATAAAAAGTTTTTGACAGCAAAGCAAGGCCCGGTCGGGCCTGCTTCGGCGTCTATTTTACTTCACAAACTCAGGTTAATTAGAGAACAGCTTCACCTGATTCACCGGTTCTGATACGCACGGCATTTTCTACTTCTGTGATAAAGATTTTTCCGTCTCCTATTTCCCCGGTTTTAGCTGTTTCAGAGATCAGAGCAACCAGGTCTTGAACCCAACTGTCTTTTACAATTATTTCGATTTTCACTTTAGAGAGCAGGTCAATGGTATATTCCGTTCCCCGGTAAATCTCTTTCTTGCCTTTTTGCAGGCCGCAGCCCAAAACTTCGGTCACAGTCATCCCATGAACATTGAACCTGCCCAGGGCATCCTTTAATTCATCCAGCTTGGTAGGCCTAATGATAGCTTCAATTTTTTTCACTGCTCTTCACCCCCATATTTAAGATTCCGTAGTAATTACGGTCGAAGCCAAGTTAGGATTAGCAGCTTTAGCGGCAGCTACAGAATGAGATGCAGATAATACGAAGTCCGGGTATGCCTTAACGCCCATCTCAGGAATATCCAGGCCGTTGATCTCATCCTGGGCAGATACCCTGATACCGATAGTCATATCGAGAACTTTGTAGAACAGGTAACCCACGCCGGTACCCCAGGCCAGGATTACACCAACAGCAATCAGCTGGACAGCCAATTGACCGAATCCGCCGCCGTAGAATAGACCCGTCACACCCCCTGCTACCCCATTCAGCCCATCACCGTAAGTTCCATCAGCAAACAATCCAACAGCGATAAGACCCCAGGACCCGTTAACAAAGTGCACTGCCACAGCACCGACAGGATCGTCTATTTTTAGTTTATGTTCAATAAAGTATACTGCCAAGCAGACCAGAACACCTGAAATTGAACCAATCAAGGCTGCAACAGGACCGGTTACAAACGCACATGGCGCTGTAATTGCCACTAAACCTGCCAGGGCACCGTTACACATCATCGAAGGATCTGGTTTGCCATAACGAATCCACATATACATCATGGAAACAAAACCACCAAAGGCACCGGCTATCATTGTATTAGTTGCTACCACAGCCAGCCTTAGGTCACTCCCGTTTAAGGTACTGCCGGCATTAAATACGAACCAACCGAAGAACAGGATAATGGTACCGAGAATAGCAATAGGAATATCATGACCGGGAATTGCAACTGGGGTACCGTCTTTCTTGAACTTACCAATTCTTGGGCCGAGAACTAAAGTACCGGCAAGGGCTAAAGCTCCACCCATGGCATGAACTACACCGGAACCGGCAAAGTCAACAATCCCGTGGCCTAGTCCGGCCTTAGTGCCAAGCTGGGCTAACCAGCCACCGCCCCATACCCAGTTACCATAGAAGGGATAGGCTATAATGGCTATGTAGAAGGAAGCTATCACCACTGCGGAAAACTTAACTCTCTCCGCCATAGAACCTGTGGGGATCGTAACAGTGGTATCCATAAACACCATTTGGAAGAAGAACATTGCGAAAACTCCGGCATCATAAGCACCGCCGGTGCTGAGGAAGAAACCTTTTAAACCGAGGAGATTCCAACCGCCGATAGTCAGCAGTCCATTCAGTGGCTCTGTCCCGCCAAGGGCAGCAACAGAACCAACCCCACCAAACATGAAGGCGAAACCAGCCACAAAGAATCCTATTGTTCCAACAAGGAATACCATGAGGTTCATAGCCATGGTATGCATGGCATTTTTAGCCTGGGTAAAGCCTGTTTCCACCAAAGCAAACCCTGCCTGGAAGAAGAAGATTAAACAACCACAAAGGATTACCCATACAAAGTTCAGACCAATTTTGGTTTTCCCCAAATCCGCAGC
>JAJZQD010000111.1 GCA_021847735.1 Bacillota bacterium | reverse complement strand
CTAATACACCATATAAAGAACCGTTGGGCGAACGGGGATAGCTTGGTAATTATATCGACATTAGTCGGTACGTCCCAAGAAGCCCCCAACCTCTAAGCGTTAGCGTAGGTGGTGGGAGTACGTCACTGCTTCCAATATAACATACTGACGTATTTCCTGCCACCCATCGGATGAAAAAGGGTTACCTGTGGGCAGACAGGGAAAAAAACCTCCTCCGGATAATATAGGTATTCAAAAATATTTTTCACAATAGAATAAAATATTCTTTGTAGTTGAAAATGTTTTCTCTCCGGATAAGGCTGTGTCAAACCGGCAGCTTACTGCACAAAAAACAGGCACATAAGACAGTGCCTGTTATTTGTGCAGAAAAGAGTTACAGGTGTTCTTTTAAGTCATGGGCAAATCTTGATTATTTTCAAATTGCTTAATAAACGGGTGAACCATGACTGTCCATGTAAATGACACAATTGCCGCTATAAAAGCAAACTCCAAAGAATTCAGAAAAGGTGTCGCCCAATTCTTCAACAGAGAGATAATTAAGCCGCACCAAAACCCCTGGCAGAAGGTACAGCTAAACAGTTTCTTAAAGAAATAACGGTTTTTTTTCAAACGCTCTCTCAAGGACTTGAATAATACAAAATCAAACAGGAAGAAACGAACACTCAGAGTCAACAATAAATCGGCAAACACTTAAATGCCTCCTTGGTGCTACCGCGATTTTCTGGCGCCGCTGTGGTTACAGCTGTCAAATTCCCTCTTCAGCGTGGAGAAATTATTAACCAGAACACTTAACTGGCCAGGTGTAAGACTTACCTGCCCACCCAAGTCATCTTTGATGATAAACAGACCGTTGACCAGTTCCACAGTTGGGCAGCATTTTTCCCGGCATAAGGTTAGTTTAATCATAATTACCACTCCTCGTTACATAATATGCTCGGATTTTCATCCTGTGCTTGCGGTTAAACGCAACCAATGACGGTTGGCCTATATATTATGTTAATATAGCTCCTGAAAAAAAGCCCTTCCTGCTTATTTTGAGGAGAAAAGGAATTCCTCCAAAAATAGGCCGAAAATACGCAGGAGTTTTTGCTGCCGATATAGAATTAACAGTGCTAACAACAGTTAAAGAGGTGTGGCATGAAACTATGGATTATACTTGTGCTGGTGGCTGTTTTTTTCCTTTTTACCCGCCGGGGCGGGAGTAACGGTTGAGGTTAATAAGCGGCTTTCGTTGAAAGCCTCAAAGGTAAAAAAGAGCATGCCCGTAACCCGGCCGTGCTCTTTTTTTGCGTATACCCGGGGTTAAATTATTCATTCTTCCGGCCAGTCAAAGGCCGGAAGAATGAATAATTTTCTGGCAGATACATGCAGCCCCTCTGTTTTGGTAAACATATAAGCATAATTCTGATAAGGAGGAATGTATCTTGCACAAGACTCAAGGCAACTATCAAACTGGCCATTCCACCAAGGGGGAAACAACCGGGGCTGGGCAGCATCAAAGCGGCCAGCAGATGGGCCAGTATGTAAATCCGAGTTACGGCGCCAGGGAGTATGAAATGCTGCAAAAAGTTGAACACATGGGGAATCAGTTGGGTAACCAAGTCCAGACCGGGCCGCAAACCGGCCAGACCGGGCAGTATACCGCCGGTCAGTATTGGCCAAGCCAGCAGGCCGGGCAGAACGCTACCGGGCAGTATTGGTCGGGGCAGCAAACCGGGCAAACTTTGGGAACTCAGGCAGGACAGGGATACCAAATTGGTTCACAGATAGGTCAACAGTCAGGATACCAAATTGGTGCACAAATGGGCCAACAAGCCGGTCAGCAAAGTTCGCAATTCGGGGCCCTCGAAATCATGGAAGCCCATGAAGTTATTACTGATCATATTGACGGGATTAACCAGTTTGAACTTTACAGGCCTCATGTGAAGGACCAAACCCTTATGCAGGTACTGGATAACCAAATCAACCACATGTATCAAAGCTATCAGCACATGGTAAACTACCTGCACAACCAGGGTATGGGCACAGCAGTGCCATACAGGGCTCCTATTACGTCAAACATTATGTACGGTTTACGCCAGCCTCTTCCGGTAGAGCCCAATACCAGTTTCCAAGAGATGGATGACAGGGATGTGGCTTCCGGTATGTTGGGTTGTGCCAAGGCCAGCGCCCTGGTTTGCACTAATGCTGCATTGGAATGTGCTAATCCCAACTTACGTATTATGTTTACCAATTGCGCTATCTCGTCGATCAACCAGGCATACGAACTGTTTCTTTACATGAACCAGAGAGGGATGTACCAGGTTCCTACCCTGGCGCAGCAAACTACCCAGACTATGATTAACACCTATCAAACAGGCAGCCAGCCCCAGTTCCGGTAATCTGGCATAGACCCAGGAACCCTTAAAACTCATTTTCTATAGAATGTATTAAAATTCTATGGAGATGAGTTTTAATGTTTAAGGAGACTGATTGGATAAGTAATTCCAGCGGCAAATTTTCCCCGCTGTTGGTTGAAGAATTAAACAAAGCCTTCCGCTTGCACAAGTGGGTACCGGGTTTCCTCGGGAGCTATGTGAGAACTCTGGAACACTTCTTTGGCAAGAAGTCAATAATAATCCAGCTGGCCCCGGAACACTGGGTGACGACTCTTAATACCGCTAACCTTGGGGGTAGTCTGGGTTGTCATATAAACCACCGGTTGGAGTTCATCGACTGCTTCTCAACTACAGTAAACATAAATACTCTCCGTAACCTGGCTGCCCATGAGGCTGTTTTGAAGATTTGGTATGACAGAGAAGTCAGGGCTTTACTTGATATAGCAACCCCCGTGGTCGGGGCCCCAAAAGTCTGGAGTCGCGGATCACGGGGGGACGGTGTTGGCATTGCCATTCTGGATACCGGCATTTTTCCCCACCCTGACCTGGTCACACCTCACAACCGGATAGTAAAGTTCAAGGATTTTATCAACTGGCGTGTTCATCCTTATGACGATAACGGCCATGGTACCCATTGTGCCGGAGATGCCGCCGGGAACGGCGCTAAATCCAACGGCAAATACAGAGGGCCGGCCCCAATGGCCAAATTGGTGGGTATTAAAGTTTTAAACAGAAAAGGGTCTGGGCTCATGTCCAACATACTGGCCGGAATTCAGTGGTGTATTGACCACAGGAAGAAATACGGCATCAGAGTATTATCTATGTCCCTGGGTGGAAAGGCGACAACATCATACAAAGACGACCCACTGTGCCGGGCTGTGGAAAAAGCCTGGAAAGCCGGTATTGTCGTATGTACCGCCGCCGGCAACGAAGGCCCCGGTTCCGGGACTGTCGGCAGTCCCGGTATCAACCCGGATGTAATTACCGTGGGTGCCCTTGATGACAAGGGCACCCTAACGATAACCGATGATTCTGTGGCCTCCTTTTCCTCTAGGGGCCCTACCCCGGACGGTCTGACAAAACCCGACATGGTGGCCCCCGGGGTCAATATAATCTCCCTGAGGGCTCCGAATTCCCTGCTGGATCAAAAGAACAGGGGATCAAGGGTGGGACAATGGTATATATCTTTTTCCGGCACCTCGATGGCTACTCCTATCTGTGCCGGGGTGGTTGCTGCAATACTGGAAAAAAATCCGGGGCTCACCCCCGGTCGCGTTAAAAGCCTGTTAATGAGCACGTGTCGGACCATTAATCACGACCCAAGCTCCCAGGGAGCAGGTTTGGTGGATGCCCTGGCTGCTATTAGCCATATTTAGTAAAAGAGACAAACCCGGAACTAACCAGGTTTGTCTTTTTTTCTGGATTTACTGAATTCTTTTAGCAACTTGGGCCTGTTATTCAAAAAGACTACAAAGTCCTTAAGACAGGCCAGAGTGTCTTCACTCAAAGTATGTTCGATTTTTTCTGTTTCTTCCAGCAGAGCTTCTTTCACCCCTAGCAGCCTTAAGAAGTTTTCAACGATTTCGTGGCGTTCCAGAAGCTGCTTGCCAACCACCTGGCCGCTCTGACTCAAAGTTATCATCCCATATTTTTCGTAGTTGACAAGCTGCGCCTCGGCCAACTTCTGCACCATCTTTGTAGCGGAAGGAGGCTGTACATTCAATGAAGCGGCCAGGTCGTGTATTCTTGTGAAACCGGTATCAAGGGACAGCCTATAAATCATTTCAAGGTAATCTTCCATACAGGCTGTCATAGGGCCATCTTCTTTTTTCATATATTCCCTGAATGTAAAAAATTCCTTGTCAGGCATATTTATCACCCGTTTTTCCTTTTTGCTCTTACATTATATGCTTCCAAACATCCACCCATACCACATTTTACAAAGCCCGCAGCCAGCCCGGGGATAAACCGGGCTTTAAAAGGAGAATCTGAAAAACTAAAATTAGTGAAAAAAAGTGCAAAAAGGAAAAGGGTTATAAAAAAACCTATCGAATATTAATTAATGTCGCAAAATATAGTAAATAAAAAAGGATTGGGGGGAGACAAAGTGGGTGCGTGTGGACGCGACTCACCATCACTTGTCGACTGAAATCGTTTTCAATCTAAAAGATGAGTGAGAGGTGGAAAGAATGCAGTTCCTTGATGGAGATTTGACTGACGAGGAACTGGTCTTTTTAGCAAAGGCCGGGGATGAAAGAGCCTTTGAGGCACTACTTCTCAGATATGATAACCTTATCAGTAATATTACCAGGAAGTTTTTCATACAGGGTACCGATAACAATGATACACTACAAATAGCCAGAATCGGACTATGGGAAGCAGTTCAGAACTTTG
>JAJZQD010000110.1 GCA_021847735.1 Bacillota bacterium | reverse complement strand
AGTACAAAATGATAAAAATCATTATATCGATAAATGAAAGATGGTTTTCTTAAAAATCCAACTAATATTAATTGACCAATAAATACTAATCCCAATGTAAATAAGTGAAGTGGGTATATTCTGGCCGACCTTCTTACTATGTTTTCCATTAAGCGATACCTTCGAGAGTCTCTAAAATAAGCTTTACTAAGGACAAAACCCGAAAGTACAAAGAAGAAGTCAACCAAATACAAACCATTAGCATAAAATGGACCAAATACGGCGGCTAAAGGCTTTGAATTGAAATGTCCGGAATAATGCCATAGTACAACTCCTATTGCGGCAACTCCACGTAAAGCATCTAGTTCAATAATTCTTGGAGATTCTTTCACAGATAGGGCCTCCTAAAAAAGGTTAAAGGCACTGAAGACTTTTATGAAATCAGCGTCAATATGTCAATAAGAATTATCAATAAACAATTTCGGTTTTGGCAAACAAAAAGAATAAGAGGGGGTTTTTCCGGTGGGCGGTCTGACGTCCGTCGGCAATATTCGCCACAAATAAAAAGGAAGTGCGACCAAGTCCACTTCCCAATCGAACTATAATTAGATGCTTACGAACTTTCCACCGATAACTTGTCCGGCGGCAGCGAACAACACAAGCTCCGGAATATACCAGTAACCCAGGCCTGCTTTCATCCGCAGCAGGAAAATTAATGGGACAGCCAGTTTAATCGCCAGGAACCACTGAACCGAATACCTCTTGGCTATGGACCTCCAATAACCCATCGGAACGTTTAAAAGCATGGCTACACAGCTTACAATCCCTGCAATCAAAATCTTCGACAAAGGTTATCCCTGCCCTTACTGGTTCTTTGCTACCGGTATCACAAACCCATGCAAAGAATTATTTGTTCCTATGTCAGTGATTTTACAGCAATACTTCCTAATTGTAAAGGGTAATAAGTACATTCCGGACAAAATTTTCGGACAGGAAACGACACAGTTCTGTCATTTCCCTGGTTTTCCGAACATACGGTGAAAACTGTCTCTGACCATTTTTATGTCTTCCCACACCGGCCTCTTTTTGCTCTCATCCCTCAATAATGCTGCCGGATGATAAGTGGGCATAAACTCTATCCCGTATTTTTTTATCCACTGACCCCTCATACGGGTAATCCGGGCATTTTGGTCAACTATATTTTGCAGGGCGACAGAGCCTAACAACACAATTATCGATGGTTTAACAATTTCGATTTGCCTGGTTAGCCACGGTTTGCAGGCATCCGCCTCTTCTTTGGCGGGGACCCGGTTACCCGGCGGCCTGCACTTGACAATATTTGCTATATAAACATCCGCCGTATTAAACCCGGCAGCCATGATAATCTTGTCAAGAAGCTGCCCGGCCGCTCCCACAAAGGGAAGACCCTGCTTATCCTCTTCGGCGCCCGGGCCCTCACCGATAAACATGAGGTTGGCCCTTGGATTTCCTTTTCCAAATACCACGCCCCGGCACCCCTGGCGAAGGTTGCATTTCCGGCATTCCTTGGCCAGACGGGCTAATTCCTCCAATGAGGAGCACTTCTCAATCTCGCTGATGGAAAAAATATCTTTGGGCCCGGTCAACCAAATCACTCCAAAACTTTTTCTCGTTAGGAACAGCTGTCACAGCATCTGGGGCATAACTCCACAAAAGATGGCTGCCAGCAATCACTGCAGTATGTTAGACCGCACCTGATGCACTTGGTGAAGGAAGGCGGACTTCCGCCGCCTTGTGAATCTCCTGATTTCTTTCCGCAATTTGCACAGGTCGTGGAATTAAATTCAATCATTTGGCAATCCTCCGGTTGTTTAAGTTATTCGCCGGTGCACGACTTTTTCCTTCCCGCACCTGTTTTTGACTAAAAACTAAACCCCGCCGCTTAAAGTGGTCGGGGTTTGGTTGACTTCGTGAGAATTTCTTATACCTTAACTAATCTGCTGCAGCCGTCCGTTGGCCAAAACTCTATATACTCCCGCAAGTTTACCGTTGCGGAGGATGAATTCAATATAACAGTCCTTGCAGAAACAGGTTTCAAGAATATAGTCTTTTCTGTGAACCGCGTGCAATATTCCCACCCACTTGTCGCTGTAGCACCTAGGACATTTCACTTATATCGTCTCCAATCAGTTGTTTTATTCAGGGAGTTATTCTAATCTACAATACCCCTTGATATCATTGTACCAGCAAATTGTGAACAAACAGTGACAAAAAGGTTAATTTTTTATAACATTTCCTTTATTACTGCCGGTTACTGCTTGCTGAACTTCTGTATTAACCGTGAAATAAGGCTTTGACTCCCAAACTCGGTATACACTGTTTCAAATCCCTCAGGCACTGCAATGATGCCAAGAGGCTGATGAGGTCTAAGCTTAATAAAGGCCCTCTGCCACTTCTTTCTGGTATAGGTTACATACTCGATTTCCAGGGTTTGCGGCCTTCCCCATATAATAGTTTCAATATCCCTTTTGCTGCTTACAGCTACACCGTTTATGGCTAAAATTACGTCCCCGGACCTTACCCCTGCCGCCTGGGCTGCCGCATTCGGCACCGCTTCCAGGACGCGTACTCCGCGCATAGGCGGCACAAATATTGGCCGGCCCTTCATCTCGGTATTTTGCCCCAGGTATATTACCGCTTCATGACCCAGGGGGGCAAAAACCGCTGCCAGGTATTCAAGTATCCGATAACGAGAGGCCAAAAGGGCCAGAACCAGTAAAATCAAGCTGAATACGCTGAGGTTACGGGCTGACATTTTACTTTTTTCCACCGGTGTATGGGCCAGGGCCAAATCACCGTATCCCAGCCCCGCCACAAAGGGAATAAGTACTGCTTGCAGTCCCGGAACCAATCCGTGACCAAATTTGATAACCGGCCACCAATCAGGCATCTGTGGCAACAGGACAAACCCGGTTACACCAGGTAAAAATGCAATGGCTACAATGGGCAGAGGCCAAAACTTCTGTAAAGTAAAGCCACCTACCAACTGGCCCTTAGGATTTTTTGTAAACATAGGGGTGGCGCCGGCATGACCGCTGAACGAAATTAGCAGGCTTTCTACCAGGTGAAGAATAGCAATAAGGCCCATCAGTTGGGGAATGTCTATACGTGGTACACCAAAAAGCAGGTTGCTGAGGGCGATTATTCCCCCCGCATAAGAAAAGCACAGAAACCTGGGGTTTATTAACATCAGTAACAAGGCCAGCGGCCAAAGGTAACTTATTCCTATTCCCGTCAGGTTGATACCGGTTATAACCAACACGAAACTCCCAGCGACGCCTCCAATGACACCGAACAAAGTGGCCGTTAAGGTGTCTTTTAAAACAGGGTTGCCCCTTATACCAAACATGCTCTCCCGGGTTTTGGCTATTTTGCGGTATTGGACTGCCACAAGGGCCAGTACCATCCAGAAAACGACATTCTCAAAAATTGCCTTCCATAACTGGCCAAGTATTAAGCTGGCAAACGAAAAGACCTCTGCCATACGTTTTCTTCACCTCCCCGGCACCGGCTTAATATTTTAAAGGCTGTCCGCGGTGAGCTTAAAAGCCACGGAACTATGGTCCGTGGCTTTTAAGGGTTACTTTAGCTTTTCCTTCATAATTTCTGTGGCCTTTTCCAGTTGAACATCCGTTTTGGCGTTTTCCGGTTGTTCTACTTTTATGTCAGGTTCGATTCCTTTTTTATTTATATCATGTTTCAAAGGTGTAAGGTATTTCCCCGTGGTCAACTTAAGCCCGGCATTGTTTTGCAGTTCGTAAAGAGATTGCACCACACCTTTACCAAAGGTTTTAGTACCGACAAGAGTACCGGCTTTGGTGTCCTTGATGGCCCCGGCTACAATTTCCGAAGCGCTGGCGCTGTTTCCGTCAACCAGGACCAATAAAGGTAATTTGAGAAATTTATTGTCTGCCTTATATATTTCTTCTTTGTCAGACCTGTATTCTATAAATACTATGGGTCCCTCTGGCACAAACAAATCAGCAACGTTTACGGCGGCATTTAATTCTCCCCCCGGGTTTTCCCTGAGGTCAAGAATAATTCCTTTGACGGGGGACTCCTCGGGATTTTTTATTGATATCCCCAGTTCCCTAAGGGTTTTCTCCAGTTCAACGGCTGTATTTGCCGAAAATTCTCCTAAATAAATATATGCAATTTTGGTGCCAGGTAGAATTTTCCCCTCGACAGTAGGCACTTTAATAATTTCCCTGGACAATTTAACATCATGCAGCTTTTTGTCTGTCAGCCGGTACAAAGTTAACTTGACCTCTGTCCCCACAGGCCCACGCATCAGGTCTTTGGCAGTATCGGTGCTCATGCCCCTCGTCTCTTTACCGTTGATCTTGAAAATGACGTCACCGGCCTTGACGCCCGCCTTGTATGCCGGTGTGTCCTTTATCGGCTTGACAACAAAAAGGTGTTCCTGGTTTCTCTCAATATAAATGCCTATCCCGCCAAAACTGCCTTGAACCTGCTCCCGCAGCTCTTTATTCATCTTCGGCGGCATGTAAACCGAATAGGGGTCTCCAAGGGAGTCCACGATTCCTTTCACTGCCCCATTTACCATGTCGGCAGTGTTAGTTTTCTCCAGATAATATTCATCGACCAATGAAATAACCCGGGCTAACGTGCCCAGGTTATTGTAATCGGATATCAGGGCACCGGTTGCAAATCCTCCGGCAAGGACGGCCAAGACAAGTAATACTCCCACTACTCCAATTAGTACCCTGCGTCTTTCAGACAAAAATACCACCCACCCACAAAGGTTTTGTACACTTTTAAATATATGTACTATACTACAATATTATTAGAGAAAAAACAACACTCCGGCTTAATTTATGTGGGGGATAACTATTACAGAA
>JAJZQD010000023.1 GCA_021847735.1 Bacillota bacterium | reverse complement strand
GATACAGCTTTGTATGGAAGAAAAGCACAGAAAAGAACCGGGAAAAACTCCGTCAAAAAGTCAAAGACATTTTAGAAGAGATAGACCGGGCAAATTTTTTTTAAAATTGTATTACTTCAACAAAAAACCGGGAGTGTCTCATAAGTTTTTTCAACTTATGGGACACTCCCTTAAGCATTACCCCGTATTTCATTATAACTGTCAGTCAAATACTTCTTGATCCAGTTGATAACTGCCGGGTTGTTTAACGGAACGTCCTCGAGCTGCTCCCTTAATTCCTTCGCATCTAGGGTAATGTCTTTGCCGTCAATGTGATGGGAGAAGTACAAATTCAAATCCGGGTTGCCGACGATGACATTTACCACTGTGTCGATTATATTCCCTAGGGGCGCCCGGTCTATATGGCTGTGGCGGAATTCGGCCGTGACCGAAGTGCCTTTGCCGGGGGCCGAACTAATTGTCATTTGCCCTTCACACCGTTCGGCGGCGGCTTTAAGGAGGGGAAGCCCCAGCCCAATACGCCTGGTTGTACGGGTAGTGAAAAAGGGGTCGATTACTTTAGCCATAAGTTCCTCGTCCATACCCCTGCCGTTATCCGTTATTTCAAGGGTTAAACGGTCGCCGGCAGTAACTTCTGTGATAATCAGCCTAATTTCACCGGCTCCCGCTTCTATGGAGTTTTGCAGTATATCAATAATATGCATAGACAGGTCTTTCATCTTTGCCAGCACCTTTCCATCGGAGATTTTACCAAGGGCCCTTCGAAGGGCTTCGAAATCAGGCGGACCCTTTGAGAAAATTGTTGAAGGATTTGAGCCTATGTCAGTAAGGCAATGGGCGTCAGACGAACTTAAAAAGGTGTAGCAGCTCAAAGTTGGCAAAAGTATGGCCGCTTCTTCCACTGACATGTGCTTGGATAATTCCACGGCCTCAACAGGCAGGCCCTTGGGGACAAAGCCCAGGGTAGCCATAAGGCTGTAAGACGGCCGGTCAACGTGGGCAGGAATGCAGATTCCACCCATTTGGGTTACTGTACCGGCAGCTGCTTCCACCGACATGTCTGTTGATATGAGGAGCATCCTTGCGAGTTCCCCGACAACTTGGCCGGAACTGTCAATAATCGGTTGGGTTCCGAAGACCTCCGACCTGTTCAGCTGCTGCGGCAGGCACCGGTATACCTCTTCCTGCCAGGCCAGGCAGGTTTCGAGAGTAGGGAAAAGGCAGACAAGATGCACTTCTTCCCGGGTCTGCACTTCCATGCCTGGGATAACAAAAATGCCGCTTCCTTCGGCGGCCTTTATCGTTGCACTTACGTTTTCCGCTGTGTTGTGATCGGTAACGGCAATCATTTTCAGGCCTCTGGCCCTGGCTGCATGGATAATCTTTGGCGGGGTCATTTCTTTTTCGGCACAGGGCGAGAGGGCCGTGTGAATATGCAAATCTATTTTAAAAGGTAACAGTTGCATTTTAATCCCGCCTTATACCTTTTTGGCCAGAAGGTTAAAGATTCTCCCCGCTGTTTCAAAAGTGGGCAGTTTGGTTGTAAGAATAGGGATGTTTTCCTGAATTGCCTTCTCAATGGTTTCGGGATCCGGTGTGGCACCGCGAATAATCAGCACCGCGGATAAACCGAGGAGGGAAGCGACGGCCACAATGTTTGGATGGGTTTGCAGGGTTACCCATACGCTGTCCTTGGCCGCATTGGCCATTACGTCGCTTAACAGGTCGGAACAGTAGCACCAGTTGACTTCTCTGTCCAGAGAGTCCCCGCAGCATTTTACTTCCGCTTCCAGTTCCTTTACAAGGTCAGAAATTTTCATATTAGTTCTCCTTTCCCCTACTGGAAATGCGCCGTTCTTTATGTAGCAGGTCCAGCATTTCCTGTGCGGAGTCCTGAATAGTTTCTAACAGTTTAAAAATGCAGTCTGTCATAGAGGCATATCCCCTCGAAATATCCTCCGCCTGAGCCCTGCAGCTTGGTGAGCCACAGGAACAACAGTCCAGTCCCGGCAGCTGCCGTAAAATCTCTTCCGCCCGGCCGACTAGTTGAATAGCCTTGGTTATATCCTGGTTCAAGGGCATCACGGGTTGGGCCTCTATAGGCTTATCATGGTGAAAGTACCCTTCCTGGTACCGTTTTTTTACTCTTTCCAGGGTCTTTTCGGAAATGGTATCAGGTAAGGTCGCGACGAGCTTCCTGGTCATAATCCTGGCAATAAAGGGGTTCTCTATTGTCAATGGGCCGCCGACACATCCGCCGTGACAAACAAGGCACTCTATGTAGTCAACATCCTGGAAATGCCCCATTTCGGCTTCCTCTAAGATGCTGATAACGTTTTGCAGGCTGTCGGCTACAAGGTAGTTGGGCGCATTGACCGCTATGGTTTCACCACCGGAGCGGGCCCATCCTATTGCCTGGCCGGAAGCTTTGGCCAAGCCGGAGTCATCGCTGACAGTGCTAATCGCACTGAGTATATTTCCGTACAGGTGAATCAATGAAATTGCGCCGTCAATCGGCGATTTGTCAATGCCAACTGGGTGTTTAATAGCCGTAGCTTTGGCGGTACATGGTGTAATCATAAATATCCCAATTTGGTCTTCCGGTATATTTTTGTGTTTGCTCACCTGTTCCCTGGCCAGTTTGGCGGCTATCTCCATTGGGGAGAGGAGCGGGGCAATATTATCAATTAGGCTTGGAAAACGAATCTGAATTAGTTTTACAACCGCCGGACAGGTTGAAGAAATTACCGGTTTTTTCAACTCCCGGGATTTAAGCAGTTCTTTAACTGCCTGCGTAACTGAGTCTGCACCGACAGATTCCTGAAACACATCATCAAAGCCAAGAGATTTAACGGCGTTCAGAATTTTACCTGGGGGTAATACCCGGTGAAACTGAGAATAGAGTACAGGTGAACACAGGGCAATAGTATATTTGAATTCCTTCAAACGGCGAAGATCAAGCGGGTCTGTAATGGCTATTTTGGCATGGTAGGGGCAAGTCCTGATACAGTTACCACAGTTGATACACCGTTCTTCGATGGTAAGGGCTGTGCCCTTCCTGACCCTGATAGCCTCTGTAGGACAGTTCTTCACACAGTTAGTACATCCTTTACACTTTTCCGCATCCACAATGTCACAAAGGTGATGCTTTTTGGACATGGGGCCCACTCCCAACTTTTATCCCAATTCCAAGACTCCACCTTCTATTAGGTGGAGTTTCCACTTTTCTGCTTCAGTGGGGGTAGAGTCCCCCACTGAAGTTTCGATGTTCAGCTTTAGCTGAACGAGTTCACTGGTTGTATATAATAACCTTAAGCGTTGTCCCTTTATTCACAATGGAATCAAGGGTAAATTCGTCGGCACAGTTCTTTATATTGGGAAGTCCCATTCCCGCGCCGAAACCCATTTCCCGGATATTGTCCGGAGCCGTGGAATAACCTTCCTGCATAGCGAGTTCGATGTCGGGGATACCGGGTCCGGTGTCTTCGGCAACCAGTTCAATTTTGGCGGGGTTGATAAGGGTTTTCAGAACACCCTGGCTGCCGTGGATTACAATATTCATCTCCGCTTCATAGGCGGCAATGGCCACCTTGCGGATAATCGCCGGAGAAAAACCGATTAGCTGCAAGGTGTGTTTTATGTTGCTGGATGCTTCACCGGCAGCGAGAAAATCCATACCCTTGATGGGGTATTCCAGCTTGATATCTTTATTACTCTTATCTTCGTTCACTCAGACCATCCTTTCGGGGCGGTCATACAGAGTTTACATTTATCTAATTTCTGCTTTCCCGGTTGACAGTGTAACATTTTTCAGCCCGGCTTCATACAGCAGGCCACAACTGAGGTAAAGGGTTTTCTGGGTGGTCAACAGTGGTATACCTTTAGTTTTAGCCAAATTCAGCATTTCTTCTGTGGGTTTTTTGCCTTTGATGAACACGACAGCGGCAATGTCCAGCATTTCCGCCGTTCTTATAACCTGCACATTTACTAGACCGGTGAGCAGCAAGGCATGGGGTTGAGAAAAGACCAGGATATCACTCATCAGGTCGCCGGCGCATACAAATGATATCTGGCTGTCCAGCTTGTGTTCACCGTAGCAAACTTTAGCCTCCAATAGTTTTGTTAATTCTGCCAGGTTCAAATCGGTCCCCCCTCTTTATGTTGGGAATCGAGTTCCTCTTTTGCGCTTAAGTCATAACTTTGAGTAAATAATTCTTCTCCGATACAAATATTCCTTTTATCAGTGAGAGATGCGCACTATTCGAACAATTGAGACTATTCAGGCAGGATTTTTAGAAGTTTTGTCTAATCAAATATCCTAATACCATTGTAAAATTCTATTTAATTTTATCGAGAGGGAACTTTTTTTTTATCAATAGGGTTCGCTGTTCTCTACCCCGTTTCCTGCTTGAACTGCTTTATATATTCAAAAGATTAAGACTTTTTTGGCAGGAATTGAGGAGTTTTTGTCAAATACTTTACTGCTACTATGTTTTTTAAGCCTAATTACAAAAATACAAAAGAGTTAATAAGGAAGGAGGGAAAGGTAATCATGTGTCAATGTACTAATGATGCTGAACCAAAAACAAAAGAGGGTCTAGAATTGGAAAAGGTATTTGCCCAGTATGTGGGGAAGAAAGGTGCTCTAATCCCGGTTTTGCAAAAGGCCCAGGCTATCTACGGGTACCTGCCCGTAGAGGTTCTGAAGGAAATATCCCGCAATCTGCAGATTCCGGTAAGCAAGATTTATGGAGTTTGCACTTTTTATGCCCAGTTTCATCTTAAGCCAAGAGGCCGCAACATCATCAGGGTTTGCCTGGGTACTGCCTGTCATGTCCGTGGCGGGGCAAAAATTGCCGAAGCTATTTCAAAGGCAGTTGGCATTAAAGACGGTGAGACAACCGAAGACCTAAGATATACTTTTGAGTCAGTAGCTTGCCTAGGCTGCTGTGGGTTGGCCCCGGTTATGATGGTTAATGACGAAACCCACGGCCGGTTGACCCCTGATATGGTAGCAGGCCTGTTAGACCAGTACAAATAATTATCAAATGAATAGTAAATAAGGAAAATTATTAATGTATTAGGGAGGTGACCCTGGTGATTAAAAGTCCCGAAGATTTAAAACGCCTTAGGGAAGAAGCAAAGGCGCTGACCAGTATTCGTGCCGGTCAGGGTGTTGAAATAATTGTAGGTATGGGAACCTGTGGTATCGCTGCCGGAGCTAGGGAGGTCATGAGCGCCATTCTTGACGAACTCAGCAAACGGGAGATGTCCGATGTACGGGTTAGTCAAACCGGTTGTATCGGGATGTGTGAGAAAGAAGTCCTGGTGGATGTCGTCCGCCCCGGAGAAACAAGGATTACCTATGGTCGGGTAAAACCCCAAGACATTACCAGGATTATTAATTCACATGTCACAAACGGCCAGATTGTAGAAGACCTGGTAGTTGCCAAGTTAGACTAATTCAAAGAAAGGAGGAAGTTTTTAATGCAATTATATCGTGCTCACATACTGGTTTGTGGTGGTACGGGCTGTGTATCTTCTGGTTCCAAAGCTATCCAGGAAGCCCTTACCGACGAACTGGTCAAAAATAATCTTGACAAGGAAGTAAAGGTCGTTGAAACAGGCTGCCACGGCTTTTGTGAAACCGGGCCAATTGTCATTGTTTACCCGGAAGGCACTTTTTACTGCCGGGTATCTACGGAAGATGTTCCCGAGATAATTGCCGAACACCTGGTCAAAGGCCGGATTGTTAAGAGGCTTCTGTTTAAAGCACCCGTTACAGAGGAACAGGTGCCGTCATATAAGGAAATTGCCTTCTACCGGAAACAACAACGGGTTGCCCTCAGAAACTGCGGGCATATCAACCCGGATAACATCAATGAGTACATTGGCAGAGATGGTTATGAGGCTCTGTCCAAGGTGTTAACCGGCATGACTCCTCAACAGGTTATTGACGACATGAAAAAATCAGGTTTGAGGGGTCGTGGAGGCGGCGGATTTTCCACAGGGTTGAAGTGGCAGTTTGCATCCAATTCCCCCGGGCCTAAGAAATATATCATCTGTAACGCTGACGAGGGTGACCCCGGTGCCTTTATGGACAGGAGTGTACTGGAAGGTGACCCCCACAGTGTGCTTGAAGGCATGATGATCGCTGCTTATGCTATTGGAGCCGATGAAGGCTATATTTATGTGCGGGCTGAATACCCGCTGGCTATCAAGCGCCTTAAGACAGCTATTGCCCAGGCCGAGGAATTAGGCCTTTTGGGAGAAAATATTATGGGTTCCAACTTCAGCTGCACCTTACACATAAAAGAAGGCGCCGGTGCCTTCGTATGTGGTGAAGAAACTGCGCTGATGGCTTCCATCGAAGGTTCCCGCGGGATGCCCAACCCGAGGCCGCCTTTCCCGGCAGTCAAGGGCCTTTTTGGCAAACCGTCTAATATAAATAACGTTGAAACCTATGCCAATGTACCGATTATCTACCTGCATGGGGCCGACAAATTTGCCAGTGTAGGTACCGAGAAAAGCAAAGGAACGAAGGTTTTTGCTCTCACCGGTAAATTGAGAAACACCGGTCTGGCTGAGGTTCCGATGGGTATTTCACTGAGAGAAATCATTTTTGATATCGGTGGCGGTATCATTAATGATAAGAAGTTCAAAGCTGTTCAGATTGGCGGTCCTTCGGGCGGTTGTATCCCTGAACAGCATCTGGATACACCTGTTGACTACGACTCCCTGACAGCCCTTGGAGCCATGATGGGTTCCGGCGGTCTGGTTATTATGGATGAGACTTCCTGTATGGTAGACATGGCCAGGTACTTCCTGGACTTTACCCAAAAGGAATCCTGCGGTAAGTGTATTCCCTGCCGTGAAGGTACTAAAAGGATGCTGGAAATCCTGCAGAAAATTTGCGGCGGTAACGGTGTTCCGGAGGATATCACTACCCTTGAAACCCTTGGTGCGGTTATCAAGAACACTGCGCTTTGCGGTCTCGGAACAACTGCCCCGAACCCGGTTCTGGCAACTCTCAGATATTTCCGTGATGAATTCGAGGCCCATATCTATGACAAGAAGTGTCCGGCAGGCGTTTGCACCGCAATGCTTGAATACAAGATTGTGACCGATAATTGTAAAGGCTGTGGCGCATGTGCCCGCGTATGCCCAGTTGGCGCAATTACCGGCGAGAAGAAAGAGCCTCACGAAATCGATACTTCCAAGTGTATTAAGTGTGGAAGCTGCATCGAAAAATGCAAATTCAACGCTATCGTTAAGGGTTAGAGGAGGTCTTATCAATGGCCAATGTCACTTTAACCATCAACGGGCAAAAGGTTTCCGTACCGGAAGGAATCACAGTGCTTGAGGCGGCTCAATCGCATGGGTTTTTCGTACCGACTTTCTGTTACGAAAAAGACCTTACAGCTCCCGGCGCCTGCCGTATCTGTGTGGTAGAAATCAAAGGCATGAGGAACCTGCCTCCTTCCTGTGTAACTACCGTTACTCCGGGCATGGAAATAGAAACCGAATCCCCGGCAGTATTTGAAGCCAGAAAGACCATTTTGGAACTGCTGGTGGCAAACCACCCGCTGGATTGCATGACCTGCGAGAAAAGCGGGAGCTGCAAGCTTCAGGATTACGCCTACCGCTACGGTGTAACAAGCCCAACACGTTTTGAGGGTGACAAGCACAAATTTGCGGTGGATGACAGCAATCCCTATGTTTTCAGAGACCTGAACAAGTGTATCCTCTGCGGTAAGTGTGTGGCAACCTGCAGGGCGGTATCTGATAGAAATGTTATTGATTTCGCCTTTAGGGGCTTTAATACCAAGATTGCAACCTTTATGGATACAGAGCTAAAGGATTCTTCTTGTGTATACTGTAATCGATGTGTAGCTATCTGCCCCGTCGGCGCCCTCTCGGACAAGAACATGACGGGCAAAGGCAGGGGATGGGAACTCGATAAAAAAGAAGTTACCTGCACCTTCTGTGATGCCGGGTGCAAGTTTGATGTCAACTACAGGGACGGCAAGGTGGTTGGCGTTACAGCAAACTCGGCTGCCTCCGGGAGACCGTTATGTCTTAAGGGACGTCTCGGGACAGAATTTATGAACAACCCGGATAAGACGGCCCTGCCTTTAATCAACAAGGACGGGGAATTTGTAGAGACTTCATGGGAGGAAGCTCTTGGGATCGGACCGATTGTAGAAAAAATCAATGCTTTGAAAAAATAAGCAACCCATTTAAGTTTAGAAGCAAAAATTAGGGTGCTCAAAAACGAGCGTAGCAAGGAAGCAATTTCAACGAGGGCGAGGGCGTACTTGTTGTACGTTGAGGTCTTGTTGAAACAACTGACGAAGCTAGGCGAAGTTTTTCCCCGCAAGGGGGAGGCCGCATTTCTAAGCGCTAAAGCGCTAAGAACGGCGCACTCAACATCCGTAAAACTTATACAGGCTGTTCAAAAACAAGTATGGCAAGGAAGCAATTTCAACGAGGCGAGGGCGTACTTGTGTACGTTGAGGTCTTGTTGAAATAGCTGACGCCGCCAGACGCAGTTTTTCGACAGCCTGGAGAAAAGGAGGGAGAGCTAAGTGGCAGATATAACCCTACAAATAAACGGCCAAAAAGTAACTGTTCCTGCCGGGACCACCGTATTGGAGGCGGCTGTACAGATGGGAATCGATATCCCCACTTTCTGTCATGACCCCGAGCTGTCAAAGCCGGGTGCTTGCCGCATCTGTGTCGTTGAAATAAAGGGTTTGCGCAACCTTCCACCTTCGTGCGTAACGACCGTAACTGAAGGCATGGAAGTGGAAACGGAGTCGGAAGCCGTTGTCAACGCCCGCCGGACGATAATAGACCTGCTTTTGGCCAACCACCCTCAGGACTGCATGACGTGTCAGAAGTTCGGAGATTGCAAACTTGCTGATTATGCATACAGGTATGGGGTAAGAACGACTACTTTCATAGGCGATAAGACCGATTTTCCGCCAGACGAATCCAGTGCCGTTCTCAGCAGGGACATGAACAAGTGCATTCTTTGCGGGAAATGTGTGAGAGTTTGTGCTGAGATAGTTGGTCGTAATGTTTATGATTTTACCTCCCGGGGTTTTACCACTAAAGTCGCCCCGGCTCTTGATGTTGGTCTGGGTGAGTTGGATGAGTCCCATTGTGTAAGCTGCGGTAGTTGCGTTGCCGTGTGTCCCGTGGGCGCTATTGTCGAGAAAAATATGAAAGGCAAAGCCCGCCCATGGGAGGTTAAAAAGGTAAAGACCACCTGTCCTTACTGCGGCTGTGGCTGTAACTTTGACCTTAATGTTAAGGACGGCAAAGTGATAGGGGTAACCTCTAACCCCACCGCCGAAGTTAACGGGCGGCACCTCTGTGTTAAAGGTCGTTTTGGCTATGACTTTATTCACAGTTCAGACCGGTTGACTAGGCCTCTCATCAAAAAGGACGACGATTTTATAGAGGTCTCCTGGGAAGAAGCATTGCGGTATGTGGTATCCCGTCTTAAAGATATTAAAGAGAAGAACGGCAGTGAAGCGATGGGGGTACTTTCATCCGCCCGCTGCACCAATGAAGAAAACTATTTGATGAATAAAATGGCGCGGGTGGCCTTTGGTACCAACAACATTGACCACTGCGCCCGTCTCTGACACTCCGCTACTGTTGCCGGTCTGGCAGCTGCATTTGGTAGTGGAGCGATGACAAACTCTATCAATGAAATCAAGAATTGTGACTTTCTTTTCGTAATTGGTTCTAACACCACTGAAACGCACCCCATTATCAGTTTAGAGATGAGAAAAGCTTTAGGTAACGGAGCAACCCTTGTAGTGGCAGACCCCCGGAAAACGGAAATAGCCGAATTGGCTAATGTCCATGTAGCCTTGAAACCCGGGGCTAACATTCCTCTTCTCAATACCATGTGCAATGTTATCATTGCAGAAGGTCTGTATGACAAGGAATTTGTCGCTAACCGCACTGAGGGTTTTGAAGAACTGAGACTGGGTGTGGCCAATTTCACCCCGGAGAATTATGCCGGTATAATTGGCGCCCCTGCTGAAACCATCAGGGAAATTGCCCGGGGCTTCGCCAAGGCCAAGAATGCCGCTATATTCTACACAATGGGTATTACCCAACATACAACCGGTACTCACAATGTTTTGGCGGTTGCCAACCTGTCTATGCTGACAGGCCAAATAGGTAAACCGAGCAGCGGGGTTAACCCCCTGCGCGGTCAGAACAATGTACAGGGTGCATGTGATATGGGCGCGCTGCCCAATGTTTTCCCCGGATACCAGGCTGTTACGGACCCGGCTAATGTGGAGAAGTTTTCCAAGACGTGGGGGATGCAGCAATCCAGCAAAGTGGGCCTGACTGTAGGAGAAATGATGGACGCTGCTCACAACGGTGAACTGAAAGCCCTATATATTTTGGGAGAAAACCCCATGCTTAGCGACCCTGATATCACTCATGTTGAACACGCTCTGGAAAAACTAGAGTTCCTGGTTGTTCAGGACCTGTTTCTAACTGAAACAGCTATGCTGGCAGATGTTGTTTTGCCTGGCGCCAGTTTTGCCGAAAAAGATGGTACTTTTAGCAACACCGAGCGCCGCGTTCAACGTGTGCGTAAGGCTGTAGAGCCTGTGGCCGGGAAAGCTGACTGGGAAGTTATCGCGGAAATCCTGACCGGAATGGGATTCCCGCACAAGTACTGCAGCGCTTCCGATGTATTTGACGAAATGGCCAAAGTGACCCCGCAGTACGCCGGGATGTCTTTTGCCCGCCTCGACGAGGGGAGCCTTCAGTGGCCGTGCCCGACTCCGGACCATGCGGGAACTAAGTATCTGCACCAGGGTAAGTTCTCTCGCGGCTTGGGCAAGTTTTCGGCAGTAGACTTCGAGCCTCCGGCAGAACTTCCCGATGCCGAGTATCCCTTTGTACTCAATACCGGACGCCGCCTGTACCATTACCACACAGGGACAATGACCCGCCGGGCCCGGGGTTTGAGCATTATTTACGGTGAAGAATCCATCGAGATTAATCCCGCTGATGCCTGTAAACTGGGTGTTTGTGAAGGCGACCAGTTGAAGGTAAGTTCACGCCGCGGTTCCATTACTATTAAGGCTAACGTGACCGACAGGGTGCCTCAGGGGATGGTATTTACCTCCTTCCACTTTGCCGAGGCAGCCGTTAACTTCCTGACTAACTCGGCCTGCGACCCTATTGCCAAGATTCCCGAACTCAAGGTATGCGCGGTCAAAATTGAAAAGGTAAGTTAACTGAGCTTTATGAAAATGAGTTTTCAGCAAAGAGGTATGACCGGAAGCGGCCATACCTCTTTTTTCGATTCTTTTTCCCTCTATTTTGCACTGTTTTTTTATTCCATAAAACAAAAAGGGCAGTCTCACTCAAGTATTAGGGAAATGGCAGGTGTATTCCGGAGACTGAGGCTGACATCCGCCGGCCCACGATCCGCGCAGCGGGAGTGGTTTGCCGGCTGAGTTGTTGCTCAGTCGCAGGAATACACCTGCCATTTCCCTTACCCCAAAACAAAGAGACCTACCCCTTTTGCTCCCCTCCTCCTTGTCGTATTTCCCCGATAAGTTTGGTTGGCGGGCCTTTGTTTTTTTTAGGTATTCGACACCGCTTTTTATATATAATATGCTTGACCTGCGGATGAACTAAGAAAAGGCGGATGTATATGGAGCTTTGCTTTCATTACAGCGATTTCGAAGGCCAGCGGAACCTTTTAAATTCTCTTACCTCGCTGGTTTTAAATTACCAGGAGATTGTTATAATTTGTGTAGGAACTGACAGGGTCTCAGGGGACAGTTTGGGACCCCTGGTGGGTACACTGTTATTAGAGGAATGTAAGTATGCCAAAGTTTACGGTACGCTGAGCACTCCTGTCCATGCCCAGAATCTTAGGGAAACCATAGTTCAGGTGGAAAGTGCACACCCGAACGCTTTTATCATCGCAGTGGACGCCTGCCTGGGGCGGGCCATCAATGTCGAAAAAATAATGCTTATGAAGCGTCCCCTTAAACCTGGTACAGGTGTATTTAAGGACCTTCCCGAGGTCGGGCATGTTACTATTCAGGGAATTGTCAACATTGGAGGGTTTATGCCCCACTTGGTTATACAGAATACCCGGATGAACACAATTTACAACATGTCAAGGATAATAGCAGGAACCCTCGCCCAAACAGTCATCGCCCACAGGAATTTCTGCCCGGTTTTTCAACTAAGACAGGCTTAGCACTCATAATAAAGCCGCACGGATATGCATATCCGTGTTTTTTTATCCGTTTGATTACAGAAATTTGTCAAATATCGGCACGTAATGGCAGTAATTATCGTTTATAGAAGGACATTTTCCAATAATGTAGAAAGCCATTTCATAAGGGTAAAACTTGGTAACGTCTGGTTGGCAGTTTGCGGTTGAAGGGTAGGTGCCCTGATGGGTTTTCTCGGAGACATTAACAGTCAATTGCATAGGATAAGTCTAAGAACCAAAGTTATTCTGGTATTATTCGTAATTTTAGGTGTATTCATATTCCGGGTCAGTTTTTCCACCAGGTATTATATGGTAAACCGCCATGGCCAGGAAATGGTAAGCGACGGTCTAAAGGTTGCACACCGGTATCTTGACAATCATATAAGGCAATTTGACCTTAACTTAAGAGGCCTGGCAGATGAAGTCCAGGATAATGGAACAAGTTCAGATAACCTCCGACATTTGTACCAATTAACGAGAACCTGGGATAAACAATATCGCCCGGATATGTTTTTTTATATAGACAACGGGGGACAGGTAAGATATTCCAGCAATAATACCTACAGTGATGCGGAAAAAGTGTCGGTTGGCCGGCGATTTATGTCGCTCCAGGCTGTACAGAAGGCAATGGCCGGCCAAATGGCAAGCGGTATCGAGATAATTCCCCGGGAGCTTCTCAAGTTTGAAAGGCTTTTGGACATGTCCAGGATATCTATTGTGCCTACCCCGAATGCCGACTCCCCGGGCTATTCTTTGGAAGATAAAGGTATGGCGGTAATTTCCGCTTTTCCTGTATATGAAAACGGGAAGATAGTCGGGGTACTCACAGCGGCCCAGATTCTTAACAATAAATTTGAAATAGTAGACCTCATAGCAAAAGATATCAACATCAAATCCACCATTTTTATGGACAGTGTCAGGATATCTACAACTGTGCTGGACGAAAACGGGGAGAGGGCGGTTGGGACCATCATCTCTAAACCGGTACAGGAGCAGGTCTTAAAAGCCGGTAAGGATTATTTCGGCCGGGCATTTGTGGTTAGGGACTGGTATGTTACCGCCTATGAACCGATAAGAGATTTACATAACGGGGTTATCGGAGCTTTATACGTTGGCATGGAAGAAACCCCCCTGGTGGAAACCCAGAAGGCTTTGAACAATGATATCAGGCTAACCATGTTAATCGTAACCCTGATTTTTTTGGCGGCCCTTTACTGGCTTTATAGGTCGATAGTACTGCCGATACGCGAAATGTCTTCTACAGCGCTTTGCTTTGCAAGAGGTGAGCTGAAGGCCCGGATTCCTATTCAAAATTTGAACAGGTGCTGGGAAATCAGGAACTGTGAGTTATTTGAATGTCCGGTATACGGAAAACGGAATTTGAGATGCTGGTTAGTCCCCCAAACGAATTGCTGTAATACAGATGACGCACCGGCCAGAAAAGGCGTCTGTGTCCATTGTAAGGTTTACAAAAGTCTGGTCGGAAATGAGATTGATCAACTGGCTGACTCCTTAAATTTCATGGCCGCTTCTATTCAGGAACACACGGACTCACTGAATGACTTAAATATCGAACTTGAAGAAAAGAACTGCAAATTGCTGGACTGGAAAGATGAATTGGAGTGTCAGAAGGAACAATTGATGGCCCTTAATAACGATTTGGAAGAGTCTATGAAGGCTTTGGATGATAGTCAGAGCATTATTTACGCACTGGCGGTTGCCGTTGAAGCTAAAGATCCTTATACCAGGGGACACTCAGAGCGGGTAGCCGATTACAGTGTGAAGCTTGCGGCCTCAATCGGCCTTCCCTCTAATCAGTTTGATAACATTAGAGGGGCAGCTTTATTGCATGACATAGGAAAAATCGGAATTAGCGGTTCTATTTTAAGAAAACCCGGTACGTTGACGGCAATGGAGTTCCAACAGGTTAAAAAACATCCTATTATCGGAGAACGTATTTGTTCTTCCCTCAAATTTGCCCAGGCCATGCTGCCAATTATCAGGCACCACCATGAGCATTATAACGGCAAAGGATACCCTGACGGCTTGAAAGGAGAAAAGATTCCCCTTTCGGCCCGGGTAGTTGCCGTTGCCGATGCTTTTGACGCAATGACATCTGACAGGCCTTATCGGTCAGGAATGAGCCCGGAAGAGGCGCTTGCCATCCTGGAAATCGGGGCCGGGAGTCAGTGGGACTCCAAGCTGGTATCTGAATTTGTCGGTTTAATGCGAATGGAACAGGACAAGACGCAAAGACTGCAACGACGGAAAAGCGACGAACCAAGAATTTAGCCTGTAGCCTCTGCTAATTTAAAAAATCGGCATCTGAAGGTGGAAACCCTCTTAATGGGTTCCACTTTTTTATTATTTGGGGGTATGTTTAGCAGGCCGGTATAGGTTGCAAGAAAGTGATGGCCCTGTAAAGGTGATATTCTCCGAATTATATTGATGCCTTAAGCGTAACTTTAAACAGGGAGGGATAATTATGATTTTGGTTATGCAAAAAAGGCTATTTATAGCTGCCGCTTTAGTACTGTTTATTATTTTAGTGGGTCTGGCGGCGGGACATCATAGGTTTTCCGGTGTTGCCGCAGGTGATTTCAATTACCGGGTTTTTGTGGCAGGGGTCGGCACTGTTGAGGGTAAATGGAGTGGAGATACAGGAATTGCCGTAATTGGGCTGGAAGCAAGACCCGCTCCGGAACAGGGTAACGAGTTGAAGGTAATTGATCTTCTAATTGCCAATAGCGGCTCAGTTAAAGTGGTCTTCCGCTCTGACATTACCCTGATTAACCGGCAGGGCCGGCGTTATTCCCTGAAAGCCAAGGGGCAGCCCGAAGTCGCAATTAACCCCGGGGCTTTGTCACAGGGCACGGTCATCATCAGTGTTCCCAGTGGAATCCCGGACAATGACTGGCTGTTGGAAATCAGGGGAGGAAATTTAAAGGACGACGTTGTTCTGCCCTTCCGGGTTATCAAGGTGGTGAGCGGCGAGTAGCCTGCAAAACCAACTTGACAGTGTCAGATGGTTACATGGTATAAAAGCGAAAACCCCGGTAAAGATTAGTCTTACAAAAAAGGTTTGCGGTTCGATGGCAGGCTGATGGGCAGTTACAAAACAAACCGGGGGTGGAAACAATGGTTTGCAACCAAATTCCGGTAAGGAAAATTGCCGTGGTAGGGGCAGGGTTTGTCGGGGCTACCTCGGCATATGCCATGTTGATAAGCGGCTTATGTTCGGAATTGGTGATGATTGATATAAATAGGGACAAACTTAACGGAGAAGTAATGGACCTGGTGCACGGAGGCTCCTTTGTAAAACCGGTCCAGATTACCGCCGGGGATTACAAAGATGCTGCCGGGGCGGATGTTGTGCTGATTGCTGCCGGGGTAAACCAGAAACCAGGAGAAAATAGGCTGGACCTGGTCAGCAGGAACACGGAAATTTTCAAAAATATTATCCCCAAGATCTGTTCGGCCTGTCCTGATGCAATATTACTGGTCGTCACCAACCCGGTAGACATCCTCACCTGGGTTACCCTGAAAATCTCCGGTTTTTCGACCAGGCGGGTCATCGGCACCGGAACGGTTTTAGACAGCTCCCGCTTCCGCCAGATGTTAAGCGACTGTTTCGGTGTAGCGGCCGTTAATGTACACGCTTATGTCATTGGTGAACATGGTGATACCGAAGTACCAATCTGGAGCCTGGCCAATGTAGTGGGTGTTCCCCTCGAGGAGTACGGTAGGTTTGTGCAAAACCCACTAAGGCCTCTTGACAGGGACGCAGTATTTGACGAATTGAAAAACGCCGCCAACAAAATTATTCGGGGAAAGGGTGCCACATATTACGCCATCGGGCTTGCGGTACGAAGAATTATGGAAGCTATTTTACGGGACGAGAACACCATTCTCACCGTATCAAGTCTGGTCAGCGATATCTACGGAGTTTCCGGGGTCTGCCTGAGCCTTCCCTCCATAGTTAATGCCTCAGGAGTTCGCCAGGCACTGGAATTGCCGATCGGTGCAGATGAGCGGGAAAAATTTCGCCATTCTGCGGAAACCGTCAAAGATATTATCAGACAGCTGGCCCTCTAAACCATTTTTAGCCATTAAAAAGGAATTAGGTAAATATTTGTAGAATAAAAAAGTCGAGAACCCGGTTTAAGGTCAAAAACAGATGTTAGGGGTTTATTTATGGCGACCAAACAGTCTTTGTTAAGGCAGCTCCCCGCTATTGGTGTGATCCTGGAAAATAACCGCATAAAGGATTTGCAGGCCAACCACCCGCACTCGGTAATTTCGGAAGCCGCCTCAGAAGTGGTTCAGGATTTAAGGGATACTATTCTGCAAGGCGGGGACAGGGGCAACGAAAAATGTGAAGTAAATGCCATTGTCGATATGGTAGTTAAAAGGGTATATGAAAAGACCCGTCCAAGTTTGCGGAGGGTTATCAATGCCACCGGGATAGTCCTGCATACCAACCTGGGCCGGGCTGTCCTGGCCAAAGAAGCGGTAAAGGCCATTAATGATGTGGCAGGCAATTACTCGAACCTGGAACTGGATTTGCATACGGGAGAACGCGGCACCCGATATTCTCATATCGAGGAATTGTTATCCCGCCTGACAGGGGCAGAAGCCGGTCTTGTGGTTAATAATAATGCCGCTGCTGTTCTGCTTGTTTTGAATACCCTTGCCAAAGGTAAAAAGGTTGTCGTTTCCCGGGGGCAGTTGGTCGAAATCGGGGGTTCCTTCCGGATTCCTGATGTTATGGCCCAAAGTGGTGCTGCCCTGGTTGAAGTTGGGACAACCAATAAGACTCACCTGCGGGACTATGAAAATACTGTCTGTGAGGACACGGCGCTGCTGCTAAAGGTGCATACGAGCAATTACCGGATAATCGGTTTCACATCAGAGGTATCTGTCCAAGAACTTGTAAAGTTGGGCCTGGAAAAGGGAGTTCCGGTATTTGAAGACTTGGGCAGTGGAATACTTATAGACTTCGGCAGATACGGAATTACCCACGAACCGACGGTTAGGGAGTCTATCGCGGCCGGTGTGGATGTAGTTACCTGCAGCGGGGACAAACTCTTTGGCGGGCCCCAGGCCGGCATCATTGTGGGCAGCAGTGAATTAATCAGCAAAATAAAGAAAAACCCCCTGACCAGAGCCCTGAGAGTTGACAAATTTACCCTTGCGGCAATGGAGGCAACTTTGCGCCTGTACCTGGATGAGGAAAAAGCGGTGACAGAGATTCCAACCTTAAAAATGATAACCATTCCCCGGTCGGAACTGTGTTTACAGGCTAAATACCTGGCTGGCCGGCTGCAGGAAAAAATCCGTTCTGAAGCGGTGATAGAAATAATCGAGGGTTTCTCACAGGTGGGGGGGGGAGCCCTGCCCGAGGAAAACCTGCCTACATATTTGGTGTCCTTAAGTCCCTCAAAGATGACAGTCAATGTTTTGGAAGAAAAACTGAGACAATTGGAGCCTCCCGTACTGGCAAGAATTCAGAGAGACCGGCTGTTGTTTGACCCCAGGACCATGCTTGACGGCGACACAGACATAATTGCCGGACACCTGGAAAAAATCATTGAAATGGGGTGAAAACTGTGACCGAAAAGAAAGAGCCCTGTCCGCTTACATCCCTGTCATGCAAAGCAGGCTGAGCGGCGAAGATAGGTCCGGAGGACCTGGCAAAGGTGTTGCGGCTTCTTCCCCCGTCCGGGCCAGACCCCAACCTGCTGGTTGGCCTGGATGCCTGCGATGATGCGGGGGTTTACAAAATTAATGATAATATAGCTCTGATTCAGACCGTGGATTTTTTCCCCCCGGTTGTCGATGACCCTTATTCCTATGGCCAGATTGCGGCAGCGAATTCCCTAAGTGATATTTATGCTATGGGTGGGCGTCCGCTGACGGCTATGAATATCATCTGCTTTCCCACCGAGAGGCTGGAGCTTGAAGTTTTAGCGGAAATCCTGAAAGGAGGGGCCGATAAGATCAGGGAGGCCGGCGCCGTGCTGGTTGGGGGCCATTCAGTGGAAGACAACGAACCGAAATACGGCCTGTCTGTGACAGGAATTATACACCCCGACAAGGTTTTAGCCAATGCCGGGGCTAAACCGGGTGACCTCCTGGTTTTGACAAAACCCTTGGGGATTGGTATTATCACCACTGCTATTAAGGGTGGTCTGGCGTCACCCCAGGAAATTGCCGAGGCTGTAAGCGTTATGGCCGCATTAAACAAGGATGCCGCCGAAGCAATGCAGGAGGTTGGGGTCAGTGGTTGTACGGATATAACCGGATTTGGACTGCTGGGGCATGCGTCTGAAATGGCCCGGGCCAGTAATGTTACTATGACTATATTCTTGACCCGGGTGCCGGTATTACGACCGGCCCGCGGTTACGTGAATATGGGCATTGTACCCGCGGGCACCAGGACTAACCTCAAGTACGTGCAGCAGTTTGTTGACTTTGCCCCTGGTTTAACGGAATCTGACCAACTTATTCTGGCAGATGCCATTACCTCTGGCGGGCTATTGATTTCCGTACCGGAGGATAGGGTGGACAGGCTGTTGGAAAATTTACACGCCAGAGGCGTAAAAGACGCAGCCGTTATAGGAGAGGTAGGACGTATCGGCAGCGGCCGGATTGCCGTGGTCAAAGATTAAGAGCCGTCCGGATAAAGGCAGTGAAGGAGAGACCGGTTTGAAAATTGTAACAGTTCCTGTAGAATACCAAAGCCCATTGGTCAACAAGTACTTGGCAGACTTTGCGGAAGTAGGGCATTTGTATGAGCACAACCCCTATGAATTCAATTCCTTTCAAGACAGATATGAAGTTATCAGGCGAGATTATCGTACGGACCGTAACGAACTGGTCCGTATTTTAACGGAATACAACGAGAAACTCCACTGTGGCACCGCGACCCGGGATAACCTTGGCAAGCTGGAGGACCCCAGTACAACCGTGGTCATTACCGGTCAGCAGGCTGGGGTCTGTACCGGGCCGCTATATACAATTTATAAGACTATTACAGTGATCCAACTGGCCGGGGAAATTGCCCGCAGTACCGGAAGAAATGTAATCCCCATGTTCTGGGTGGCATCTGAAGACCACGATTTTGCTGAAATAGACCACCTGTGGTTTGTCAACCACCGGCAGGAACTGGTTAGGACATCTCTTGACGAAAAGCCCGTTGGTAAACAATCCGTAGGCCATATCCCTGTTACGGATGCCGTGGTCCGGTTGATTGAACAACTGGAAGCAGAAACAAGCCCCTCTGAGTGGAAGGAGGGTATAGTGAATAAATTAAAGGAATTAGCCGCAGAGAGCGATAACCTAGCAGACTGGTTTGCCGCCGTTATGTGCTGGCTTTTTCAAAAACACGGCCTGGTTATGGTCAATCCCCTGGTAAAGGGGTTACGGAGGCTGTTGAGCGGGACTTTTGAGGATTTTCTGAAAAGTACTGACCTGGTTAATGAGAGACTTCAGTCCGGTATGGCCAAGGTGCGAACACTGGGGATTGAGCCGCAGGTCGAAACGTTCGAAAACCATGTACACCTTTTCCTTTACGTGGATGGCGAAAGGCTGCCTTTGCTCAAGTCAGGCGATGTCTATACCGTAAGGGGCAGGGAACTTGTCTGGTCTATCGGGGACCTGACAGATTTAGCCCGGAACAGACCGGAACTTTTGAGCCCTAATGTGGTTCTTCGCCCGGTTGCCCAGGATGTTTTACTGCCAATTACGGCATATGTGGCCGGCCCCGGTGAAATATCATACTATGCCCTTTACCGCGAGATATACCCTATATTTAACCAGAGAATGCCTGTCATATATCCGAGGGTGAATACTACATTAATTGAAAGAAGTATTGCCAAACACATGGACAAATACGGGGTTAAATTCAGTGACGGGTATGCCGGGATAAAGAGAAAGCTCGATGATTACCTGGAAACCCAGGATGGATTGGGGATTGACAGGTTATTCGGGGGTTATGCTGATGAACTTAAAAAGTCCTTTGGGGAGCTAATGGGCAAGGTTGCCGTAATAGACCCGGAGTTGACCAAACACGGCTATGAGAGCCTCAACAGGATTTTGCACCAGGTGGATTACCTGGAGAAAAAGGCCCACCAGTGCCACAGGAAGTCATGTGATGTGGCGGTTAAAAGATTTCACGCCCTGGAAAACCAACTGTTTCCCCGGAATAACTGGCAGGAGCGCGTGCTGAACATTTTCCCTTACCTTTTTAAATATGGTTACGGATTAACCGACCAGTTAGTTAAACTCCCCTTGACAGGGGATAATAGGCACCGGCTGATATATCTTGGAGATTAAGTTTGCTTTTGGCAAACTTTTCATTTTTATCATTGAATTAAATCAAGCTGAAAATGAAGGAGACGGGGACGGTGTTGTCGAATAAAATTATTATAAGTCCAATAGGACGGGAAAGGCGGCGATGTTTTTGAACAAAATCTTCATCATTGATACTAATGTTCTGCTTCACGATCCGCAGGCAATTTTTAAGTTTCAGGATAATGACGTTGTCATTCCTCTGATTGCCATAGAAGAAATGGACAATCAGAAACGCCGGCAGGACGAGGTAGGCAGGAATGCCCGCCGGGTGGCTAAATTAGTCGATGAACTCCGCCATAAGGGGAAAATATTTGAGGGTGTACCTTTAGAAAACGGAGGGACTTTAAAGGTTGAGTTAAACCACCAGAAACTGGAGAAACTCTCCGGAGGTCTTGAACAGTTTAAGGCGGATAACAGGATATTGGCAGTGGCAATGGCTTACAAGGAAGAGTTTCCGGACCGCAAGGTAGCTCTTGTAACCAAAGACACCTACCTGAGAATTAAAGCCGATGTTGCCGGAATTGAGGCTGAAGATTTTAAGACAGATAAGGTAAACATCGACGAGTTGTATACCGGGGCTGTTGAAATACAAGTTGCACCGGAACTGATTAACCAATTTTACAGCAACAGTTTTATCCCCTGGGATAAACCTGAGGATGACCCTGAGGCCCTTTATGCTAATCAGTTTGTCTCCCTTGTGGACATAAACGGCAACGGCCAGTCCGCCTTATGCCGCTATAACCCGGAGAAAAAGGGTCTTGTTCCACTGCTTTACGGAAATACCGAGGCTTGGGGTATTAGGGCCCGCAATAAGGAGCAGAGATACGCCATGGAACTCCTGATGGATGACAATGTCAGACTGGTAACCCTGGTGGGTCAGGCGGGAACAGGCAAAACCTTACTGGCTGTAGCGGCGGGCTTGGAAAAGACTATTGACGAAGAGACCTACAAGAAACTTGTTGTAACCAGGCCGGTTATTCCTCTCGGGGGGGACATCGGTTTCCTGCCGGGTGACAAAGATGATAAAATGCGGCCTTGGATGAGCCCTATCTATGACAACCTTGAGTACATTTTCGGTTCCGGCAAAGATTCCAAGAAAGATAAGGGTGATCATGAAAAACCCAAGACCAACAATATCGAGACAACGGTCCGGTACTTTAAGGAGAAAGGCCAGTTGGAACTGGAGGCCCTCACATATATAAGGGGCCGGACCATGCCTCGCCAATACATCATCGTAGATGAAGCTCAGAACCTGACCCCGCATGAGGTTAAAACCATTCTGACCAGGGCCGGCGAGGGCACCAAAGTTGTCCTTACCGGGGACCCCCACCAGATAGACCACCCCTACCTCGATTCCAGCAGTAACGGATTAACCTATGTTGTCGAGAAGTTTAAAGGGGTAAAACTATCCGGTCATGTAACCTTTGTAAAGGGCGAACGGTCCGAACTGGCCCAAATAGCCGCAGAACTAATATAAGGTATGTTCCGGTTGCCCGCCGCTTCACGGCGGGCCCCGGTTTTTACTTCATAATCATTACATCAGTGGATTTAATCAAGGCTGTCACGTCGTCACCCATCTTCAAATTCAATTCGGAGACAGAGTCATTGGTTATAGCGGATACCACCTGCTGGCCGTTAACGTCAAGGGTAACCTGGGCCATTACTGCACCGGTCTTTATGTCTTTGATTTTCCCGGTAAGCTTAGTTCTTCCGCTTATCTTCATTTTTTCTCACCTCCCGCTTGACTTACAGGAAATTGTTTGCCCATTCGGGAAAGAATATACATACAATTGCTAAACATAAATAAACAGGGTATAATGTGAATTAACAAAAGAGTTAATTAAAGTGAATAACGGCTCCGAAGCTAACTGCCCTAAGGCTTTTTATTAGTACGGGTTGTTAGCCCAAACCGGCTTTGCCGGGTTTAAGGGTGTCTGCGGGAAACCGGGATGCCTCCCGTACTTGGAAAGGAGATTGTATAAAATGCACCCTTTCCGGGTGTTTTTGTTTGGGGCCAGCAATTTATCTAACCGGTATGCTAATCGTTAGCCACCGGGGGAAAAGGGGGTATTGACATTGGTAAAGATACCTGACAACGTTCTGGAAGCGCTAAAGAAGGCCGCACCCGAGGGCAGGATAAGCTGTGCTGATGCCCACAGTTTGGCCGAGAAACTTGGTGTGGAACTAATCCTTATCGGGAAAGCGGCGGACGAGTTGAAGATTAAAATAAAGAGCTGTCAGCTTGGGTGTTTCTAGCAAATATCTACCGGAGGTTGCAATGGCTGAACTGTTTAAACTGATGTCTGTCGAACAGGCTTGGGAGGTATTTAAAAAAAACATATCCCTGCCGGAGGTTAAGGCGGAAGAAGTTTCCCTCCTAATTTCCCTCGGCCGTATCCTGGCGAAGGATATAGTATCCGGAGTGAATGTCCCCGATTTTAGCCGTTCTACCATGGACGGGTATGCCGTAAGGGCCCGTGATACCTTCGGGGCTACTGAGGCAATGCCTGCTATGCTTGAGGTGGCTGGCGAGGTGTTCATGGGCCAGAATGCAGCTGACCCCGTTAGTTCCGGGCAAGCCGTAAAAATATCGACCGGCGGTATGCTGCCCGGCGGGGCTGACGCCGTAGTCATGGTTGAATATACAGAGCAGTTGGACGGCAAAACTATTCTGGTCCTAAAACCCGTGGCTCCGGGGGAGAATGTGGTCGAGCGGGGCGAAGACATCAGGGAGGGCCAGATTGTGGTGAAGGCCGGTAGCGCGGTGAGACCGCAGGAAATGGGGGCCATTGCCGGTGTCGGGATTACATCCTGCCCGGTTGTGCCAAGACCGCTTGTAGGCATTATGTCTACCGGGGACGAAATTATTGACCCCCGGCAAACGCCGGGACCGGGTCAGATAAGAGATATAAACTCCATTGCCGTTGCAGGAGTGGTGGAAGAAGCGGGCGGACAGGCCGTCCAGTACGGCATTGTCCCGGACGAATTTTCTCATTTAGAGCAGTCGCTAAAAAAAGCCCTGCGGGAAACCGATATTGTGGTGGTCTCCGGGGGCAGTTCGGTTGGGACCAGGGATGTTACTTCCGCGGTTTTTAGCGCCCTTGGGGAACCCGGCGTGCTGGTACACGGCGTTTCGGTCAAACCGGGTAAACCGACAATTTTGGGAGTGGTTGACAACAAACCGGTCTTCGGATTGCCGGGACACCCTGCCTCGGCCATGGTTTTGGCAGATATCTTCCTGGTCCCTCTGATAAGGGCTTACCTGGGGCTAGGTTTCTCATCTCCCGGCCGCCGGACGGTCCGGGCCGCCATGGGCAGAAGTATGGCTTCCGCCAGCGGTAGGGTTGACTACATCAGGGTTGCCCTAAGGGCAACCGGGGAGCTCCCGGTTGCGGAACCGGTCTTGGGAAAATCGGGGCTTATAACCACTATGGTCAAGGCAGACGGAATGGTGATTATCCCTATGGCCAAAGAAGGCCTGGAAGCAGGGGAAGAAGTGGACGTTGTCCTTTTTTAGCAGAAGGCGGTGAAACTTTGAAAAAAAGAAACATTTATCTTGAGAACACACCTCTGGATGAGGCTGAGCATAAATATTTTGGCAGGCTGAAGGAATTGGGGGCCCTCAAGCTACCGGCCGGTGAACTTGTGGCTGTGGATGACGCCCTTGGCAGAATTACGGCAGAACCGGTTTTCGCCAGGATTTCGTCGCCCCATTACCATGCTTCGGCGATGGACGGGATGGCCGTAAAGGCTGAAGATACTTTTAAGGCCATGGAAACCGCACCGCTGGCTCTGAAAATCGGTGTTAAAGCCTTTCCGGTGGATACAGGGGACCCTTTACCTTTTGGCTGTAATGCGGTTATCATGGTTGAACAGGTCCATTTTCTCTCCGATGATGAAATAGAAATTGTCGCTGCCGCTGCACCATGGCAGCATGTGCGCCCGTTGGGAGAAGATGTCGTAACTACCGAAATGATTGTCCCGGCCAACCACGGCCTGCGCCCGATGGATATAGGCGGTATCTTGGCGGGAGGGGTAACCGGGATACCGGTCCGCCCCCTGCCTACAGTGTCCGTCCTGCCTACAGGCACGGAACTCGTAGAGCCTGGTTCGGAGCTTAAACCGGGTGATATTATAGAGTACAATTCCAGGATTATAGGCGGCCTGGTGGAGGAGTGGGGCGGCAAGGCAGTCAGGTACGCTATTACTGCGGATGATTATGACCTGCTGAAGGAGCGCATTCAAAACGCTGTATCAACTTCCGATATAGTAGTGATAAATGCCGGGTCTTCCGCCGGTTCCGAAGATTTCACCTCGTCAATCATCGGAGAACTGGGGGAGATAATAGTCCACGGGGTGGCAATAAAGCCGGGCAAACCCGTGGTGCTGGGCATCATAGACGGCAAACCGGTATTGGGGATACCAGGCTACCCGGTTTCAGCCATTCTTAATTGTGAATTGTTTTTAAAACCTTTGCTGGAAGCTAAATCCGGCCTTTGCCTTCCTGCCCGGCAAGCCATGCCGGCGGCACTGTCCCGAAAAC
Source organism: Bacillota bacterium (assembly GCA_021847735.1). Classification (GTDB taxonomy): domain Bacteria; phylum Bacillota; class Thermincolia; order Thermincolales; family UBA2595; genus JAJZQD01. The sequence continues at coordinate 2,073 of JAJZQD010000023.1, read as the reverse complement.
TTGTTTCGCCACAGGGTGTAGACGAGTTTGTGCGGGTTAAGCTGGGCCGGGTAGGGGAGAAAACTATTGCCACACCCATATCCCGCGGCGCCGGGGTCCTGACTTCCTTAATCAGGGCTGATGGTATTTTAAAGGTCCCCAAGTTTCTGGAGGGTTTTGAAGCCGGCGCGGAAATTGAGGTTGAGCTGCTGCGTGACCGCCGGGAAATAGACGACACGACAGTGATAATTGGCAGTCATGATGTATCAATAGATATCCTGGGAAATTACCTCAGGCAAATGCACCCCGGCCGGAGCCTGTCGTCCGCCCACGTGGGAAGTCTGGGGGGGTTGCTGGCACTAAGGAGAGGGGAAGCGCACCTGACAGGGGTTCATCTCCTGGACGAAGAGACCGGAGAGTACAACATTTCTTATGTTGAAAAGCTGTTACCCGGAATGCGGGTTGTGATTGTTAACCTGTTATACAGGCAGCAGGGATTCATCGTTCCTAGGGGCAATCCGCGGGGAGTGAGGACCTTTGTGGACCTGGCCAGGCCCAACATGAAATTTGTCAACCGCCAGAAAGGGGCGGGTACCAGGCTGCTCCTCGACCATTATCTACGCAAAGAAGACATCGACCCAGCACTTGTGGAGGGTTATGAACGAGAAGAATACACCCACATGGCTGTGGCCGCTGCAGTGGCCGGGGGAAGCGCTGACGTGGGTCTTGGTATCCTCGCGGCGGCAAACGCCCTCAACCTGCATTTTCACCCGGTGACAGAAGAACGCTTTGACCTTGTTATTCCCGAGGTATATTGGGAAACCCCATATATTTCGAGCCTCCTGGATGTCCTGGCTAACTCTGAATTCCGGCGCAGTGTGGAAAAGCTTGGCGGATACAGCATGCGCACTACAGGCCAGGTCGTATACAGGACACCGGATACTGCCGGCGGGCAATAGAATTCCTGCCATCAGGAAGGATGAAATTATAATGAACGATGCATTTCAACGTAACATCAATTATCTGAGAATATCAGTTACAGATAAATGTAACCTCAGGTGTGTTTATTGCATGCCTGAAGAGGGTATTGAACTCACTGCTCATGAGGAAGTTCTGCGCCTTGAAGAGATTTTACAGGTTATCAGGAGCGCGGTTATGGTCGGCATCAGGAAGATCAGGTTCACAGGGGGGGAACCCCTTGTCAGGAAGGGAATCACGGACCTAATCGAAATGGTGGACAAGATACCGGAAATCGATGACATTGCCCTTACGACTAACGGTATCCTGCTGCCCGAAATGGCCACCGGTTTGAAAAAGGCGGGGTTAAAAAGAGTCAATATCAGTCTTGATACCCTGTCTCCCGAAAAGTTTGCGCAAATAACCAGGGGCGGCCGGCTCGGCAAGGTGTGGCAGGGGGTAGAAGCGGCCAGGGACGCCGGATTTGACCCTGTCAAGATAAATACTGTTGCCATTAGGGGTTTCAACGATGACGAAATACAGGACTTTATCGGGTTGACCCTGAAAATGCCCCTGCATATCAGGTTTATTGAATTAATGCCTATCGGGGCAAGCAAGCTGACAGCCCGTGGCTATTATATATCAACAGCCGAACTGCTGGAGAAAGTAAGCAGTAAGTGGCATATTGTTCCCGAAAAGGAAGTGGCTGGCGCCGGCCCCGCCAAGTATTACAGGATACCCGGCGCACCTGGCACCATAGGATTTATTAGCCCTATCAGCAACCATTTTTGCAGTAATTGCAACCGTCTTCGCCTTACAGCGGAAGGCCAACTGCGCCCGTGCCTGCAGTCGCCGAGGGAGATTGACCTGAAAACTCCCCTGCGCAGCGGCGCCTCAGAGCTCGAACTGTCAAACATCATCAGATTAGCCATCAATAGTAAGCCGGAAAAACACGATCTGGAGCAGTCGGGCTGGGATGGAAACAGTCGCGTAATGACCCAAATCGGGGGATGAGAGTTGAGTAGGCAGTAAGTGAAGTAGGCAGTAGGCAGTAGACGGAGTAGGCAGTAGGACGTGAATGCTTAAAACACATGATGACAATTTCAAAAAGGAAGGTTTGCGGCCAAAGCCGCAAAC
>JAJZQD010000109.1 GCA_021847735.1 Bacillota bacterium | reverse complement strand
CTGATATTATTATCAAAACCGCGGAAGTGGGATTACCGGCAGTCACTTCAGAAAACCCGAAATATTTAATAAATAACACCTGTAAACCCTGCCCGATGGTACAAATAATCCCCCCGGCAATAAATGCTCTGACAACATTCTTTAAAACCGGTCGTTTGGGCTCCCTGGCTTTGGCAAAAACCTGATATTCCTGTTGGGTCGGAGTTAATTTTTTTATTTTTTTGTCAGACATCTCAAGTCACCTCATCGTAACAGGTATGGTTTCAATTTTTCCATTACCCGTTTTAGTTTTCCGGCATTTTTTGCATACATTTCCTTCACCTGCAGGTCATTGGTTTCCAGAGCAAAACTCATCAGATCGGCCACTGCTTTTTCAAGATTGGCATAAAGCAGTTCTTTGACTTTTGGCTGCGGCACCTGCTGGGAATCATCAAAAAGGTCGGCATACAACTCGCCGGTCCCGTCTACCTGACCGATGAAGACATTGGCCGGGGATACACCCAGTCGCTCCAACTGGTCATTTAACCATTCCCGGTTAAGTCCCAAATTAGCCAGCGGTTCATCAAGCACATTACCATCCAGGATTACCGTTTGAGATTCGGGTCGGGGGGCAACTTGCTTCCCCAAGTCATAAGGCGTGGCAGGCTGCTTCTCTGATTTCAACAAAACATTAACATCCCCGGTTGTCTCCATCACAGCAAATTCCACATCGGCCAGATTAAAGGCATTCCTGGAGCGCAGCTCCCGCAAAAGTTCCTCCCCCGTATATCGCACCTGTATTAAATTTTCCTCCATTACCTTGCCGTCCTTGACCAAAATGATGGCTTTCCCGTTAATCAGGTCATGTACCCATTTGCTTTTTACAGCCAGAAAATCCAGGGCTATCGGAAGGGCAACCCAGACACCCAAAGTAATAAGTCCGAAAACCAGATTCCTGATTACATTGACAGAGATCAGGACCGTTAAAACCGCGATCACAGAATAAGTAACAAAATTGAAGGGACCCATGTCCGGCTGCCTTTTTCCCATAATCCTGATTAAAATAAGTGCCAGGAAAAACATGGCTGTGGACTTAAGCAATACTATAAGCCATTCGCTCATTTTTTTACCTCTCTTTTATAAACCTTTATACTGCGGCTCTTCGAACTCAAGCTTTTGCACCCTTTTTTCCAAATCACTGATTACGCCATTGACCATTTCAGCCGCCTCCCGAAACGCGGCTGAAGACTCTGCCGGCTGACTCTGGGCAGCATAAATATCTACTGTACTTTTAACACTCTTCAAGCTGGATAAGGTTTGTTTTACTTTGGCACCAACCGTCATTACCAGAAACCCTCCCTTGTTTAAGATGTTGTTATTATGCCTTAATGTTATCTTTTTTAACGGGGTTCGGATAAAGTCTTACATTGGCTCAAAATAAAAAGGAAGTGGTGACATCTTCCACAAAGGAGCGGTGGCTGTTCCAGGACACCGATAATCTTCTGGGCCGCTCTGGACACATCCTGAAAGTGGCTTATCCGCGGCAGCAGTATGGCAAACTCATCCCCGCCCAGACGGGCTATGGTATCCGTATCACGCAGACATTTCACCATTTTGGCCGCAACCTCTTTGAGCAGTTCATCGCCCCGGGCATGTCCCATCATATCATTCACTTTCTTAAACCGGTCCAGGTCCAGAAAAAGCACAGTCAGCAACTCGCTGTCTCGGTTGGCCTGAGCGATGGCATGGGCAAGCCGGTCGTTAAACAGGATTCGATTCGGCAGCCCGGTTAGGGAATCGTGGTAGGCCTGGTGAATCATCTGACGCAGCAAATCCCTTTTTTCACTAACATTATGAAATACCAGGATGGCGCCGATGACTTCACCCTGCCGATTTCATTCCGTCAGCCGTTTCATCCAGGGCTCTGCTGTAAAGAAACTTTTTCATGGAATCCCACCCCGTCGAATGCATTAATTAGCTAAATAACGTTAAGTTATTCTACATTTTTTGACAAATTTCTCTCTATTCTGGTAAATAATAAAAAGTATCGTTATGATACTCTTCTCATTCTCCATTGAACACATTTTCAACAGATTTGGCTATTCTATTAGAAATGGCCTGATACCCCAGAGAATTTGGATGGAGACCGTCGGAAGCGATGAACCGGTTTAAGCTGAATTTGAAAATATCATAGGTGGGGATGAAGATCGCTTTGGGATCGGCTTCAATGAGCCTTTGAGTATCATAGTTCCAAGTACTGACAAGCTGTGTATCTTCGTAAGATGCAGCCGCATCCAAATATGGATTGTACAGACCAACGAATACTATGTATGTATCGGTACTGCTTTTTCTTACACCCTTAAGAAGCTCCTTCAGATTGTTCAGGTAAATCCCTTCCAGATTACCAAACCCGGCTTCCTTCGTGGAGTCGCCGCGTGATCTCAGGACGCGCAGGTCATTGCCGCCGATGGATATCACCACCATGTCGGAAGCGGCGATGAGGGAATGGAGCTTTTGATCCTGCAGCCTTTCCAGGAGTCCGTCGGTCTTAAGACCGTCAATGCCTATATTCTCCACCGAAATGTCCTTTGTGGTCTGGTTTTTCAGATAATCCTTCAGGTAGCCGGAAAATCCTTTGCCCTTTTCGTCACCGGTGCCTTTCGCCACCGAGTCGCCCATCACAACGATTCTGACAGCATTGGACTCCTTTGCAGCAGCGGCAGTTTTCGTGGGGATGTTTTCCGTTTTTATCGTTTTACCGGCTGTCGGCGTTCTGCCGCCAGTGACCTGCTGGGCCTTAAAAAACCCGATGGACAGGGCGACAAAACCGGCCGCGGTGATAATCAACAGCGAAAACCAGGTTATTCTCTTAAGCAAAACTAACTCCTCCTAAACAAGAATGTCCTGTCTCATAAAATAAACAAAGCTGATAGCCAGCGCTGCCACAGCCCATACCGACAGGACAGTGACCGAAAAAGCCATATTGATGCCGGCCACGGGTTGGAATGACCCCGCCAGGTAATCCGTCAGCCGCAAATTTACCATAAACAGATAGCGGGTTATCTTCCAGTCAGACATAAAATGGCTGAGAAAATTTCCGCCTATGAGGGCGGACATCATAACCCCGATAGAAGCCGAAGTACTCTTAACCAGCACCGAAATCATAAAAGAAACGGTACCAACAACTATTGATACAAAATAGGCGAGACCGTAAACCATCAGCGCATACTGCCACTGGGGCACATTGACCACCCCGAGGGTTTCCAGCCTGTCCCCGATGACTCTAAAGCCGGTAGCCACCGGCGCCGTCCAGCCGCCGTAGCCGAAAAAAACCCCTGATACTGCTGCGGATATCACCGCCGCCATCAACAGTACAATGATTTCCAGCATGAGTAGGGCCGCTAATTTACTTAACAGCACCTTCCATCTCGGTATGTTTCTGGTCAGAATCAGTTTTATTGTCCCGTTGGCCGCTTCTCCCGATACGATATCCCCGGCTAGGATGATAATTAAGAGGGGCAAAAAGAGGAAAATAGATTGTTCCATAAACTGGGTAGTAAACTTCGCGGCGGAACTGTCCAGCGGATTGATGTTGTTCTCCAGATAGTACTGCAGCTGCTCGATCCTGACCCGTGTGGCCGGCTTGTCTTCTTCATGGCCGTAAGGGCTTTCCAGTCTGTTTTTCAGGTCAATAATCTGCTGTTCGCAAAGCTTTTTCCAGTCGGTGCTGGCCGTTATCCCAATTCGCCCGGCCAGCCTGGCTTTGGTTCTGTTCAGTGAGTTATCTTGTCCGTAGGCAAAAGCCGTGATCAACACCAGCAGTATACCGAAGACGATCAGCAGCCTTTTTTTAAATATTATTTTGAAAACCTCATTTTCAATCAGTCTAAGCAATTTCATCACCTTCTGTAAGGTCCAGAAACATGTCTTCCAGGGTATTCTGCCGGGGGATAGAGTAGCGGAGCTCTATTCCTTCGTTAACGAACACCTGGTTGATGAGCTCCAGACGGTTTTCGCCCACGGCAGCGGTGATTGTATTACCATTTTCCCGGAGGGCCTCAATACCCCATTTTTCCTTCAGCAGCCTCGCCGCTTTGACCGGATTATCCAGCCGCCATTCTACAGTTTCGGTATTTAGAATGTCTTTCACCGTGGCAGTTTTCACAATACTCCCCTGCCTGATTATGGCTACCTGGTCACACATCAGTTGGGCCTCGGACAGCAGGTGACTGGAAACGAAGATGGCCATTTCCTCTTCATGGGCCAGCCTTCTGATGAGATTTCTGAATTCGGTAATCCCCGCCGGATCCAGTCCGTTAACCGGCTCGTCCAGGATTAAAAGCTTTGGCCGGCACAATAAAGCCTGGGCTATGCCCAACCGCTGTCTCATGCCCAGGGAGTAAGTGCTGACTTTATCCTCTATCCGTTTCTGCAGCCCCACGAGCTCAACCACCTCGTCGACCCGCTGACGGGTTATCCGTTTATCCATGTTCGACAATTGGCGCAGGTTTTCCATGCCCGACAGGAATTTGTACATTTCCGGGCTTTCGATGATGCATCCGACATTAGACATAGCCCTGATAAAATCGTCAGCAATGGAATAACCGCATATTTTGACAGAACCGGCGGTGGGCCTGATTAATCCGACGATCATCCTGATGGTTGTGGTTTTGCCGGCCCCGTTGGGACCAAGAAAGCCCAGAATCTCCGCCGGACCGAGGGTCAGATTAATGCCCCGGATAATCTCTTTATTTTTGATGTTTTTCTTCAAATCCACCAGTTCCAGCACAGGCGGCTGCATGATTATCCCTCCCCCAAATTCAGGAAATCCTTTTCCACTTCTGTTATATCATTATATCTCTTCTCAATGCCCATCAGTCTTTTTAAAAATATTAATTCGTGGGGGTTAAGGTCTAATTCCGCATACCATGGTTTGCTTTTTTGATTTGTTGGCTCATAAGAAGTGTAAAAGAGGTGCAGCAGGAAGTCTC
>JAJZQD010000108.1 GCA_021847735.1 Bacillota bacterium | reverse complement strand
AACGGTGCGAACAAACTGTGGCCTGATATAGCCGGTATTGCCTTTTTCCCCAAAATGTAATTTTACTGCCACCAATTTTTGAGGTCTAATCATTTGAGCAAACCCTGCCCGGTCAAAAAGCTTTTCCACTTTGTCAAGCAAACTCATACCTTGTTTGGTCCTCATATCAGTAAAAAATACATCTGCAGCCAAAACCTGTTCCCTCCTATATATTCAATATTCTTTTATTCCAAACAGTCTAAATAATATTGATTCTTCCTGAAATAACCAAACACCTTCCAGTCAGTTAAAAAATTTGTATAACTTTGGGGGGAAATGTAGCATTACGCCATTGAGGCTAATTCACCTAGAACGGAAAAAAGGCCGCTGTTGGCCCCCTATCCTAATTGTTAGTATGCTATTGCTTAAGAAATCCACGCAAAATCATTCGGGAGAATAATTCTGCGATTTCTTCCGCTGAACTGGGACCCTTAGGGTTAAACCAATGATATACCCAGTTACACATACCTATAATGCCGTAGACAGCAGGGATAACATCAACCGGTTCCAGTATTCCCTGAGTAATTCCCTCTCGAATTACCGCTGCAATTTTTTCCTCGTAATTGCGGCTGCGAGCGTTAATTTCTTCTAATCTTCCTACGGGTAGGTGTGTCCGCTCAGTAAAGAAAATGACCATATAGTGGGCATCGTCCCTCACACTCATGATTTGATTATAAATTATTTTTTCAATTCGTTCTACCACGGGCATCTCTTGATTCATTAATTCTTGAATACGCAGTTCCGCGGTAGTCATAGTATGATCGATGATTTCCCATAAAACTTCTTCCTTGCTTTGAATATAATAATAAAGTGCTGACTTGGCAGAACCCAGCTTGTCAGCGATATCCTGTACAGTTGTAGCTGCATAGCCCTTTTCTTTAAAAAGCTCAACGGCGGCTTCAATAATTTTCTCTTTACTTAGCATAATAGGCACAAATCCCCTCCTTTTTTCTATTTATTCGGTTAGAACAAAAATATCGTGTTTCGTATGAATTTGTCAATAGGTTTTACTGATTTATTCATTTAGACCCGGCTGTCGCCCATGCCTGCTTACACAAAACGCCGCTTGTATGCACAACAGCACAAGCGGCGTTTTCTTTAATTTCAAGCGAGCTGAACTCAGCCCAACGAAAGGGGCGCACACTAACCCTGTAGTGCAGATAATACCTTATCAGGAGTAATAGGCGTGCTGTAAATCCTAACCCCGACAGCATCGTTAACTGCATTTGCTACTGCAGCAAGCATTCCTGCAACAGCCCCCTCCCCTACTTCTTTGGCTCCAAACGGACCGTTAGGCTCCAGGCTATCTACCAGACCGTCCTTGGTTTCCGGAGTATCAGTAGCAATTGGCAGTCGGTAATTGAGAAATGACGCGTTAAATAGCTGCCCTTTCTCAAGGACGATTTCCTCAGATAGTGCCTGCCCCATCCCCATTGAAACGCAACCTTCCACCTGGCCTTCCACTATCGTTTTGTTCAGAGGAAATCCACAGTCGTGGAACGTAGAGGCCTTGAGTACTTTAACCTTACCCGTCAGAGTATCAACCTCTACTTCCACAGCCTGAGCGCAAAAACCATAAGCACTTGTAAATAGGCCCTTGGCTTTAGCCAAGCTGGGGTACCGGTCTGTCTCGGGATTACCTTTATATGATCCTGTGCCGATAATTGGGTTGCCATTTTTCCGGAAAACGCTACCCTGAATGGCTTTCGCGTAAGATATGGATTTATCAAGGTTCCCCTTAACGAAGATTTGTTTATTTCTGTAATTCAGATCTTCCACCTTTACCTCCAGGATTTCGGCAGCTACTTCCAACAATTGCCGCCGGGCATCTGCCGCTGCTAATTTGACGGCATTACCTGTTACCAATGCTCCACCGCTCAAGAAACTGCCCAGGTCAATGGGGGTTATTTCGGTATCCCCAGCCACCACCCGGATATCATCCAATCCAATTCCTAATTCCTCAGCAGCTACCTGACCCAAGGTAGTATAGATACCCTGGCCCAACTCCTGGCTTCCTGTAAATAAAGTGGCTGAACCATCGTCATGGAGTTTAATCATTGCAGCCGAAGCAAAGGGATAGTACATGGCTCCACTAAACATCGAACAAAGGGACATACCCACTCCCCGGCGGAACCTGGCACCGTCCCTTCCAGATCCTTTGGCACAGTCTTCACCCTTATTCAATTGACTCCGGCCGACAGTCCAGTTTACACCTTGCGCTGCCCCCCGAATAGCATCACTCAGTCCACAGCTATTCAGTTTGTCCCCGTTGGGCAGGACATCTCCCTTATGCCGCACGTTTTTCAGCATTACCTCCACCGGATCCAGGCCAAGCTCTCTGGCAATCATGTCCAGTTGGGAATCTATGGCAAAACGTACCTGGGGGGCACCGTGACCCCGCTGCGGACCGCGAATAGGGTTATTAGTGTAGACGGCTATGCCCTCGTAACGGTAATTTGGTATATTATAAACAGGGAAACTAAAACCATGGCAAAGGAAAACCACTATAGCTCCTGACCCCCGGTAGCCCCCGTTATCGGCATAGAGCTTAATATCCTGAGCGACAATTGTGCCATCTTTTTTGATCCCGGTTTTAATCTTAATACTTATAGGGTGTCTCTGGCGCGTAGTAGTAAAAACCTCTTCCCGGTCCAACTCAATCTTTACAGGTCGGCCCAGTTTCATCGAGAGATAAGCCGCACAAAACTCGTACGGAAAAACATCAATTTTCCCACCAAAGGCCCCTCCTACATAAGAATGGCGTACCCTCACTTTGCTGATCGGCATTTTTAGGGCCTTACTGAGGACAAATCGCTTTAAAAAGATGCCCATTGTGGACAGCCAAAGATCCAACTTACCGTTAACCGGGTCATAGCTAGCCACCGCAGCATGGGGCTCCAGGGCACAGTGGGCAGTAGCAGCCGCGTCAAAGCTATCTTCCCGGATGTGGTCGGCCTGGCGAAATCCTTCCTCAACGTCTCCAAAGCTAATTGCCGACCGGGCACTGGCATTGTCTATGTCCACTTCGGCTCTGTAGTCATGGCTTCTTCCTGCTGCACCCCACTCTTCCCAAGCCGATGTCCCTTCCAAAGAATTCTCATGAATTACAGCTGCTGTTGGTTTAATTGCTTCTTCAGGGGTAAACACAGCAGGCAGCACTTCATACTCCACCTTAATTAATCCAAGGGCTTCCTCGGCCACTGCTTCACTCACTGCTGCCACTGCAGCAACCTCATCACCAATATACCGAACCTTGTCTATAGCAAGCGGCCTTTCATCAGCCGGGTAGCGTGGCGTATCAACAAAGGCATAGCGGACTTCTCCGATATCCTTTCCGGTAATCACCGCCTTAACCCCCGGTAAAGCTTCAGCAGCACTGGTATCTATACTGATAATCCGGGCATGGGGATAGGGGCTCCGCAAAATTTTGCCGTAAAGCATTCCCGGAAGTTTTATATCAACAGTAAATTTTGCCTGGCCGGTGGCTTTCTCCGGTCCGTCAATTCTAGGTAAACCCTCACCTACCACTGCATACTTACTCATTTAGTTACCTCCTCTCTTAATTCTCACTGGGCAGTGCTGTGCGCTACTGCTGTGATTGCTTCGATAATTTTTACATACCCTGTACAACGACAGATATTTCCGGCAATAGCTTCCTTAATTTCCTGCTCACTTGGCAGCGGACGATTCTCTAACAAATATTTAGCAGCTAATAACATGCCCGGAGTACAGAACCCGCATTGTATAGCCCCGTGCTGAACAAACGCCTCCTGTAGCGGGTGAAGCCGTCCATTTTGGCTGAGTCCTTCAATGGTTGCTATAGACTTGCCGTTTACGCTTACGGCTAGTACCAGGCAGGAACTTACCGGTTTACCATCAACCAAAACTGTACAGGCACCGCATTCACCCTGATCACAGCCCTTTTTTGTCCCTGTAAGTCCCAGTTCCTCCCGGAGTATTTCCAACAGAGTTTGTTCCGGATTTACCGCTACCTCGTGGGGCTCACCGTTTACCACAATGTTGATCAATCTTTTCACGACTTAACCCCTCCCAACTCAGTAAATGCCTCCCTAACCATCGCTTTGACGATTTTTTTCTTAAACTGCGGATTGACTCTGTCTGTTTTAACCGGATGAACCTCACCTGCCGCCGTTTCTGCAGCAGCTGCAATTATGTCCTCATTGAGTCTTTTACCAATCAATTTATTTTCAGCCTCTGCCGCCTGAACTGGTCGGGAGCCCACACCTGAAAATACCAAACAGGCTTCCTGGCAGATTCCGTCATCGGGGTCAACTCTAAGGATTGCCGCCAAACCAACCAGCGGAAAGTCAATAGATTCCCTGAAACGATATTTGCGGTACAACCCTTTGGTGCCGTCGGCCGGCAACGGAACTTTAATTTCTGTCAATACCTCATTATCGCCGGCAGCCAGCAAATTAGGGATCCTGCCTACCCCGGTATAAAACCGAGCCAGGGGGAGCCATCGCTCATCGCCATCACCTATCAGTTGGATTTGGGCGTTTAGGGCAATCAGGGCTGGGGCTATGTCCCCTGAAAAAGTGGAGTAACAAGTGTTTTCCTTATTGGTAACATGACAGATAACCCCTCCGGCCTTGAAACAGTCCGGTCTGGCACCCCGCCAAAACTCAGACTGGTTATAAAACCTGCACCTGGTATCCAGACAAAGATTGCCACCAATGGTTGCGACAGTCCGCAGCAGTGGGGATCCTACTTCCCAGGCCGCTTGTGCCAGCACCGGCAACTTTTTCTGAATAGGTCCCGAGGCGACAACCTCTTCCAAGGTAGCCAGCGGACCTATAGAAATCATTCCTGCCTCTTCCCGGATTTGCTTTAGCTCTGAAACTTTGGCTAGACTAATAACATACTTGGGGGTCTGTCTACGTTGTTTCATAGCTACCAGCAAATCCGTGCCTCCGGCTATAATAGAACATTGTCCCCGGTATTTTCCCAGTATACTTACTACTTCACTAGTCTCTCCAGGTTCAAGGTATTCAAATTTTGGTAAATGCATTTTGAACCCTCCTTATTCCAATCTTTCCCGTTTCTGATTTTTGACCATTAGAGCATATACTTCCAGACTATTCAAAGCAGAT
>JAJZQD010000107.1 GCA_021847735.1 Bacillota bacterium | reverse complement strand
CCATCCAAGCCCGGTGAACAGCGGAATGTCATGGTCCGGAGTCAATGCGAAGAGCATGTTATGGGCTTCCGTATGGCAGGAAGCACACTCAATCCGGTTAGTCGTTATAGCCGCTACCACATTGGGGTTTTTGCTACCATGGCAGGTATCACAGGAAAGGACTTTAGTCTGCGTTTTTGGGTTATTAATATGCTCCTGAGTCAGGCTGTTTTTGTGACATACTTTGGTGCAGTTGGCGTCAATTTTGGTTATGTGCATTTCCTCGTGACCGCCCTCACCCAGGTTGTGGCAGCCGGAGCAGTTGGTTTGACTGTTGTAAATGGCCTGGACAACTGTGGGTGATGTATTCAGATGACAGGTGTCACAAGTAATGGGATTGCCGTTGGCATCGGTTCTTTCCGGACGCTGGTGCTCCCGGTTGATGGATTTGGCATGGCAGGCGGCGCACTGGCCTGGATCGGCCTGATGAATGGTATCAAGCTGTACAAAAGGAATTCCCGTTTGGTCCTTATGGGAAACCTCATGATATGGTCCCTGCGGGTATGCCTTAATGTGCCACTGGGACTGATGGCAGTCAATACATCTTTGCTCCAGCTTTGCCATGGTGTTTTCACTATGGCAGGTGTTACACTTTGTTCCGTATTGATCAGCCGCCTGGGGAGCAGGCATGTGGATATTGCGGTTGTCAGGGTGGCAGTTTACACATGTCTTATCTGTAGCCCAGGGCATAGCAGGATATGAATTGATATAGAATTTCCATTCACTGCCGGTAGTGTTTCCGGCTGAATCTGTAACCTTAACAGAAATTGTGTGGACGGTTTCATTGGGCAGGTCCACTGAAGGGGTATGGGTTAAAATACCTGATCCCAGGTCGTAGACAAAATCTTTGGCCTCCCCGTCTAACTTAAATACAATATTTTCGGCACTCAGTGAACTGTTGCCATCCGTTATCTTCATAGATATAACCGGCCTGGTATTGCTGATAACCGCCTCTCCCCGGCGATCGTTGACAACCTTGCCGGAATAGTCGGTCTGGATAGGTATTTTGGCCAGGTTTACCGGGTATTCTCCGGTAATTTTCGGCGCTTCTGCAACTTTGAAGTTAAGGGTGTGGGTAGCTTTATTATTACTGGCATCAGAAATATTTACAACAATCGTATGGGGACCGTCAACCAGAGTCCGTTTGTCAATAGTAACGGTTTGCTTGTACATGCTGCCCGCAATATCATATGAAAATCTGGCCGGTGCCGGAACTCCGTCAAGAGAAACTGCAAAACTGGCCAGTTCCTCGGAGATAACAAAAGCAAACCAAAGGTCCTTCCCCTTTTCCAGATAAACGCCTTCATTAACTGTAAACTCTGTCTTCTGACCTGTATACTCCGGATAGTTAATCAAAACAGTTCTGGTTACCCTGGGAGCAGCCAGGTCATACCAAAAACTCCATGTTCGGGTGGTTTCATGGCCGTTGGCGCATCTTGCCTTTAAAGTTACGGTATGTTTGTCTGGTGAGAGGGGTGTGGTTATCGGGTAAGATAAATACCTGGAGGTTTTATTATAATATGACGCCACATTGATTTCAGGTCCGCCGTCGATGGACAGCAGCATCGTAGTTGTATCTACACCTGAATAGTTATCGGAGATATAGGCTTTAATAACAGGAGTAAAATTGGTCGTTACACCGTTGGGCGTCAATCCGCTAATATTGGGAACCCCTCTGACATCAATGGTCCAGTTTCTTACCGTGATATTACCTGCATAATCTTCCAGTTCAAGTCGGGCGCCAAACTGTCCGTCTTTCAGAGACAGGCCCCGGATACTGACCAGTTGACCGGTTCCCCAGTTTAACAAGCCCACATTGCTATTTGGTGTATTATTCAGATAAAACCTGGCTGTCTTAACCTTATTGACATCACTGACATAAATATTATATTCAGGTAAAATATTAGTATTAAATTGCTGCACTGCCTGTTCCGCCGGCGCTCCCTTGGTGATTTCCGGTGGGGTGGTATCGATCCTAAAATTCCAACTCAATGTAGAAGTATTGCCGCTTCCGTCCCTGGCCTTTAACAGGACGGTATGTTCACCGTCCTTCATCGGCTCCGGTGGAGTAGCGGATAAAGTTTGTTTCTCGCTCTCATAAATCAGTCCGGTGAGCGGCGCTCCATTATCAATTACCAGTGATGACTGTTCAGGACTAACATATACATTGTCATACACCACCGCTCCCACGGACGGAGTCGGATTTTTCCCCAAACCCGAAGGAAAAGGTGCAGTGATTTCCGGCGCGGTAGTGTCTTCCTGAGAAAAGCCCATCATGCCAAGGGAAAAAATAATAAGCCCGCTGAACAGTAAAATCCAAACCCATTTCACTGTTCTACCTTTACGTACCGCCATAATATCTCCCCGCTCTCACATATTTTCTATCTCTAATAGTTGAAATATTTGCTTAAACTTATTATACATTAATACCAACAATTCCTGCCGTTTCCAAAAATTTCTCTAATTTTCCAACTTTTATAAACACGCGGCATAAAAAAAACTGCTGACTTTCGTCAACAGCTTTGGGTTTTAGCTTTTCAGTTTGCCTTACTTAGCTTCTCTTGCCATCCCTGCCATTTTGTAAACAACATTACTGGCAGCCACGGCATAGTCTTCTGTAGGCAGATAATTTGCTGCGGAGGCATCAAACAAAATATTGCCACTGGCCGGAAACTCATCGTCTGCCGACCACATTACATAGGTTATAGATACCTTTGGCAGCACCGGAACTATTACACTGACATCCCCAATAGAATGTCTGACTCCTCCCAGTTTGTGGGCAACCCGCAAAAAAAGTTCGTGGTTATTACCAAAAATCTTGAGCATCGGCTCAATTGCCCGCCGGTAAAAAGGGTCGGTGTAAATTGCCCCATCAGGTAGTTCCTTGAAGGAAATATATTTACCCTGCATCGGCGCACCGTTGGCCGTACAAAGGTAATGCAGCAAAAAGGCCTGGTCTTTGAGGGGTACTTCATCGGACCTGGACGCAAAACTGACTTTGCTCTCAGGGTAAGTAATCAGGTATTCTTCTCCAAGATACTGCAGCGTAAAAACTCCTTTGTTCCCGTCCCAGCCGGCCCCACTGTTGCGGGCCATTTCTGCAGGTTCTTTGGTCCTCATCTTGTTACAGGCATATTCATACGTAACTTCAAGATTATAGTTTGCCATGTCATTTTCCCCCTTGGCATGTACTGCTTTGATTTTGTTGCATCACCAGTTCTTCCAGGTAACGTACAGTCTCCTGTGCCGCATAAGGTTTCCCGTAATACCCGGCCAACTGCCGCATGGTATCCAGACGAAGGGGATTATTCAGCAGCTGTTTTAACGTTGCAACCAGAAATTCGGGTTTACGGACTTTAACAGCCACACCGCCGTTTAACAGAAATCCGGTATTGCGGTCCTCCTGCCCGGGCAGTGGTGTGATTATCAGCATCGGCAGTCCCATGGCCAATACTTCCGCCGTTGTCAGGCCCCCCGGCTTGCTGATAATGAAGTCGCTGGCCGCCATTAACTCTGGGATGTTATCAACAAACCCCAATACCCGAATAGGGTTTTTAGCCGATAGAAGCTCCAGCGATGTCCTCAGGCGATCGTTTTTACCTGCCACACATAGTATCTGCAGCTTTGCATCACAATTACCCAGAATATCCAGGTAATTTTGCATGTCTCCGAGGCCTAACCCCCCTCCCATGACAAGTACTGTTGTCATTTTGGCCAACCCGAGTTTTGCTCTGGCTGACTGTTGGTCAGGTTTTTGCTGAAACTCCCTACGGATTGGCAGACCAAAAGATTTTATTTTACTCTCTGCCACACCCATAGCTATGAACTGGTACTTAAGTTCTTCCGCCGGAATGATATAACCGTCTATATATTCATGCACCCAGAAGGGGTGTACAGTAAAATCAGTCAGCACTCCCAACAATGGTACCGTAAGCTTTTCCCTGTTTTTTAAGATGGACAGCATCCCGGCCGGAAAGGCGTGAGTACAGACAATTGCATCCGGGGCGAACTCATTGATCAGTTTTTCCAGTTTGGCCGACATTAATTTTGACAGCACCTGGCTTAAGTCAATAAACTTATCCCCGTCTTCCGCCTGATCATATAGATAGCCCCAGATTTTGGGGTTGAATTTAAGGGATTCCATATAGCTGCCAACGATTACTTTATTGAGCACCGGATTTATGTAGCGGAATGTGTCAACGATTTTAGTGACGGACCGGGGATCTACACTTTCTACTTCCCTGGCCAGAGCCTGGGCCGCCAGATCATGCCCCGCGCCAATGGACACGGAAAAAAACAGTACCCGCATGTGAACACCTCCGGGCATATTATATCATATTATCCGGTTATGAGTATAAAAAAACTCCGCCGGGCGAAAAATGAAAACTATAGAATTCATACGGAGGAATCTTGATGAACTTGACGCAGCAAATAAACCCGTCTGTATGGTTAAAATTATTGGCTATCGGGTTGATAACCGGACTTGTTAACGGCCTGCTGGGTATTGGCGGGGGGACTATTCTAATCCCCTGCATGGTCTTTTTGCTCGGTATCAGCCAGCATCAGGCTCACGGTACCTCGCTGGCCATCATTCTGCCAACGGCCCTTGTCAGCGCCTTTATTTACGGTCTGAACAGCGATTTGAACCTCAAACTTTCGCTCCAGGTTGCCTTGGGTGGCATAATCGGCGGTTACCTGGGTGCCAAACTGATGAACCGCATCCCTCCCCTGACCCTGAAAAAATTCTTTGCTATCTTTATGTTCATCGCCGGTGTCAGGATGGTGTTGTAATGCTGGTGACAGTTATCGGCTTTTTCAGCGGTATTCTCAGCGGTATGGCAGTTGGCGGCGGAACCCTGCTGGTTCCGGCCTTAATCTTTTTACAGGGCACATCTCAGCATATTGCCCAGGGGATTTCGCTGGCTTCATTTTTGCCTACCGCCCTGGTGGCGGTAATAACCCACTCCCGTCAGGGCAACGTGCGACCAAGGTTGGCTCTGTTTTTAGCCATTGGGGCGGTTATTGGAGCCGTTGGTGGTGCCATGTTGGCAGTCAGGATTTCAGCTCCCCTGCTGCAAAAAATTTTTGGTGTTTTCTTGATGGGGATGGGGATTTGGG
>JAJZQD010000106.1 GCA_021847735.1 Bacillota bacterium | reverse complement strand
TATTGACTTGAATTATCAATATAAGGCCTTTGGCGTACCTGAGCTCGGTTTCAAAAGGGGGCTCGGCCATGAACTGGTCGTTGCCCCTTATGCTGCTGTGCTGTCTTTAACCACCAACCCCAAGGAGGCCGCCAAAAACATTATCAGATTAAAAACTGAAGGAATGGACGGAGAGTACGGCCTTTACGAGTCTATTGACTATACTCCGGCAAGGGCTAATCTCAGGGGTGTAAAACCTATCGTGAAAAACTTTATGGTTCACCACCAGGGGATGAGTATGCTGGCATTTAACAACTACTTTAATTCCAACATCATGCAGAGGCGTTTTCATGCCAACCCGGTAATGAAATCTGCCGAGCCGCTGCTGCAGGAAAAAATGCCATATAACGTCAGCATTGTTAAGGAGCACCGGGAACAATATAAACCTTTAAAAAGAAAGCTTAAGAATGAAACAGAAGTTGTCAGAAAATACGGAGTTCCGGTTTCAGAGCTGCCGAATGTCCATGTGCTTTCAAATGGCAGTTACTCTGTGATGGTTACAGATGGAGGCTCAGGGTACAGTAAAAATAATGACATGGCTGTGGCCAGATGGAGAGAAACCCGTCGGGGCAATAGCCTGGGATTCTTCATCTATATCCAGAACATCAACTCAAACAATGTCTGGTCGAATGCATATGAACCATTCAATGTTGAGCCTGAAGAGTATAAGGTCATTTTTTCAGCCGATAAAGCTGAATTTATCCGTAAAGACGGCAATATAGAGACCCATACGCAGATAGTTGTTTCACCTGAGGATAACACTGAAATCAGAACAGTAACTTTAACTAATAACAGCAGGCACGAAAGGACAATAGAGGTAACGAGTTACCTGGAAGTGGTATTGGCCAATCCTGATGCTGACTTGGCCCATCCGGCCTTTAGCAACCTTTTTGTGAAAACAGAATTTGTACCACAATATAATTGCCTGCTGGCTGTGAGAAGGCCACGCAGCAGAGGTCAAAAGCCCGTATATGCTGTCCATACCGTTACTGTGGAAGGAAATCTTGTAGGCAATCTGCAGTATGAGACAGACAGGGCTAAATTTATCGGAAGAAACCGGAGCCTACGTAACCCTTTGGCCATGGATGTTGACCAGCCTTTGTCCAACTCAGAAGGCGCGGTTCTCGATCCGATTATGAGTTTGCGCAGGAGGATTAAGATTGAACCAGGACACTCGGCGAAAGTTTCGTTTACCCTGACCGCGGCTGCGTCCAGGCGAGAAGCACTGCTACTGGCCGATAAATACCAGGACACCAAGGCTGTAGAACGGGCTTTCGAATTGGCCTGGAACCGCACCCGTATTGAGGCCGGCTATTTGGATATTGATGCGGATGATATGGAAGTTTATTTGAATATGATTCCTTCGGTTCTCTTCCCGGGGCCCGGGAGACGGAAATACGAGGAAACAATTGCCCGCAACCGGAAAGGCCAGACCTGTTTGTGGCCTTTTGGCATTTCGGGTGATATTCCATTGGTTTTAGCCCATCTCAACAATAAAGGACAAATTGATATGGTCTATAAACTGCTGGAAGCCCACGAGTTATGGCGTATGAAGGGGGTAAAAGCCGACCTTGTTTTCCTGGCTGAGGATGAAGGCAGTTATACCCAACCCCTGCAGGATAATATCAGGGAAGCCGTTGCTGCCAGCCATGCCAGGGACATGATGAACCGTACCGGCGGGGTTTATCTGCTAAACGCCAGCTTATTGTCAGAAGAAGATAAAATCCTGATGTATGCTGTTGCCAGAATTATCCTCAAGGGTGACGGCGGGCCGCTTGAGGAGCAATTGTTATGGCAGGAAAACCCGCCTGATGTGCCAGGGCTGACTATTCAAGCTGATAACAACAGGGAGAACGCGGACGAACACGCCGGGACTGCTGCAGCACCTGGATTTGACGTTTCTCAACTCATGTTCTACAACAGTTTTGGCGGCTTCAGCCAAGATGGCAAAGAATATGTAATCCACCTAAAAGCAGGGCAGCACACACCTGCTCCGTGGTTAAATGTAATTGCCAACCCCGAGTTTGGATTTAATATTACAGAGGTTGGAGCCGGATACACTTGGGCTGAAAACAGCCGGGAAAATAAACTGACCCCCTGGTATAACGACCCTGTAACAGATATGTTGGGTGAAGCCGTATATCTCAGGGATGAACAGACAGGCGAGTACTGGAGTATTACACCGATGCCTGTCCGGGAACAAGAGGACTATATTGTCCGGCATGGTCAGGGATATAGTTCTTTTACCCATGCCAGTCATGGCATTGAGCAGGTGCTCACTGAGTTTGTGCCTTTGGCCGACCCAGTCAAAATCTGTCTGGTTAGCCTAAAGAATCTGAGCGGAGATTCCAGAGAAATATCAGCAACCTATTATATACGCCCTATATTGGGAGTTAATGAAACAGTCAATTCTCAGTATATAGCAACACAGATTCAAGGGGAGCAGGGGCTGCTACTGGTCACAAACCCTTACAACTGTGATTTCCCAGGCAGAATTGTTTTTCTGGAAACTTCGGAAACCGGACGCACAGTTACCGGGGACGATAATGAATTTATCGGGCTTAACGGCAGCCTTGAGCGGCCCGCAGCCATGGAAAGGCAAAGGCTCTCCGGTACAGTCGGGGCAGGCTTGGTGCCCTGCGCAGCTATGCAGGTAAAGGTGATATTAGAGCCGGGAGAATCCAAAGATGTCATTTTCCTGCTTGGTCAAGGCCGGGACTTGCCTGAAGTATTATCATTAGCCGGCAAATACCGGAATCCCGCCACCGCCGCGGCTGAACTGGCAAAGGTGAGGAGTTTCTGGTCTGACAAGCTGGTAGGTATTCAGGTTGCTACTCCGGACAAATCCATGGACCTCCTGTTAAATACCTGGCTGCAGTACCAGGTGGTTTCCTGCCGGTTATGGTCCAGAGCAGCTTATTATCAATCCGGAGGGGCCTACGGATTCAGGGATCAGCTGCAGGATGTGATGGCATTGGCATATACATGGCCGGAACTGTCCAGAAAACAAATTCTCCTTCATGCGTCCCATCAGTTTGTGGAGGGTGACGCTCAACACTGGTGGCACCCGGGCGTTAACAAAGGCATTCGGACCCGGTACTCTGATGATTTCTTATGGCTGCCTTATGTTACTGCTGACTACGTAGAGTGTACAGATGACTGGTCTGTCCTTGACGAAACTGCCGGCTTCCTGGAGGATGAGCCTTTGCCGGCCCATGAAGATGAAAGATATACTATTCCCAGGATTTCCGAAGAAGAGGCCACGGTTTACGACCACTGCATCCGGGCTATCGAAAACAGCCTGAAATTCGGGCAACACGGGCTGCCTCTTATGGGTTCGGGTGATTGGAATGACGGGATGAATACTGTTGGCAACAAAGGTGAAGGAGAAAGTGTGTGGTTAGGTTGGTTTATGCACACAGTTCTGCAAAAGTTTATCCCGATATGTATGGCTCGCAATGATAAAGACAGAGCGGAAAAGTATGCGGCGGTAGCAGATGAAATTGCCGTCAATATTGAGAAAAACGCATGGGATGGCAGCTGGTATACGCGGGCATATTTCGATGACGGCACCCCGCTGGGTTCAGCTGAGAACAATGAATGCAAAATTGACTCTATTGCCCAGTCCTGGTCTGTGATTTCCGGGATAGGCAGGCCGCACCGGTCAGAGGAGGCTATGAAGGCAGTCGATAATTACCTCGTCGACAGGGAAGCCGGGATAATCAAGCTGCTTACACCTCCATTTGGTGAAGGTAATCTGGAACCTGGTTATATCAAAGGTTATATCCCCGGAGTCAGGGAAAACGGGGGCCAGTATACCCATGCCGCTATTTGGGCTATTTTAGCTTTTGCCAAACTGGGGCATGGCGATAAGGCTGGGGAATTGTTCCATTTGATTAACCCCATCAATCACACCCGCACCAATATGGAAGCCATGCGATACAAAGTGGAACCATATGTTGTGGCTGCCGATATTTATGCGGTAGAACCCAACAGGGGACGTGGAGGATGGTCGTGGTATACCGGTGCCGCCGGTTGGATGTACAGGGTAGGCATTGAGCACATCCTGGGAATAAAAAAAGACGGCCCCAAACTCTATTTTGACCCGTGTATACCTAAAGAATGGCAGGAGTTTCAAGTTATATACAAGCTGCCCCAAACCGTATATCAAATCCGGATTCTGAATCCGGAAAGGGTGAATACCGGAGTAAAAAAGGTCATCAGTGACGGCCAGGAAGTTCAGAAAGGATATATCTCACTGGTTGATGACAGAGAAGAGCATATCGTCCAGGTTATCATGGGGAAGGCAAAATTTCCTGTATCAGCCGCCAAGTCCCGAACCTGACGGCCGCGTCATAATAGTAGTAAGTCCAAGTAGCATTATTTCGACAACTTATTCAAAAACTGTCGACATTATTTTTGAGACATTAAAGTAAAGAAATAAGTATAATTCAAGTACAGACTGCATTGAAGGAGCGATGTGTTATTCACGGGAAGAAATTCTTGGACACACAATAATGGAGATTTTTCCCGGAATTGAAACCACCTATTTCTTTCTTAAGCTAAAAAAATGCCTGGAAGACCGCATATCGTTTAAAATGGAGAATCCCTTTACCTTTAGAGATGGCAAAACCGAATGGTATTTATTAAGTGTTTACCCCGTCTCTGAGGGTGCATTTATACTATCCCGCGATATCACAGAACGTAAGGAGAAAGAAGCCAGGGAACTTGGTGTTACCTTGGAAAATGCCCGTCTCTTTGAAGAAGAGAAAAAAAGGTTCAGTGAATTGAATTGTTGGTGCAAAAAAGCCTGAAGAAATAGACGTGATTTCCCTCAAAAAATGTATTGCTCCGGAAAAATCCTGTGAGATCAAAGAACTATTGGCCAGATGTAATATAACTAAACAACCTATTCACCTGGGAGAACTAACCTTCCATATGTCAGACGGTTTGCCGCTAATTCTTGATATTATTGTTATCCCGGTCATCTTTGAGGGTAAAGAAGCTCATCAATATATCGTCCGTAATGTTACCTTTTTGCCAGTTTATCTTTCCGGTATAAATATAATCACGTTTTTTTGGCCGGCATGGGTAATACCCTTTGGGCCATTTTTTGTATATAATTTTAGTAACTAACCCAAAGAAAACTCTAGTTTAATATTAATTAA
>JAJZQD010000105.1 GCA_021847735.1 Bacillota bacterium | reverse complement strand
CAATTTTAGACATTACCGGTTCATCCTCCCTCGCACATAGTTAATCAGGCCTCCGGCATCAATAAGCTCTTGCATGAAGGGAGGGATTGCAGTTGATTTAAAACTTTTACCTGTAGTCACATTGTAGATAACACCATTATCCACATCGACCTTAACTTCATCACCTTCGGTGATTCCGTCAACAGCGTCCGGGGATTCCAGAATCGGCAGGCCGATGTTAAAAGCATTCCGGTAAAAAATCCGGGCAAAAGACTTGGCGATTACACAGGAAACCCCTGCAGCTTTGATACAAATAGGAGCATGTTCCCGGGAACTGCCACAGCCAAAATTCTTTTCTGCTACAATTACGTCCCCTTGGCTGACTTTTTTGGGGAAGTCGGGGTCTGCATCTTCCATACAATGCAGAGCCAGCTCAGCAGGATCAGATGTATTCAGGTAACGGGCCGGAATAATGGCATCTGTATCCACATCAGCTCCAAACTTCCACGATTTTCCTTGAAATTCCATCTATTCCACCTCCTCTGGACCGGCGATACGGCCTAGGATAGCAGACGCAGCGGCCACTGCCGGATTTGACAGGTAGACTTCACTCTCCGGATGGCCCATTCGCCCGACAAAGTTACGGTTAGTAGTTGCAATAGCCCTTTCACCTTTAGCCAGGATGCCCATGTGGCCGCCCAGGCACGGTCCGCAGGTAGGAGTGCTTACGGCAGCACCGGCATCCACAAATATTTCAAACAGCCCTTCCTTCATGGCTTGTTTGTATATTGTCTGGGTTCCGGGGAAAATTACCAACCTTACATCAGGGTGGACCTCATGTCCCTGCAATACTTTGGCAGCAAGGCGGAGGTCTTCCATCCGGCCGTTAGTGCAGGAACCGATTACTGCCTGGTCAATCTCCACAGTACCAACTTCACTGATGGGCTTGGTATTCTCCGGCAGGTGCGGGAAAGCCACCTGAGGTTCGATATCAGCTACATCATATTCGATAACTCTTTCATATTTGGCATCATCATCACTGTTATAGATTTTATATGGCCTTTTTGCCCTTGATTCTACATAATCAACAGTGGTCTGGTCAGGGGCAATAATTCCGTTCTTTCCGCCGGCCTCGATAGCCATGTTAGCCATCGTAAAACGGCCATCCATAGACAAATTGCGAATTGCCGGGCCGGTAAATTCCATAGCTTCATACAAGGCCCCGTCTACGCCTATATCCCCGATAGCATAAAGGATTAAATCTTTGCCGCCAACCCATTCGGGCAGCTTTTCGCCGTTAAAGACAAATTTGATTGATTCAGGTACTTTAAACCAAACTTCTCCGGCAGCCATTCCGGCAGCCATATCAGTACTGCCTACACCGGTTGAGAACGCACCCAAAGCTCCGTAAGTACAGGTGTGGGAGTCGGCACCGATTACAACATCCCCGGGAAGCACTATCCCCTGCTCAGGCAGCAGGCAGTGCTCGATACCCATGCGGCCTACCTCAAAATAATTGGTTAGGCTGTGTTTTTTGGCAAATTCGCGCAGCATCTTAGCCTGTTCGGCGGACTTGATATCCTTGTTAGGAGTAAAATGATCAGGAATGAGGACAACTTTCTCTTTATCAAAAACATCGGGAACCCCAATTTTCTCAAATTCCTTGATTGCCACCGGGGCAGTGATATCATTCCCTAATACAACATCTACCCTAGCGTTGATTAATTCACCCGGCTCAACCCTATCCTTGCCTGCATGGGCGGCCAGGATTTTTTCTGTGATGGTCATACCCATCGGTAATCACCTCTCTTGTTACTAAATTGGCATTAAATGCCGGCTTTCGGTCGGTCGACATTTTCTTCATTTTCAGCCTGGGAAAAAACAATCTTATTGACAGCATTGAGATAAGCCTTAGCGCTGGCCTCAATGACGTCAGTGCTCACCCCGCGGCCCAGGAAGGTCTTCCTGGAGCTATCTGGCTGAATCTTCACAGTAACCTCACCCAGCGCATCCTTACCTTCTGTAACGGCATGGAGGTTATACAACTGCAAGGTGCAGGTTATCCCGGTAATTTTCTCAATTACCTTGTATATTGCATCAACAGGGCCATCACCGCAAGCGGCTTCTTCGAAACTCTCTTCCCCGCTCGTCAGTCTGACCGTGGCAGTAGGTATCATACTGGTCCCGCTGGAAATATGCAGATAATCAAGCTTGTAGGTTTCCGGTACAGTAAGAACCTCATTTTCCACAATAGCGGAAAGGTCCTCGTCCTTAACCTCTTTTTTCTTATCTGCCAAAGCCTTAAATTTGACAAAAGCCTTGTCGACTTCTTCATCTGACAAGTTGTAGCCCAGTTCCACCAACCGGTCTTTAATCGCATGACGACCGGAATGCTTTCCTAGCACAATGTTATTTATATTTAAACCAATCATTTCGGGGTTCATAATCTCGTAAGTGCTTCTCTCTTTGAGCACCCCGTCCTGGTGAATCCCGGACTCATGGGCAAAGGCGTTTTTCCCAACGATGGCTTTGTTAGGCTGGACTTTCATTCCGGTCAGGTTGCTGACCAGCCTGCTGGTCCTGTATAACTCATCCTTTTTTATGTTGGTCTTCTTTTGATAGAAAGGATACCTGGTGTACAGAGCCATTACAACCTCTTCCAGAGAAGCGTTCCCGGCCCTCTCACCGATACCGTTAACAGCACATTCCACCTGCTGGGCGCCAGTACATACGGCTGCCAGGGAATTAGCTACTGCCATGCCCAGGTCGTTATGGCAGTGCACACTTATAAAAGCTTTGTCAATATTAGGCACCCGGTTTTTAATTTCTCCAATAAACTCGCCAAACTCAGTAGGTGTTGCATAACCAACCGTGTCCGGAATGTTTACTGTCGTTGCTCCGGCTGAAATCACCGCCTCTATGACCTGGCACAGAAAACCCAGGTCACTGCGGAAGGCATCTTCCGCTGAAAACTCCACATCAGATGTGTATTGCTTAGCGCGCTTGACTCCGGCAACTGCGGATTCAAGAACCGCTTCCCTGGTCATCCTCAGCTTATGCTTGAGATGAATATCAGAAGTCGCAATAAATGTATGAATTCTGGCCTGATCCGCATATTTCAAAGCTTCCCAGGCCCGGTCAATATCTGCGAAAGAGGTTCTGGCTAATCCTGCAATAGTTACCCCTCTTACATTTTTGGCAATATTCTTAACGCCTTCAAAGTCCCCTACAGAAGCAATGGGGAACCCGGCCTCTATAATATCCACACCGAGTTTCTGGAGCTGTTTGGCAATTTCAAACTTATCCTTGGCGTTAAGATTCACCCCTGGTGATTGCTCGCCATCTCTCAGGGTAGTATCAAATATCCTAACCCGGTCACTCATGGTCACTCCCCCTTTCCATGATAACTTTACGGCATTTTCTATAAATCAACGTCAACCGGCTCGCTAAGGGTCTTTCCGGCTAAAACCATAGGATAGACATTCTCTTCCGGCTGCACAATACAGTCTATAATGACCGGCCCTGAATGTTCCAAAGCCTGTGTAAGAGCCTGCCGCAGCTGGCTGGACTCAGTGACCCGAATACCCAGAGCATCATATACCCCGGCAAATTTTACAAAATCGGGGTTTTTGGTGAAATTGACAGCTATATAACGGCTTTGTTGGTAAAATTCCTGCAGCTGGCGCACCATCCCCAGCGTTTGGTTGTTAAAAATTATCACCTTAATTGGCAGGTTCTGTTCCACTGCCGTTCCAAATTCCTGCATACACATCTGGAAGCTGCCATCTCCGGTAATCAGGATGACATCCCTGTCCGGCGCGCCGAACTTGGCCCCAACCGCCGCCGGAAGGCCATATCCCATAGTCCCCAAGCCCCCGGAGGAAATAAAAGTACGGGGTTTCTTGCTCCGGTAGTACTGGGCTGCCCACATTTGGTGCTGCCCCACATCAGTGACAATAATTGCCTCACCGTCAGTCACTTCCCGGAGAGTCTCAATAATAAACTGGGGTTTTAGTTCCGAACCGGCATTATATTTAAGAGGATACGCAGTTTTCCAGTCTTGGGTTAAAGCCAGCCACTCTTCCTCCCGCTTTTCATCCAGGCGTTCCAGCATCTCTTCCATGACCAGTTTGACATCCCCTACTATTGGCAAATCAACCCTGACATTTTTACCTATCTCTGCGGGGTCAATATCCACATGAATGATTTTGGCTTTAGGTGCGAAAGACCCAAAGTCTACCGCTACCCTGTCGTCAAACCGTACTCCCAAGGCAACCAGTACATCACACTCCATAACGGCATTATTGGCATATCTGGTACCGTGCAAACCCAACATCCCCAGAGAAAGCGGATGGCATCCGGGTAATGCGCCCAAACCCATCAGAGTTGAGGCCACAGGAGCAGATATTTTTTCAGCCAGGCTCGTCAAAACCTCTGAGGCGTTAGCTGAAATAATCCCTCCGCCGGAATAAATCAGAGGCCGCCGGGCCTCCATAATCATATCGCAAGCTGTGGCAATCTGGGTCTTATGGCCTTTGTATGTAGTCTTATAACCCAATAACTTGAGGTCATGTGAGATGGAGTACAATATCTGGGTCTGCAATATGTTCTTCGGAATATCAATCAGGACAGGTCCTGGCCGTCCGGTAGAGGCAATATGGAAGGCCCGCTGAATTATCAGCGGAAGCTTCTTGGCATCTTTAACCAGGTAGTTATGTTTGGTGATAGGTATGGTAATCCCAGTAATATCAACTTCCTGAAAGGCATCGGTCCCTACCATGGTAGTTGGTACCTGTCCGGTAATTACAACCAGAGGAATGGAATCCATATATGCGTTGGCTATTCCAGTAACTAGGTTGGTGGCTCCAGGCCCCGATGTAGCCATACAGACACCCACTTTGCCAGTCACCCTGGCATAGCCATCAGCAGCATGGACGGCCCCCTGCTCATGCCGAACAAGAATATGTTTAATTTCGGAAGAATCCCATAAAGCATCATAGACAGGCAGGATGTTTCCCCCCGGATACCCAAAAATCGTATCCACTCCTTGTTCCTGAAGACACTTTACCAGTGCTTCAGCGGCCGTCATCTTCATTCCATTCCCTCCTTTACATAGTGAGTAGTGTGTAGTGTGTAGTGTAGTGTAGTCTGATAAGCAAGGAAGGCCTCTTCGAAGAAGAGGCCATTCTTCTTAAAACACTCTCTGAAAATGGGCAGGTATTAGCGAAATCGTAGGCAGCTTCAATTACTACCCACTACCCACTACTCACTACTCACTACCCAC
>JAJZQD010000104.1 GCA_021847735.1 Bacillota bacterium | reverse complement strand
AAGCCCGGCAGTATGGTTTATGGCAGTTTTTGTTTCTGTTTGTAAAGACATCTATATCCCCCCAATAATAGACAAAATCCGGGCCCATTATATTAGTATAACATGTCCCGGATGGTTTGTGAATTGGGAGAATTAGTATAATCTTAATAAGCATTTTTATTAACCAGGCCCTTGAATACGGTCAGAAACATAATCTTGATATCAAAAAACAGGTCCCAGTTCTCTATATAGTATATATCAAACTGAATGCGTTTTTCTATGGAGGTATCTCCCCGCCAGCCGTTGACCTGTGCCCAGCCGGTGATACCGGGTTTGACCTGGTGCTTGACCATGTATTTGGGGATCTTCTCCTTAAACTGCTCCACAAAAAAGGGTCGCTCCGGCCTGGGGCCTACCACACTCATATTGCCGATGAGGACATTTAAAAACTGGGGCAGTTCGTCCAGGCTCGTCTTCCTGATAAAAGCGCCAAATCTGGTTTTCCTGGGATCATCGGCGGTAGTCCACTTCGTATCGCCGGAGTTATCACCGGCTGCCCGCATGGAACGGAATTTGAGCATGTTGAAGGGCTTATTGTTCAGGCCGACCCGCTCCTGCTTAAAAAACACCGGGCCGGGAGAGGTTAATTTGACTCCCAGAGCGATCACAATCATCACCGGGGAAGTCAAAATTACTGCGGTAAGGGAAACGATGATGTCAAAAGCCCGTTTTACAAAGTTGTTAAAGGGATCATCCAGAGGGACATGCCGGATATTCAACAGGGGGATTTCACCAAACTCCTCAATTTTAGGCCGGCCGGGCAGGTAATCAAAATAATCGGGGATAATCCGCACCCGCACCCCTGATTTTTCGCAGGTATCCACGATGTCGTGGTATTTTTCGTAGGCGCTTAATGGCAGGGCGACAATCACCTCATCCACCCCGTTGGTTTCCAGTAACCCAGACAGCAGGCTGCAATCGCCCAGGACCCGGTGGCCCACAACCTCGGTACCTTTTTTCCCGGCATCATCATCCAGAAAACCCAGCACATTGTAACCGAACTCTTTTTGAGCCTCCACCTTCCCGGCAAAATCCACCCCGACACGGCCGGCGCCGATAATCAGGATATGCTTCTGATTATAGCCGATTTTCCTAAAATACCGAATAATGCGACGTACGGTATAGCGCTCTGCCAGGATTAAAATGACGCCAAGTAATCCAAAAGTAAACAGCACCACCCGGGAATAAATGTATAATTTGGCCATGTACAGCAGGCCATAAATCAACGCCATGCCTATGGCATGGGCCCGGATAACCAGAAGCATCTCTTTGCGGAACCTCCTGCTGCGCATGGGAGAATATACTTCCATAAAGAAATATATAACGAGCAACATTGGAACCATCCACAACGGAGCCTTAAGATATAGATAGTTCATCTGGCTTACAGGATAGAGACCCCATTTGTAAAAATAGGCTGCAAAATAAGCAACAGTCAGAACGAAACCATCTAAAGCAAATAAAATAAAATTAAAAAATCGCTGATACTTCCTTATCACCTATTTTCACCTACCAAATCAAGTTACTTTTGCTTATAACCCTTTTGCACAAAATCGAAAAACTGCTTTTTAAAACTGGCAACATCAAAGGTCCCGGCGTTTGCCAGCATGTCTGCCGGCTTATATTTACCAGGTTCAAAGACCTTTAATACCCCGGCCAGCGAATCAACACTCTGTTCGTCAAAGAACTCCCCGGTAACTCCTTCTTTTACAGTTTCCAAGGTACCTCCAGCCCTGTATGCAATCACCGGTCTACCGGCAGCCTGGGCCTCCACGGGGGTCAGCCCGAAATCTTCATTGCCGGGGAAAATAAAAGCCTGGCAGGTTGAATAAAGCTGCGCAATCTCCTCATCCGAAATATTGCCCAGAAACTTGACATTGGGTTTGGCGATTTCTTTAAGCCTGGTGTATTCCGGTCCATCACCCACTACCAGCAGGCGCTGGCCGGTCTGGCTGCAGGCCGCCACCGCCAGGTCAACCCTTTTATATGGCACTAACCTGGAGACTGCCAGGAAATAATCCTCGACAGAACCAGCCGGCTTGTATTTAGAAGTATCCACCGGAGGATAGATAACCGCCGCATCTCGCCGGTAATACTTACGGATCCGCTCCTCCACCACCCTGGAGATAGCAATAAATTCGTCCACCCGGTCAGCGGCCAGGCGGTCCCACATCCGCAGGTAATTCATTACCGGTGGAATGAACAACTTTTTTAAGAGACCCATCTTTTCAAGCTTCATATACTCGTGATACAACTGCCATACATATCTTATGGGGGTATAACAGTAGCATATATTTAAAGCGTCAGGACGGGTAATTACCCCTTTACAACAGGCATGACTGCTGGTGATAACCAAGTCAAAGTCCGTCATGTCAAACTGCTCTATCGCTATAGGCATCAGCGGCAAATAAGTTTGGTACTTATCTTTGGCTTTGGGAAGTTTTTGGATAAAGGATGTTCTGATTTCAAGGGACTTGAATTCTTCCGGGAGCCTGGACTGGTTATAAACAGTAGTGAATACCGGCGCCTCGGGAAAAAGCTCGTGAAAAGCGAGCACACAGCGCTCCGAACCGCCCATATTGGCCAACCAGTCATGCACGATAGCTACTTTCATAAAGCACCTCGTCTTTGTTTCAGATATAGACCGGTAACCATACCCGGTTGGGTAATCCGGCGGAAAGCCGCGGCCAGGAGGCCCAGCAACAGCCAGGTATAGATATGGACCATAAATCCGAAGGAATACCCCTGGACAGCCACGCCGGCCAAACCGGCAAAACTCCCCAGCACCACCGCCTTCCAGAAAGCTCCCTGAGCATTCCGAGAGGCCTGCCAGGCGGCCAGTGTTACCCTGACGATAATCAAGACAAAAATTCCCGCCCCCACAAGGCCGGTTTCCGCCAGGATCTCCAGGTACTGGTTATGGGCCTTGGCCACAAAGGGGAAGGCCTGCGCCCAGGCGGGTTTATAGGTATTATAAAGGTAACCGTAATTCCCGATGCCCACCCCCAATATGGGGTGAGTACGGAACATTTTCCAGGCCGCTTCCCGGAAACCTATTCGCTCGGTAACTGAGCGGGTGCTGAGCTGATAAGTGTCTTTCGCTGTGGAAGCCTTAACTTTGGCCGGCGCGGGAATAACCTGTTCGATTTTCTGCGGCTGCAGGCCGAATTTTACCGCGATGGATTTAAAGCCTTCGATATAACCGGGAAATAAAAAATTATTAATCAGAATTAATAAGATCACTACTGTTACCAAGGCCCCGGCAGCCGCCGCCGCGCCGCCGGCTTTGAAATACCGGAAGCCAAACAGGATAAGGGCCCAACTAACGGCCAGGCCCACCCAGGCGCCGGCCGAAAAAGTCATCAACATGGCCAGCACCAGAAGAGTAAGGAGGCCCGCTACCAGACCGGTTTGCTTTGGGGGCAGCTGCACCAGCAAAAAGATGGTGACCAAAGGTATCACGGCAAGCAGATAATTGCCGTAAACCTGGGGTTCCGCCGAGGTTCCGAAGAGCCTGGGCACTGTCCAGGTAATCAACTGACCTGTATCAAGACCGGCCATATAACCCAGAGTGGTATACAGGCTCCACCCCACCGAAACCAGGGCGGCCATGAAATAGACCCGCAGGAACCCGTGAAATACGGGCTCTTCATCAACCAGACTGGCAGTCAGCCAGAAAACCACAACAGAGAAGGCCAGATAGACTAGCCTGATGATACTTTCCCGACCCATTTCGCCCTCTGTCCCGGCAATAATAAGGGAAAGGGCATTGACAAGGAAAAATAGCAGCAGCAGCCTGATAAAAGGCGTCTGCCAAAAGCCCCTTAAAAGCGGCCTGATTCCCTTTTCCAGAACAAAGGCCGCCAGGGTCACCAGGACAAAAACTCCAAATATCACCCCGGTGGGGATACCGTAAAATTTTCCAAGGGGAGAAACAGCTAAAAAAGGCAGCGAAAAAACCGTCAGATAAAAAAGCATTTCCGAAATCAAATTGAGGTCCTCCCTAAGACTGTTTGCCATAACGGCCGGTTAAATAATCCTTAATCCCCTTAAAAAGAGGCGGCAGCAGGTTAAACTGCCCCCGGCAGGTGAACAGCAGGACTTTAACGGCAATTTTCAGGGTGAAGGCCGGTATAAAAGTCAACCAAAGCAGTGGGTTGGCGTGTCTCTTCATGAAAAGCAGATTATTGCGGGTGACATAATATTCATGCCCGGGCGACCTGCCGCCTTGAGCGCCCATTTCCTTATGCCAGACCACCGACGCGGGCGCCACCACCAACTTAAAACCGGCTTTTTTAACCCGGACACTCCAGTCTGTATCTTCATAGTACAGAAAAAAATCAGGATCAAGGCTGCCCACTTTCTCCAGCGCCTGTTTTTTGATCATCAGGGCGCAGCCGGTGATGAAGTCAACCTCCCGGAGGCCATCCGGAATTGTCGTCAGGTGCCTGGTGGTCCCGGCCGGCCAGTATATCTTTCCGCTGGCGAACCATACTTCCTGCGGTCGGTGCAAATAATAGATGAGGGAGCCAATAATGCCAACAGCCTGGTCGCTCTCCCCGACTTTGACCAGTTCGGTAAGGACACCCGGATCAACAACGGTATCGTTATTAAGTAGAAATACATAATCGGCGCCCTGTTCCAGGGCGTAACGGATACCGACGTTGTTGCCGCCGGCGAAGCCGAGGTTTTCATTATTTTGCAGGACATCCAACCGGGGGAAGTCCTGTTTGATGGCTTCCACCGAACTGTCTGCTGAGGCATTATCCACTACCAGAATCCGAAAATCGGGATAGCTGACTCCGGCCAGCGACCGCAGGCATTCAAGGGTATCGGCTTTCCCATTGTAATTAAGCACAATTACATAAACAAGAGGCAATTAAATCCCGCCTTAGGCCAAAGATTTCAGCACTTCGCCGATGGAAAAAAGCTGCTTTTCTATGGTGTACATTTCTTCGAAACGCTTAAAACTATTTTCCCCCAGTGCCGCTCTTAAGTCGGCGTCCTTAAGCAGGGAAATTACCTGCATCGCTAACTGTCCGGTATCTCCCATAGGAAAAATCATGCCTGTAGAGCCATGCTGGATAATTTCCAAAAGCCCCCCCCGGTTCGCAACCACCACCGGTTTTTTTAGGACCAGCGCTTCTAATACAGATAAGGGGAAAGCGTCTTTTTCATAAGGGAAAACCATTATATCCGCCAAATTAATCACCGGATAGACATTTTTTTGAAAACCCAGAAATAAAACCCTCTCCGCTACCCCCAATTCTTCCGCCAGAGATTTTAGCTCCTGCAACAGCAGCCCGTCTCCCAAAATAATAAAAATGA
>JAJZQD010000103.1 GCA_021847735.1 Bacillota bacterium | reverse complement strand
GGTCCCTGGTCAGGCGATTCCACCCTCAAATGCACTGACTGCCATAACAGGTCTGGATATTCAGGCGTTATCGGACCCCATGGTTCTGATAACAGATACATTCTTAAGGCCCCCTGGTACCCGGTTAATCCACCTTCCGGCAGAGACGTGACCGGTTCAGGCAACGGGGATTCCGGCGACTTATGTTTCAGCTGTCATGATTATGACTTTTATACCGGCGTTACTCAATCCGTATATTCCCAGTTCTCAACTCCTACTATAAAGAACCTGCATAATACCGACCACAAAAAGGGCTGTGCCAAATGCCACGGCGGCCTGCCTCACGGCTGGGAGTACACAGACAACAACGGCGGCGGAGTGGCCCTGGTCAAGTCTACAGCCGGTCTCCCTTATAGTGAAGGTTTGTCCACCGAACATAACTACAGCGGCACCAACGGTATTGACGGTGCTCCCGGCAGCTGGACCTGTAATAACTGTCATATCGAATAGTAAAAAAGAATGACCCCTAAGTTTTTACTTAGGGGTCAC
This sequence comes from Bacillota bacterium, assembly GCA_021847735.1. Taxonomy (GTDB): domain Bacteria; phylum Bacillota; class Thermincolia; order Thermincolales; family UBA2595; genus JAJZQD01. The sequence goes on along the minus strand of JAJZQD010000103.1, from coordinate 4,844 downwards.
TGTTTTTTTATGCCCCGGCTGCACCGATGTTGATTTCCTGCTTCATCCATCAAATCTTGGCCTCCTGTTTTTGAGGCCGGAGTCGGTTATCCTTTTTTGGATGAAAAAGGCAGGTGTTCTCGCAATAGCGGCATACTTTGGCCCGCCAAAGACCCCACCAGTACCAGGCAAAAGCAAACATCACCACCGCCGCCAGCCACAAATCCACCTTGAACAGGGACCATAGGGCAATAGCTGCCATAATAATCAAGCTTATGTAAACAAAAATACTTTCCTGATATGTCAACCCCTGGTACAGGTCCCGTTTCCTGCGCATACACATCAACATGTCAACCGGGACTTTTTCCTTCCTAAATTCGCGGTTGGGGTTGTATGGGCACCGGTTGACACAATATTGGCAGAGACGCGGTTTAATTAAAAAGAATGCAAATCCAAAAAAACTCCAGGCTGCCGCTGCATAGACCCAGTTCAGTCGCAGCATGGCATAAGTAGCAGCGCCGATGATGACAACCTCCAGAAAATGACCGATATATTGTTCATTTTTTGTAAGCCCACCACGCATTGCTTACCCCTCTTTTCTCACGTTAACCCGACCTGTTCATCATCCTTATTGTTCTTATCCTTAAAGGTTACTGTATTCCAAAGCTTCTCCCCGGCACCAAACATCTCCACAACTCGGCCATACCATTTATATTCCTTTTCCAGTTTTATTATCAACCGGTTGTGCGCCTTTGCGTTATTCCGCAAATCTTCGTCAGGTGAATTTCCAACTTGTGTTAACAGTTCCTTACTCTTATTTATTGCCGCATTAGTAATCTCCAGCTCTTTCGCAATGTTGTTTTTCACAATTTTAACCAATATTTTTGTAAAATTCCGTTCCGCTTCATAATAGTCCCGCCGGCTCCCCTTTTGCCAAACCTTGCGTACACATTTAAGCCCCTCCAGAACCCTGACATTGATACTTACCGTCGCTTTGCTTACCCCCAGTTCGCCGGCAATTTCCTCCAGACCCACAGGTTGTTCGGCAAAATAGAGCACACCATATATATGTCCGATAACCTCCGGCCAGCCGTACAATGCGAAGGACCGGCCAAAAGCGTCAATAACACTGTTCCGGGCTTCGGTCAGTTTATCCTGATCAGACACCAAAAACCACCCCATCTTCACCTTATTACATTTATAACGTTTAGATTATTCTAAATATATTGTATATAAAACAAATCCTTTCTTCAAGGATTTATTTAACATTATCAATAAATTTAATTTCCTCTCCACATTCAGAGCATCGATGCCCCTGCAAACCGACAGCCTGAGTCCGGTAACCGCTCCGCTCAATAACCAGCGCTTTACAACGGGGGCAGTAAGTATTAGCCCCGTCAATTTCCGGCACATTCCCCAGGTAGACATACTTAAGTTTCTTTTGAGCTATATCACGGGCCATCTCCATTGTGGAAATAGGCGTTGGCTCCTGTTCCATCTTGTAATTTGGGAAATAACGCGAAAAATGCAGGGGAATATTGTTATCAACCCCAGCCAGCCAATCCACCAAACCCTCAATTTCTTCCGCTGAATCATTTAACCCGGTGACCAAAAGCGTGGTAATTTCCACGTGACATTTTGGGGCGGCGGTTTCCACGGTCTTCAATACCGGATGCAGCTCACCCACGCAGGTTCTGTTGTAATATTCATCACTGAAGCCTTTAACATCAATGTTCATGGCGTCAATATAGGGCAGCAGTTCTTTCAGCGGTTCTTCATTGATAAACCCGTTAGTCACCAATACGTTTTTCAAACCGTCCTGCCTGGCCAGTTTGGCCGTATCAAGCACGTACTCATACCACATCAGGGGTTCCGAATAAGTATAGGCGATACCTATTGAACGTTTTCCGTGATATTCCGCTCCGGCTGCCTCCACCATTCTTTCCGGTATAATCTCTACTGTCTCTGGTTCCTCATGGGCTATCTGCCAGTTTTGGCAAAAGCCGCAGCGCAGGTTACACCCAATAGTCCCTGCCGAAAAGATATGAGCGCCGGGATAAAAATGATACAGCGGTTTCTTTTCAATGGGATCCATCCCATAAGATGAAACCCGACTGTAATTTAAGCTGTACAAAATACCGCCATCGTTCCTGCGAACCCGGCAGAACCCGGTGCGACCGCCGGCAATTATGCACTTTTGCGGGCAGAGGAGGCACTGTACTTTACCGTCCTCTCCATGGCTTTCCCAAAACAACGCTTTTTGCATCCTTCTCACCTTTACATTATCCTGTGAACTCTGATCTAATAATACCTGACTACTTCGAAACGCTCCATTTCAACCGGCTCCTCCGGTTCTATCCCGGCTTTTTGGCGGGCGATAGCCACCTGCTCCCCCACTGTGTCTACACCATCCAAATTAGGCAGCAGTAACCCCGACCTGCGTCCACTACGCACTATTACCCCGTATTTTTTTACATCAAGCTTGTCCGCAGTATCAATAGGCTCAGGTTCTTTTAAAACATCTACAGAATAAGTGATATCCTCCAATTCGTCAGACCTGACCGGATTAAATCTGGGGTCGTGAGTACCGGCATTGATCGCATTAGTGATAATTTCCTCAGCTATATTCGCTGTTGTCGGTCCGGTAGTTCCAATGCATCCCCGCAGCTGCCCGTGTTTTTTCAGCGACACAAAAACTCCTGCTTGCTCAATCAGCTCTTCAGGCAGCGGAACCGGGGGCTTATACTTCTCACCACTGTGAACGTAAGTCTCCAGGGTCTCCCGCGCCAGGCGTACAAAGAGGCTTTCCTCTTGCCGGCGCTGCCGCAGCTCGCCGCTCCGTTCTGCCAGCATGTCCTCCAAGAGCTCCCGCTTTTCTGTATATTCACCTGGTTGCAGAACAGCCACCATATAACCCACTCCAAAAGTGCCTTCATAGGAAAGCACCTCGGCGTCAACTGTCAGTCCGTCCAAGGCCCCAAGCATCATAATAATAGAGCGCAAGCCGCATTCACCGGCCCGCTCCGCAAGCCCTTGGTCGGTATGCACAACCGCCCTGACATCCATCTTCTTGATCTGCTCCACCAACCAGGTATCAAATACCCTGCCGTCAGGCGAGTAGCCCGCCGGGGCATCCTTGGTCAGCCGGTGAGACAAATCGGCGCTGGCCACTACAGCAACCTTTCTCCCCAGGGCTTCTGCAGCCCGCCGCAGTACCACCCCAAAAGCATATAATTCCTCAAAGGGCAGGACGCTCATGGAGACTGATACCATCGGCAGGTGAATCTCACTTTGCTCCAAAAAATAAACAGGCACCATCACACCGTGGTCCAGGTTTGATTTTACCCCATATTCCTTAGCCAGTTCTTCATCAATTTCCACTGCCGTGATATTAAACCGGGCTGCCTGGCGAATTATTTCTTCAACCAGCTCTGTATCATTTTCAAATTCAAAATTCACCTGCGGCGCCCGGAATTGATTCAAATCCCCGACCAGCCGCATGCACCCGTTAATAGCCACTCCATCAGAGAAAACCGACCCATGGGGCGATATGACCACCACCACATCCGCCCCACTGTCCTTCAGCCGCCGGGAAAAATCATACATAGACCGGCCAGTGTCAGCAATCTTCTCTTCTTCGCCACGGCCAATTTCAGGCAGCAAAATTGGCGGGTGCGGCGTAATTCCTGCAAAAACAATTCCCTGCACAGGTAATACCCCCTTTGTCTGCGATTATTTTACCCTATTCCCGCAATTTGATGTCTAAGATTTTCGGCAAAGAATTCCAGATTCCTGCCCGTTAATTGTAAAACTGTTATTCACCACCCAGGTATTTCGCCACCCCGGCATAGATGGCCCAGGCAATTTTGTGCTGGTAGGCCTGGTCATTTAAGAGCTTTTCTTCCTCGGAATTGGAAACAAAGCCAACCTCTATAATCACCGAGGTCATCCGGGTGTTACGGTTGACAAAATAATCTGCTGCTTTGATCTCCCGGTTCGTGTTCTTCAGAACCCGGCGCATCTCAGTCTGGATACACTCCGCCAGCTTCTTGGCATCCTCCTGCCCCCGCTGGTAAAAGGTTTGGGCTCCCCGCCAGCGTGGTGAGGGGATGCTGTTTACATGAATGCCCAGGTAAATATCGGCCTTACTGCGGTGAGCGAGCTCCACCCGCCGACTAAGGTCCTGGCGTTTACGGAAGGCTACACGGTTGCCCGGATCACTTAAATCTTTGTCTGTTTCACGGGTCATCACCACTACGGCACCGGCCTTACTCAACAGGTCCTTTACCTTATGACTGATGTCAAGCACCGTATCCTTTTCCAGGGTACCTCCCACTCCGATGGCCCCCGGGTCAATCCCGCCATGACCCGGATCAACAACAATTACTCGGTTGGCAACCTTCCAGGAGACCGCCTCCACATCAAAGACATCCTCTTGCCCCGATACCTTATAATAAGTGACAAATAACAGGACAAATAACGTTAAAAGCATAAGTATTATTTTTTTTGATGGCTTAAATACATTAAAGTAGATTAACCTCAACCGCTTTATTCTCCTCTCTGCAAAGGCTGTCGGGGGCAAAGACTCGCCATCTGACGCCAAGACTTATAAAAAAGTATGCATCAAGGAGTTATTTTATACTAAAACTATAGTCCCTGGCAGAAAGCAAAAAAAGGAGAACCGAAGTTCTCCTTTTAAAGTGATCTTATTACTTCTTAGGTGCTGCGTTAGGTGCACCGTCTTTGAACCAGTGACAGGTGTTACAGTATGTACCGGTAACATTTTGTCTGGGCTGGTCCTTGTCGTGGCAGGCAAAACAGTTCGCCAGTTGTTTGCTTGCAGCCATCTGCGGGTGCTTGCCCAT
>JAJZQD010000102.1 GCA_021847735.1 Bacillota bacterium | reverse complement strand
ACACCCTTGATTTTTTCTACCACCTTGACCAGAGCGGCATCAAACCCTAATCCGGCTTCTACGCTTACGGTGAGTAAATCCAATACATCAGGCAGATTATCCTGGATCTCCACTGAACGCTGGGTTGCCCGTACCTTCAGATAATACCCCGGGAGCACAAACCCGGCACAAGCTCCAATCATCATCCCAAAAATAATTACCGGAAAGCTCCAGTTTAAAGGTAGAGCAAACAACAGTATACATATAGGAAACCCCAGAGTGAAAACATATTGAATTACCAAAATTTCACCGGGTGTCAGGTTAGCCGGGTTTCCAGCCATGGTCAGTTTCTTTTGCAAACCCACCTTTTTCTTGGCCAGCGTAGCTTTACCAATTGATGCTGCCAGCACCTCCAAAATCGGCCTGATTACCCGCTCAAAAAACGGCTTGCTCATTTCATCATCAGGCACCTGCTTACGGCCCCTGGAATCGGCAGCATCTTTCATCCGCTGGGAAATAGCCATCCTATCCTTATTGAGAGCCATGTAAATGCCATAGGTCAGGAGAAATACCGAAAAAAAGCTGGCAGCACTGATAATATACAGCATAAGGGGTCCCCCCTTTTATACTTTAATATCTACTATCTTCTTGATCAGAGCTATTCCAATAACCATCGATATGACTCCGGCAGTTAACATCGCCCAGCCTATAGGGTTAATGAAAAGTGCCCCGATGTATTTGGGGTTAATTACAGATAATACCAAACCTATAACCAGTGGAAGGGCCCCCACTATCATTCCGGAAATCCGCCCCTGGGCTGTCAGAGTCCTGATTTCGCCTTTTATTCTAATCCGCTCCCGAATGGTATGGGAGATGCCATCAAGCACTTCTGCGAGGTTACCGCCGACCTGGCGCTGAATCAGAACTGCTGTGAGGACAAGATCGAGGTCCTCACTTTCAATCCTGTTGGTTAAACCAACAAGGGCTTCTTCTGTAGGTGTTCCAAGATTCATTTCTCTAAGTGTCCGGGCAAATTCAACAGAGATTGGCACCGGCATTTCCCGGGATACTAACTCCATAGCCTGCAGGAAACTAAAACCTGCCCTCAGCGAATTTGACATCACAACCAGCGAGTCGCCGATTTGGGAATTAAATTTTTGAACCCTTTTTAGTTTTGTTCTTTTAACTATAACCCTGGGTAGAACGAAACCGACCACAACTCCCAGCCAGCCTAAAATAGCATTGCGCGTTAGCAGAATCAGCAGCATACCAAGTGATATCATAATAAAAAAGTTGATCATGACAAATTCCTCACCGCGCAGTGGGATATCTGCCCTCATTAATTCAATCTCAACCTTTTTTGTAAATTCCTTGGCCGCAAACATCTTACTGGCTTCCTGAAACGATGCCTTCCAGTCGAAATTTTTTAATCGTTCGACAGCGTTCATCGGTTTGTCCAGTTCACCGGCTTTGGCCGTATATGTTTTCATGCGTTGGGCCAATTCCCGCTTACTGTTCGTGGCAGTAAGATAAATGCCGTATATCAGGAACGAGACAAACAGGAATACCAATAATAGAATTATTGACACCAGCATGGTGTTCCCTCCCTTTAAAAGACACGGGTGGAAAAGATATCGCTCGGCAAAGTAATACCGCTTTGCTCGAGTTTGTTCAGAAACTTGGGCCTAATGCCAGTGGGCTTGAACTGACCCATCAGCTTGCCGTTATCATCCATGCCCTGCTGCTCATAGACAAAAATATCCTGCAAAACTATAGTGTCTCCCTCTAATCCCAACACTTCAGTGATATGCGTAATCCTGCGGGAGCCGTCTTTCAAGCGGTTTTGCTGAATAATCATATCAACTGCAGAACATATCTGCTCTCTGATAGCTCTCACCGGAAGATCCATCCCAGCCATCAACACCATGGTTTCCAACCGGGCCAGCATATCCCGCGGTGAATTGGCGTGCCCTGTCGTCAGTGAGCCGTCGTGCCCGGTATTCATGGCCTGGAGCATATCCAGGGCTTCTCCGCTGCGGACCTCCCCAACCACTATTCTGTCCGGGCGCATCCGTAAACAGTTTTTGACCAGATCACGGATGGTAACAGCGCCTTTTCCTTCGATATTGGCCGGCCTGCTTTCGAGGGTTACCACATGTGCTTGCCTTAGTTGGAGCTCCGCAGCATCCTCACAGGTCACTATCCTTTCATCGTTTGGAATAAAGGAAGATAACACATTCAAGGTCGTGGTTTTACCGGAACCGGTACCACCGGAAACCACTATATTCAGCCTGCCTTTAACACAGGACTCAATGAATTTGGCCATTTCAGGTATCAGGGTACCAAACCTGATCAGGTCGTCTATCTTCAGCGGATCTTTGGAGAACTTTCTGATGGTAACAGTCGGTCCCTTCAGGGCCAGGGGCGGAATGATTGCATTCACCCTTGACCCATCCGGCAGCCTGGCATCAACCATTGGACTACTTTCATCAATACGCCTGCCTAAAGGTGCTACTATCTTCTCAATGATATGCAAGACATGCTCATTATCTCTGAAGGACACATCGGCCAACATGAGTTTGCCCTTCCGTTCAACGTAGATTTGATTGGGCCCGTTAACCATAACTTCAGAAACGGTGGGATCATTAAGCAGGGGGGTAATCGGTCCCAAACCCATGACTTCGTCAGTAATCTCAGAAATAATTTTAGCCCTGTCTGCGCGGGGGATATAACCTGCCTCCTTATCGAACAGGTCATTCACCAGGTTTTCAATAATCTCGCCAATCTTTTCAACGGCCGCGTCTGTATCTTCGTCGTCCCTGAGAACTTTGTTATCCAGTTCTTCTATAACCAGTTTGTGAAGTCTGAGTTTCAATTCCCTGTAAGGGTCCGTTTTTGCTGTTAAGGTTGTCGAAATCTTTTCTGACTTTTCGCCGCCTTCGGGAATAATCGCTTTTTCCTTTTCCAGTCTTTTTAAGAGAGACATAGCATCCACCCCTCACCCGATATTACCCGAACAATCTTCCCAGCAAACCCTTTTTCTCATTTACCCCGGATACCCTGGATAATTTAACTTCACCAATCATAACCATCCGGGCCAACTCCCTGATACTCTCAGTAATCTTGGTATTAGGATGGGTCATTACAAACGGGTCACCTTTATTGAGCGAGGATACAACTGTCCTCCCGTCACTGGGAATATGAGCGGCAATCTTCATATTAAGGTTTTCTTCCATATCTTCATGCTTTATGCCCATGTCCTCGGCAGACCTGTTTAAAATCAGTTTAACCTTCCCTTTGAGGTGCAGTGAATCGAGAACTTCCAAACCCAGCTTGACATTTTTAATGGTAGGCAGGTCAAGGGATACCACCAACAATATCTGATGGCATAAATCCAGGGCTGTGAGGGTTGTTTCATGGAAATAGTGGGGTGTATCAATAACAATATAATCATAATTCTGTTTTAACACGCCCATAATCTTTTCCACATGGGCACCTGTAATCAATTCCGCGTATTCTGGTCTGGTCGGGCACGGCAGCACTTTGACTCCGGTTGGGTGGCTGATCAGGTAACCTTCCAGGAGCTCAGAGTCCAGTTGATTAATGTCCTGAATTATTTCCGTTATAGTCCGTTTGGGAATGATATTTAGCATAACAGCTACATCCCCAAACTGCAAATCCAGGTCCATAATAACTACTTTTTTACGGGTCTCCTCGGCCAGGCTAATAGCCAGATTGGTAGCTATGCTGGTTTTCCCTACCCCGCCTTTAGTGCTGAATACCGTAATAATCTGCGGATCTCTCTGCAATTCTTTGACCATTGACGGTTCGGTCAGGTGTATCCGTCGTCTTTTTTCAAAATCGCAAACCCTGCGGATTGTATCTACTAACTCGTCAGTACTGAAAGGTTTAACCATATACTCTCTGGCTCCGGCCACCATAGCTTTTTTCAGGTATTCCTGCTCTCCCTGGACAGACATAATAATTATTGCTGTCTTTGGATACTTCAGCGAAATTTCCTGGGTAGCCGTAATACCATCCGAAGTCGGCATATTGATATCCATCAAAACGATGTCCGGATTGAGTTTTTGTGTCTGTCTGACAGCTTCGTCGCCATCTGAGGCCTCACCTACCACCATCATATCCTTCTCAAAGTAGAGCAGCCGCTTAATATTTTCTCTGGTTTCCGTAATATCATCAACAATGAGAATTTTAATAGCCATGTGCTCATCTCCTTTACTTGAGAAGTTGACCGGCATCAATTGGCGGCCTGTTCTCTTCACTCTTATCAGCCGGAGAACGAAGTGCCAAGGTCAGTTTACCCTTATCGGTAATGGCCACCAAATACTGCGTTTTATCTGGTGGAACCGCCAACGTAACTGAGGTTGTCCCCTCACTCTGAGCCTTTTTATCTCCCGATTGGGTATCAGCAGGAAGATAATTTTTCCCTACTGCCAAAACCTCAATATTCTGCAGAATTAAATGAGTCATTGTATGCTTAACATTTTTAACATTGGGATCTTTGCTTTGCTCTTCGACATCGACAGTACCAATCACATCTACCCGGTCACCGGGAGTGAGCAAACCGGCCACGCCGGATTGCTCATTAACTGCCACTGAAATAGCCCTCAAGCCGAGCGGTACAGTATATGCCAAAGATGAACCGGAGTTCTGTTTGGGAGCCAGTTTGCTTGACAGCATCTGCTCCCCGGCCTCGACCTCAGCCCGGGTTGTGAAGCCAACTAGCCGGCTGGCATCAGATACAGCATTGCTGTGTACAAATTCAACAGGAATGTTTTTAAAAGAGATCATATCCGCGGTAACAAGGGTCCGGGCCGGAATCCTGGCCGCTGCAACGGCTACTCTGCGGATTTGCGCATTGGAAGTTGCTTCTGTAAGTGATTTAAGGTAAAAGTTTACAGCAACCGCCGTGAGAAGGCCGAATATCAAGGCAAGCAGCAGGACTTTTTTGTTAGTCATTCCTTTCCCCTCTTTTCTACTCGGTTAACTAGACGGTACGACTATGAGTTTTTTATTATTGCACCAATTGCACACTATTAAGATAAGAATTTGTGAGAGAATCATCTGTTTCTCCGGAAAAGGTATAGTTAATATATCTGGCGTAAACCTCGCTTTCTTGTCCCTGACCTACTACCCGTTCTAAAAATACACCGGCAAATCCAACAATTCTCACTTGGCTCGTGCCAAGGTCACGGTAGATAGGAACTATTACTACTCGAGGACAGCCTGGTTCATAATGGTCCCAAGTGCATCCATTAGTACACGCATCAATTCGCTCCTGAAGGCCTTGAGCTGTAGGGCCGGACATATTCCCAGTCGCTTTAGACTCAATATCATCAATATTGACTTTGCCGTTATAGCCATTATACGCACAATCCCGGTAGTCAGTAGCACCATTCGCTCCGGGGTATTCCAAAACCCCG
>JAJZQD010000101.1 GCA_021847735.1 Bacillota bacterium | reverse complement strand
TTGCCTCCTTTGCCATCTCCGGTTATGGGGCGGCCACTACCATGCGCATTTTGCGCTTCCCCCTGATGATCCTGGCCGCCAGCCTGGGCTTGTTCGGTATTATGATGGGGGGGATTGTCATTGTTATACATGCTGTAAGCCTGCGGTCCTTCGGGGTGCCTTACCTTTCACCGGTGGCGCCTTTTACTCTTAAGGGCTGGCGGGATGTCATCATCCGGGGCCCCCTGTGGATTATGTACTCAAGACCCAGGGTAGTCGGTTACCGGAATCCGGTAAGACAGGCCCGGCAGCTAAGACCGCAGCCGCCGGAACCGGTTGCCGATAACCGGGGTGGCAGACAGTGATTGAAGGAGGCAGAATCAGTTCCAAACAGCTTACTTTGATGATGATCAGCCAGGTCATTGCCACTGCCGTAATTTTTCTGCCCGGCATCTCGGCCAAAGAAGCACATGAGAGCGCCTGGATCTCACCTATTGTAGCTACAGTGCTGGGTATAGTAATAGCAGCAGTGGTGGTTAATTTAACTCTGCGTTATCCGGGGAAAACCATTGTCCAGTATGCGCCGGACATTGTCGGGCGTATTCCGGGGAAAATCATCGGCCTTCTTTACGCCTGGTGGTTTCTGCACCTGGCGGCGATCGTCATCCGGGAGTTCGCCGAGTTTCTGATTACGGCGATTATGGTGGAAACGCCGCTGATAGTGTTTATTATCGCAATTATCATTGTATCTACATATGCCGTAAATTCCGGACTGGAAGTGGTGGCCCGGACCAATGAGTTTCTCATGCCTTTGGTTATCGGTTCCATTGTGATGATAGTTGTGCTGGTATCTAAAGACATGAAATTTACCAACCTCCTGCCGGTATTAGAAAAAGGCTGGGGGCCGGTGCTTAAAGGGGCTTACGCCCCCACCAGCTGGATGGGGGAGACAGTGGCCATGGCTATGCTGCTGCCTTATCTGAATAAACCGCAGGAGGGGTATAAAGCGGTTATAACCGCGCTGGTTATTGTAGGCATAAGTATTGTCATTTCGGCTGCCGCCGGGGTGGCGGTATTCGGCGCGCCTGAACTGGCCCGGATGGAATTTCCGGTTTTTTCCCTGGCCCGGATAATCCGTATCGCCATGTTTCTGGAACGGATCGACGCTGTCGTTATGGCGCTGTGGGTGAGCGGGGTATATATGAAGGTTACGGTTATCTATTACTGCGGGATTTTATCCGCCGCCCAGGCTCTGAATCTGAAAAGATACCAGCCCATTTTACTGCCTTACGCCATCTTGTTGGGGGTCCTGACCGTTTTATTGTATGACAATGTCATTGAACTGGTCAGTTCCCTGGGCAAGGTTTACCCGCCTTATGCCATATCGACCTTTCAGTTTGGCATTCCCCTGTTTTTGCTGATTGTATCGCTAATCCGGGGAAAAAAGGGAACTACGGCGCAGGCGGCGGGAAAATAGGCCGCCGGCCGGCTGGCGAGCGGGCAGCTATCCGGAGACCGGGCGTCCACAACCCAGGAACCGTCAGCGGGTAAATTCCTGCAGGGCGGTAATAGACAGCGCCGGTGGAGGGTTAAACAATGAGCAAGCGAAAAGTGATAATTTTGCTTACAGTTTTAATCACATTTACTTTTTCCGGCTGCTGGAGCAGGCGTGAGATTAACGAACTGGCCATTGTTGCCGCCATGGGGCTTGATAAGACCCCGGACGGTAAAATCGAATTGACTGTCGAGATAGTCAGGCCCGCCGTTTTGACGAAAGGAGTGGGCAGCGCGGCAAAAGGTAAGTCTTATTGGATTGTGGAGGCGACGGGGGAAACTGTTCTCGATACGGCCAGGAACTTAAACCTGAAATCGCCCCGCCGGCTCTTTTTCTCCCATACCCAGGTCCTGGTGTTCGGCGAGCGGCTGGCCCGGGACGGGCTTTTGCAGGTGCTGGAACGGATCAGCAGGAGCAATGAAGTGCGCCGGAACATCTATGTGCTCATAACTCCCGGCCGGGCCAAGGATATCATTGAGGCCGAACCGGATATTGAAAACGTGCCGGGTATCGGGCTCAGGGGTCTGATTGAACGGCTGACTGTTACATCCAAAGGTGTCGGAGTAGATCTTAAAGATTTTTTAGCCGCCCTGTCAAGCAAATCTTCTGCCCCTGTGGCCACTAAGATCGAAATTATCCCGGATAACCGGACCAGGGAAATCTGGCCGGGCCAGGCAAGAGGTGCCGGGACGGCGGAAGGACAGGCCGGACCAGGCACGGTCAAATCCGTGGAATTAACAGGGACGGCTGTATTTCACGAGGATAAGCTGGTTGGTTGGCTTAATCAGGAGGAAAGTACCGGGCTGCTTTGGGTTAAGGGCAATGTTCAGCGAACCATAACTGTTATCCGTGAACCGCAGGAAGGCAAGATAATGGGCATCGAAACCACCCGTTCGGCCAGTGAACTAAAGCCGGAATTAAAAGGCGGCAAGGTCAAGATGACTGTAAAAATAAGGCAGGAAGGGGATATTGCTGAATTTACGGGCAGAGCCAAGGTGGATACACCGGAAAAGGTCCACCGGATTGATGACATCCTGGCCAAAAAAATCAAAGAACAGGCCGAGCGCACAATAAAAAAAGCCCAAGGGCCTCTGCATGCCGACATATTCGGGTTCGGTGAGGCAATCCGGCGCAAATATCCCCAAAAATGGGCCGAAATTGAACCAAACTGGCAACAGTTATTCCGTGAATTAGAAGTGGAGGTAAAAGTTCAGGCCAATATCAGGCGGCGGAACCTCACCACCCAGCCACCGGAGCGTTCTCCTTTTTAAAAATACCGGATATGGAAGAAAGGGAAAAGCTATGCTGATTGTTGCTTTTTTGATGTTTCTGATGGTTATATGGATTAAGGTGCCGGACCTGGTCCGGGAAAGGATGTGGGGGGAACTGGCGGCCTTTGCCGGTATCCTGCTCTTGGCCATGGTTCTTACGGTCGCGAAAATCCTCAGGCTTCCGGTACCCAACCCGGAGCATGCGCTCCGGGCTGTCTTTGAACCGGTGACGGATTTTATATTTACGAAGGTGTTGCACTGAAAAAAGGGGCGTGGGGTGTGTGAATCTTCCAATTCCTCCGAGCATGCATGAAACCGCCGGATTTGATATCTTCCACCAACCGGTGAAAACTCTGCCACGGCTTCTGCAGCTCGTATTCGCCGTAGGCGCACTTCCCGGTGGCGGCTGACGGCGTGGCTGTAACGGTGGATGCCGTCTATGATGACGTTCCCGGCCGGGTCGGTGAGGATGATATTGCTGTGCTTGTCCATAATCTCGCAGATCAGCACCTTCTCGGCCAGCCGGCCAAGTAAGGAATCATGCCTGAAAAACTATGGAGTGAACTCGTTCAGCTAAAGCTGAACATCGAAACTTCAGTGGGGGACTCTACCCCCACTGAAGCAGAAAAGTGGAAACTCCACCTTCTAGAAGGTGGAGTCTTGGAATTGGGATAAAATTTGATGAGGATTGGCTCGTTTAAAAATTTCGCCGTTTGCCCCGATACGGAGAACCGTATCATAAGTGATCTATGTATGCTGAGAAAAATGGCCTCTGGCTACGTTTTTATGGACAAATAATTGTATTTTTGTAAAGCATATGTTACAATTAGCGCAACAACAATGTAAAGTAGGTTGATAAAATGGCTATTATTGATAGAGATAGACTAATTAAGGTTTTATATTCCTTTAACTCTTGGTGGACAACAGGGACTGTTCCTCGTGAGTCTACCAAGCCTGTAAAAAGATTTGCCTATTATGAGGCACACAAGGTTTTATACCACCCGGATATTCGGCGTTCAGTTATTCTTTCTGGTGCAAGAAGGGTTGGAAAAACCACCATCTTATATCAATTGATCGAGGGTTTGTTAGAGCGAGGGGTTCCTGTTAAACATATTATCTATGTTTCCTTTGACCATCCCATTTTAAAATTCTGTAGTATTGACACAGTTCTTGAAGCCTATGAAGAAAATATTGCTGGAAGCACTGAAAATCTATACTTCTTTTTTGACGAAGTTCACTATACAGACCATTGGGACCTTTGGATGAAACATCTTTACGACCATAGACAAACATGTAAAGTTGTTGCTACAGGTTCCGCAAGCCCTGTTCTAGTGGCTCAGGCGTCCGAAAGTGGAGTGGGAAGGTGGACAATAATTAAAATTCCCACATTGTCTTTTTATGAGTATTGCGAATTAAAGGGACTAACTGACCTACCGGAACTGCCAAAGGACATGAAGCCTTCCAAATTACCTCATGTTTCCGTAATGGAACTTGAAGAGTTAATGCGGTCGCTTGCAGTTCTGCAAAAGTATTTTAACCGCTATCTTTTAGTTGGTGGTTTTCCTGAAATAGCATTGTCAGATGATATACCTTTTGCGCAAAGGGTACTTAGGGAAGATGTCGTCGACAAGGTGCTCAAACGTGATTTGACAGTCTTATTTGGCGTTCGCAATGTGGCAGAACTAGAAAAGATTTTTCTTTATCTTTGTATACATTCTGGAGGACTTGTCGCTGTAGACAATATTTCAAAAGAAATCGGAGTTTCACGGCAAACGGTTTCCAATTATCTAAACTTGTTGGAGGCTGCAAATTTAATCTATATAAGCAACCCGATCGAGATTGGCGGTAAAAAAGTCTTAAAATCAAGACCCAAGGTTTACATTGCCGACGCTGCTATTCGTAATGCTGTTTTGATGCTTGATGATGTTCTCTCTGACCCAGAAGAAATGGGGATTATGGCTGAAACCACTGTTTATAAGCATGTTGCCGCATTTTATTATAGACAACAAACAAAAATCGGTTATTACAGGCAGGCAAGTAAAACTGAAAAAGAGGTTGATGTGGTCGTTGATTACAACACAGTGCGGTTACTAATAGAAGTAAAGTACAGGGAAGATTCAGTTATAACTCAAAAGGATGCAATTGTGGAGTTGGCGCTCGATGAGAAAACTGTATCTGCAATTGTTGTTACCAAACGTCCCGAAGATTATGGGGTTTTAGATTTTGACACAAAAATACCAATTATTAAAATTCCTGCTTTTGCTTTTCTATATTTGCTAGGCCATGCTGAAAAGCAGGGCTATCTAATGCCTTCACTTGAATAAATTCTTGTAGCAGTGGAGAAATGAGAATTAATCCTTCCGATTGATACTGTGAACCATACCACAAGTGATTTTTGCATGTTCAGCAAAACGGCTTCTGGCTGCGTTGCACGGCCCTCCGCAATCCTCGGAGTACCTCCAGTACGCCTCCGGTTACGGAGGGCCGTGCGCCCAATGTCATCAAGCTAAGATGTAAGAATATGACAGAAAGCATGAAAAACCGAAAAAATATTTCAAATAAGTGACCAAAAACGCAGAAAACACTTGACTTTTCAGAAATCGCCCCAAAATCGATATG
>JAJZQD010000100.1 GCA_021847735.1 Bacillota bacterium | reverse complement strand
CGTTAGCCGGGTCGGTGGAAGAGACGGTTGGCGCAATAGTGTCACTGTTCCCGGCGCTGCTCCCGTCATCGTCGCTTGAGCTATTGCTGCTGGAGTCGTTGGTTGAACTGCTGGGATCAACACCTTTTTCCGCGTCTTTCAGGGCATCCTGAATTACGTCGGTAATTGCAGATGGAATTTCAGGAGGTTTCGGCTGATCTGGCTGCTGGGTTTGAACAGGTGGAACAACAGGGGCATTCGGTTTATCAACCGGTGGTGGTGGAGGCAGAGCCTGTTCCTGGTTCTGCAGGATAACTGCAGCCCGCTCCTGAGCCCACTCTTTCTGGGCCACCCATTCTTTTTTATCTTCCGTGGTCAGGGGCGCCGGTTGTGTCGGTGGGGCCCCGGTATTAGCCACTTCCGTTCTCTGGCCTGCGCTCAGATCTACTTCCTGGCCGCCAGCAGTAACTACAGCGCTCCCTGTTAACAGGGAAGTAGAAGAGGAGCCATTCGTGTTAACTGCATTGTACCAGAAGGTTCCCCTGATTGCTGCAACTCCGGTAGGCATGTCAACCTTAACTTTGGTCCGTTTAACACCAGATTGCTGCCACCAGGGCAAAGGTTTGGCTGTAGCTGCGGCGATGGTCACCCTGTTACCGGCTGCTTTGACAATACGGGAAGCGGCATTACCGGTTGACTCTGCGGCGGTGGCCAAGGCTCCAAACATCTTTCCTCGTTTGAGATCTAAAGCTAACCATTCTATGGCAACACCGGGTGTGCCGTCCTTTTTGATATATGACCTGCCTCTGGTTTCTTTGAGCAATAATTCAGTTTTGTCAGCAAGGCGCAAACCGCTTCCATCAGGGAATGTAATTTCTGCGGAGCCGGCTTCACTGATGTTTATGGTATCACCGGGTTTAATTTCGGTGGTTCCTTTAACAGCTTTATTTATGGCAAATTTAGCAAACAGCACTGCCTTTTTAGGTAGTGCTTGTTTATTGTATAAATTACTTTCTATGAAATTTTGCCTAGCCAGTTAGGTTTACGGGTAGTATAATCATTTATATAACCTGATATTTGACTTATAAGGAGGGGTAATAGTGTGCCAGGACGTGTTTGACAGATTAGCTTTACATCTCTCGGTAATGGGCATGGGGTTGCCTAACAGGGAAGATCTACTGGTGATTTTAAAAGAAAATCTCTCTCCGGAAGAGGCAGAAGTAGCATTGTTGCTGCCGACCAAGGTTATGCCACTAGAGGTGGCGGGGTTAAGCGAAATTGCAGCTGATAGCCCGTATGAAAAAGAAGAATTGGAAAAGATTCTGGAGTCATTGTCAGAGCGGGGGTTGTTGTATACCGCTACAACGGCCAGTGGTGAAAAAGGTTATGCTTTACACCAAGCCGGTATGGGTTTTCCCCAGACCTTTTTTTGGTCGGGTAAGGATACCCCCCACGCTCAGAAAATGGCAGGGTTAATGGCAAAATATTTCAACCGTGAGGTAACCCGCGAGGCTTTTGGAGGTTCTGAAACCAAGCCTTACCGGTATATTCCCGTAACCGGAACCGTCAATCCGGAACAGGCTGTTTATCCTTATCACATGATGGAATCTGTGCTTGAAAAGGCGAAAATCTTTGCGGTTACCCATTGTGCCTGCAGAGTTCCGTTTAAATTGAAAGGCGGCAAATGTGACCATCCTTTGGAAGTGTGTTTAAAATATGACGATATGGCCCAGTACGTAATTGATAAGGGATTGGGCAGGCAAATTACGAAGGAAGAGGCCTATGAAATTATAAAACTAAGTGAAGAGGCCGGGTTGGTGCATTTTGTCGACAATGCTGTCGATGGGGTCAAACACACATGTAATTGCTGTGGCTGCGCATGCTGGAATGTGGGCAGTATTAAGAGAAGAAAGATTCCCAGGGATGTTCTGATGGCTACATACTTCATGCGTGAAACCGACGAAGGCAGTTGCACCGGGTGTGGAGCTTGTATTGAGGTCTGTCCGGTTAATGCCATTTCTATAGAGGGGGATTTTCCGGTAGTGGATGAAGAATGGTGTATCGGCTGCGGGGTTTGCATCCCCAAATGCCCAACTGAAGCAGCAAAATTAAGATTGAGAACAGATGTTAATCAGTCTCCGACTGCTACATTTAAAGAACTTTACACAAAGATTCTGAAAGAAAAAGGGTTAAGGTAGGCAGTAAGCGGACATCCAATTTAAACTAAAGAAGCCACTGGTATATTATGAACTGGGTTCATTTCATAATATACCGTGGCTTTTACATTTAACGGAAATTGTTGGAGAGCAGCCTATAGCTGTTTAATTTTTTTCACCCTGCGGCTTATAGGGATATATTGGAATGCTGAGTTCCCGGCCTTCCCAATTGCGTACTAAAAGTGTATCACCATCATTATGCAAAATATATTCCGGCATTATCGGTATTTTTCCGTAGCCCTTGGGGGCGTTGATTACATAAGTGGGTACTG
Source organism: Bacillota bacterium (assembly GCA_021847735.1). Lineage (GTDB taxonomy): Bacteria > Bacillota > Thermincolia > Thermincolales > UBA2595 > JAJZQD01. Next base: position 2,986 of record JAJZQD010000100.1, on the reverse strand, counting down.
CCAGGCCGGAGGTATAACCGCGCAGCTTTTTCATAATTTCCAGTCCTTCATCTACTGAAGTGATAAAATGTCTTGTGCCTTTAACTGACTTAGCGTGAAAAATATAGTAAGGGCGTACCCTGATTTTGAGAAGTTCCTGATTTAGCTTTTTCATCACATCCGGGTTGTTATTAATTCCCTTTAGAAGAACCGCCTGGTTACCCAGGATTACCCCGGCATCGACCAACATATCACAAGCTAATTTACTTTCCGGTGTGATGGTATGGGGGTGGTTAAATTGGGTATTGATAAAAACAGGCGGGTGTTTTTTTAGAATGGCGCAAAGATTAGGTGTGATACGCTGGGGAAGAGTTACCATAGCTCTGGTGCCGAGCCGTTTTATTTCTACATGTTTAATATTATCGAGTTCGGTTAATAGCCAGTCTATTGTTTCATCAGATAGTAAGAGGGCGTCTCCACCTGTGATCAGGACATCGCGGATTTCTGGGTTATGACGGATATAATCAAGGGCACTGACCAGGTTTTGGTGAGATTGATGCCTATCGACATCACCTATATTTCTTCGCCTTTGACAATGCCGGCAGTACATCGCGCAAAGGTTTGTAACGTTTATTATCAGACGGTCCGGGTAGCGTCTGGTAATACATGGTGCAGGTGAAGTATATTCTTCCGCCATCGGGTCGTCATAGCCCGATTCATCGAGTTCATCAATTGTCGGAACTGCCTGGCGCATTACCGGGTCATTCGGTTCATTAGGTATGATCAGAGATGCAAAATATGGAGAAATCGACCAGCGGTAACGAACACCAACCTTATTAATTTCAGCACACTGTTGTTCATTTAAACCTAATAGGGCAGCAAGAGTTTCTGTATCTTTAATCCTGTGTGCCAATTGCCACTTCCAGTTTTGCCAGTCATCTTCTGTTGCTTTTAAGAGGGTCAGCAATCTTTCTTTGTTTTGGCTGACAGCCGCCTGCAAATCAAATCCGGTATTTATGGACTTTTTATTTTCCTGATAGTCACTTATTTCGCTCTTTAGACTTGCTGCTCTGGTAATAGATATATGCTTTTTTTCCGTATCGTCGAACGGCCACTTTTCACTGATAAATGCTGACAATAGAATCCCTCCTCTTTTTACCAGATGTTTTTTATCCATAGGTTCATATTTTCAAACTGACCGCCAATAGTGCAATTATTGATAAAGCATCCTCCGTAATTGTATCCCAGTTTCCATAATACCGCATTGATTCCTGGCTGACTTGCCCTGGCAATACTGTAAAAGTTTTTAAAACCGCTTTGAGTCAATTCCTGTTCAATGGAATAAAGCAGGCAGGACATCAGACTTTTACTGCGGTGTTCCGGCAGGCAGGCGCAGTCCGTCATCTCTGCAGATAGGTGTTTGCGGTCTATTTCCGCTGATGCTGTGCTAATTAACTGGCCGTTGTATGTGACTAGCTGGAAAATATGGTTTTTAAGAAACTGGCTAAGATAGCCCGGGTCTGTGATAGGAGAAGGATAGCTGGCAAAGATACTTTTAAAGAGCGGTATTATCTGGGGTATGTCTTCGGAGACTGCATTGCGTAATGAGTACCCGACCGGCAGCGAAGGTGGTACAGAAACCCGGGGCCGTCTCAAGATATCTCTAAAGATCTCAGCCTCTTTTTCCAGAGTGTGACTCATTCTTCTCTCCGTCGTTAAAAACTTGACCATATAAAATCCAGGCCGACCCCGGTAGTAGCCCTCGTTAATGCCTTCCAGTACATATCCGCGGCTTAAGAAGTCCTGCCAATCATTTTCCCTTGCCACCACAATTATCTTGCTGAACATCCCCCGGTCTAAATTGTATAGGTAGCTTATCAAAAGGTCGATATTATTACTATGGTAATCCAATACTTTGATGCGCTTATTCAGAAAATCCAGGTTTAATTTCACCGGTTTTCCGGCCAGCACCGCTTCCTGAATAGTGCTTGGGCAGTTGGCGGCTGCAAATTTGTCGGATTTACGGTATGTTTGTTCCAAATCAATTTTCACCTGCCATCTTCACAAATTTTTCCCGACGCATTAAACGGTTGTTGTCGTTGGGAATCAGGCTTATTTTTTTATTGTTGATAAGCTTCCCAAGCCCAAAATTTTTGCCCTCAACTCCTTTGCAGATCCCACAGCTTTTACAGACACTCCTTTTATCGGTTGGTTCAGCATAGGTGGTAATGATTCCCTCATAATTGCGAAGGATTACTTTATCCTGCGACAGGGAAATCATGTATTGCGGGTTAATGGGTATCTTTCCACCTCCACCGGGAGCATCGATGACATAGGTGGGCACGGCGAAACCGGAGGTGTGGCCCCTAAGCAGTTCAATTATTTCAATCCCCCTGGCGACTGAGGTACGAAAATGCTCAATGCCTTCGGATAAGTCGCATTGGTACAGGTAGTACGGTCTAATCCTGGTTTTGACAAGGCTCTGTACAAGTTTTTTCATAACGTGGGGACAGTCATTAATGCCTTTTAACAGGACACTTTGATTGCCCAAGGGTATTCCGGCGTTAACCAGCTTATTACAGGCCTTGATGCTCTCCGGGGTTAACTCCCAGGGATGATTAAAATGAGTATTTATCCATATCGGGTGGTAACGGGAGAGCATTTCAACGAGATCATCAGTAATTCGCTGTGGTAATACAACCGGAGTACGTGTGCCGATGCGGATTACTTCGACATGTGGGATTGCTCTTAGTTTGGCGATTATCTGTTCCAACCGGTGAGTGGGCAGGCACAAGGGGTCGCCGCCTGAAATCAATACATCGCGAATAGTAGGAGTTATGCGAATGTAATGGATTGCCCGTTCAACAAGGTCAGCCGACAGGGGCCGGTCAGTATTTCCGGCCAGCCTCCTTCTGGTACAGTGGCGGCAGTACATGCTGCACTGATCGGTAACCAGAAACAAGACCCGGTCAGGATACCGATGAGTTATGCCTGGGATGGGGGAGTC
>JAJZQD010000099.1 GCA_021847735.1 Bacillota bacterium | reverse complement strand
AGAAAAGTGGAAACTCCACCTAATAGAAGGTGGAGTCTTGGAATTGGGATAAAGAGACTGCCCCTTTTGGGACACCCCCCATTCTCAACATGTTCGAGGATTTCCTAAAATGGAAACATATCGGCAATCCAATCGGCCGCCAACTTGGCATCATACGCGTATCCGTCGGCGCCAATCTCCTCAGCGAATTGTTTTGTAACAGGGCCCCCTCCTACTAGAATTTTCAGATTGTCACGCAAACCGGCCTTCTGCAGGGCCAGAATTGTTTCTGGCATGGCCGGCATTGTAGTAGTCAGTAAGGCCGACATAGCCAGTGCCTGGGGTTTATGCTTCCGAACTGCCCAGACAAATTCTTCGGTGGGTACATCGATACCAAGATTGATAACTTCACACCCTTTAGTGGTAATAAATATACTCACCAGGTTTTTCCCAATATCATGGAGATCACCGGCCACAGTACCGACTAAAACGCGGACCGGCTTTTTGTCGCGAACCTGGCGGAGAAATTTATCCTGCAGGATCCGAATACCTCCGTGCATGGCCCGGGAAGCCCTTAACACCTCAGGAATAAAAATCTCACTGCCCCGGAATTTCTTACCGATGTCTTCCATGGCAGGAATGAATGCCTGGTTGAGAATCCGCTCCGGGGGATACCTTCTTTCCAAGGCTTCCGCTGTTAACCGGCGAACTTCTCCGGTATCCCCTTCTCTTAATGAAGCGGCAATCCGAGAGAGATACATAAGCCTCATCCTTTCCGTTAAAAGGAAAAACCAAGCGTTATACCAACTGCTTCTTAAAAATAGACGGAGAAATGCCCACGGTTTTCTTAAACACCTTGCTGAAATATCCAGAATCGTTATAACCAATTTTTTCAGCAACATCAACTATTGATAATCTTGGATTGCGCAGCAGTTTTTTGGCCTGTTCCATCCTGACCTTAGTCAGATAATCAATTAAAGTGCAGTTTAAGTGCTCTTTAAAAATATGGCTTAGATAATAAGGGCTAATAAAAACAACCCTGGCAATCTCATTAATAGTGAGGTTTTGGTCATAGTGCTTACGAATATATTGGGTGGCGGCTTCAATTATTTCCGTATACTTGACGCCTGTGATACCATAGACCAGTTCAACAAATGAATCCATAACCTTAAAAATCCAGTTGCAAAGTTCATCCACTTCTTCGGTGCGTGATATTTCTTCGATGTACTGGTAGTTAAGGTTGAGAAGTTCTTTCAGGTCGGCGCCCCCCTCTGCGGCTGACCGGGACAGGACTACCAGTAATTCAAGAACCCGGACCTTAAAAATACGTGGCTGCGAAATGTACTTTTCCATAATCTCCGAAATCAGTTCATTCAGTATACGGTAGGCCCCTTCGCGGTCGGCGATGCGGACCATTCCCGTCAACTCCCTTTCTTTGTGCAGGGAATAACCGCCTAACATACCACCTTCTACTTCTGCCAGTTTTTTCTCCAGGTCTTTACGAGCCCGGATTTCTTCACTTAGCTGGGTTTGGCGCCACGCAATTTCCTTCCGCTGCTGAAGGGCCAGCATCCCGCTTTGCATTATTTGGTTTGCTACTACAAAAAGCAGGTCTGCGGCCGCCTGTACTTTGATCCCTGAGATTACCTCCAGTTCTTCCGCGGCAGATATCAAAATATCGGTATTTATATTTAAACCGGAGGTCATTTCAACAATTTCTTCCCAAAAGAAATCCTCAGGTTCCCACATTAAAACCTGCCCACAAATGATGGAGGCTATATGATTACCTTCTGTTACTATAGGAGCCGCAAACGCAACCAGCCCGGCATGACACCGGAAAATATAGGGTTCCCCAAATTGCGCGGCTTGTTTTCCGGCCCGGGCATATGAACCCCTGCACTTATTCCGGCCCACTGGGTCATCATGAATAACCCGGCAGAAGGTGCAGCCTTCCTGGAACCCGAGCGGTACCTGGGGATAGCCCTCACGGTCAATAATAATGGCCCGAAGCCCCGTGGCTGACGAAAACGTTGATAGAATTTTCAGCAGTAACTCCTCGGAAACAAGGTGTGTTAGTTCCGTTCTAACGCCCATAGTAACCTCCACCCCAGCGTTTTAAAATGTCAATCTCCAGGCCAAACTGATCCAGGGTCCTGCCCACAGTTTGGTTGACTATATCCTCAACTGTTTCGGGTCTGGTATAAAAAGCCGGTACGGGCGGCATGATAGTCACCCCAAGCCTGGTAAGGTTAAGCATGTTTTCCAGGTGAATAGGATTTAAGGGACACTCTCTTGTTAACAGTACTAACCGTCTTCGTTCCTTGATAGCCACGTCGGCCGCCCTGGCAACAAGACCTTCGGTATAGCCACTTGCAATACAGGCTAGAGTCTTCATGCTGCAAGGAGCAACTATCATGCCATCCCACTTAACGGACCCACTGGCTACCGGCGCACTTAAATTATCATTTTCGTAATAAAAATCCGCCATATCCTGTAACTGCTCCACGGTATATTCGGTTTCAGTTACTATCGTGGTTTTGGCCCATCTGCTTAGAATAAGGTGGGTTTCTATGTCCAGCCTTTTTGTTTCCATCAAGGTTCTGATACCGTAGATTGCCCCGGACGCTCCCGTTATTGCAACAATGAGTCTGATAGCAGTTCGCCTCTTTCAAGTGTTTTAAAAAAAACAAAAAGCTCTCCGCGATTCAAGGGATAACAATCCTTAAACCATGAAGAACTTCAGCGCTCTTCCAGTCAACTCCTACGCCGGATTAACCGTCTATATAGTTGGTTTTATTCTACTACTATCGTAGTTTATAGTCAATACAATTATTTTAACCAGGTTACCGGTCGCTGCACCAGAAAGCAAGATAATTCATAAATACCGCAACATTTTGCAATCGATTATAATCCTTTTCATTATATAATCATGTAAAAAAAGATTTGCTTTGCGGTGCAGTGAGGATGGTGAGGGGGTGTTACGCAGCTGTATTGTAAATTTGGCAGATAATGAAGCAGTGGGATATCAAATGACATCAGGTTAATTGAAAAAAGGAGGAACACGCTATGTCAAGTAATGTGGAGGTTTTTACCAGAAAGGCATCGGGATTGGTCCGGGATATGTCCCCCTTCAGTGCTTTTATGTACAATGTGCTTGCTATTGGTCTAATTTTCCCATGGGTCTTTCTTTGGGGCCCTTCGGCATTTCCGGGTGGAAGTATTCCCAAGGGTATCTTAATCGCCACGGCTATTGAGATACCTATTGCGCTGACCTACGTTTGGATGGCCAGTGCTATGCCGCGAAGCGGCGGGGATTACGTTTTCCAAAGCCGGATCTTTAGCGGAGGAGTTGGCTTCACGATAGTATTCTCCGGATATATTATCTGGATTCTTCAGTGGGTGGCTCTGGCCGGCTGGCTGATGGCTGTCCTCGGTATTGCCCCGCTGTTCCTCGGGTTAGGGGCCGCTATGGGCAGCAAATCCTTAATCTCTTTTGGCTTGGCGGCTCAGTCACCTACGGGCGTGGTAACAATCAGTATCCTGTTTTCATTCCTGGCCACATTGTTGTTGACAAGACGTTTCAAAAACTTTGTTAACATCCAGTATTTACTGTTTTGGGCTACCTTGATAGCCTTCGGAATCATGGTAATACAATTTCTGCGGACTACTCCGGAACAATTTGCGGTTGGGATTAACAGATTTGCGGCTATAATCGACGGAACAAAGGGCTTTTACTCCGGTACCATTGACGGTGTTGCCAAAGCAGGCTGGAATGTTAAACCTGCCTTTAGCTGGCTTGCCACCTTGGGAATTGCTCCCATTGCCTGGACGGGCCTTCAGTGGGCTTCTTACAGTGTCCAGCAGGGTGGTGAGATTAAGGGTGCCAGTGTTTTTAAGAACCAGATGTTTATTATAATCGGTTCTCTGATTACTTCGGGACTTCTGCTCGCTTTGTTGGGATGGGCTGAGGAAAGAGCAGTTGGCAGCCCGTTCCTGTCCGCTGCCGCAGCCGGTTATTATGCCAGAGTAGGGCCAGGCCTGGGTAACATTAACCCATTTCCCAATATCCTGGCTATTGGCCTTACCAGCAGCCCTATCATTATCATTTTAATCAGTCTAGGATATATATCCAACGCCTTCCAGGTATTTTGCAACTGCTACATAGGTATGACGAGGATTATAGTAGCCATGTCTTTAGACCGTGTTTTACCAATGTGGGCTTCTAAAGTTAGTGCCAAACTTCACTCCCCGGTAAATGCCCACGTGGCTTATTTTGTAGCCAGTTTATTCTGGATATTAGCCTATAATTACGTGCCTAATTGGGCCACATATACCCTGGGTGTAACTTTTGCGGGAGGTTATGTATTCTTTGTCAGCACCCTTGCTGCCGCACTCATGCCCTACCGGGCTAAGCAGATTTATGATGCGTCCCCCGGCTCCAGGTTCACCTTTGCGGGTATTCCCTTAATCACAATCTTAGGCTTCCTTGCGGCAGCTCTCTGTGGAGGAATGACTATTTCCTTCCTGATTTTTCCGCAGTTCGGACTTACAGGCCTTGTACCGTACCTGCTGGTGTTCGGGATATTTGCGTTTACCCTGATTTGGTATGCTGTCGCCAAAATGCGCCAATCCACTAAAGGGATTGATATCAGTAATGCCTTTAGAGAAATTCCCCCGGAATAAAAACTGCCAAGAGGTGTTTTGTAATTTGCCGGGAGACCGCGTCGAATGGTACATAGAAGTAGACGAAGTCAGATGAGTAATAGGATAAGCTTCAGACTATATAGAGTCGAGGGGTGAAAGGAATGTCAAAAGACTTTATTAAGTTGGCCAGGGAGGCTGTTGTAAACGGTGACGAAGAGACCGCTGAAAATATAGCCCGGGAAGCGGTGGCTGCAGGCGTAAACTTATTGGAACTTATTAACGAGGGGTATACTGCAGGCATGATAGAAATAGGCGATCAATTTGCCAAGGAAGAAGTTTCACTGCCTTATGTAATGGTTGCAGCTCAAGCCATGACTATGGCTATGGAAATTTTGAAACCCCACATCCCAACCAGCCAGGAGGAAAAAAAAGGCAAAATCGTAATAGGAACAATCGAAGGTGATATCCATGATATCGGCAAAAGCATCGTAGCGACGATGCTCCGGGTCAACGGGTTCGAAGTTTTTGACCTCGGTCGTGATGTGCCTATTAGCAGTTTTATTGAGAAAGCTAAAGAGGTTGGAGCGGATATTATTGCTTCCTCCACACTGATGACCACTACCATGGGCGGCCAAAAGCTAATTGAAGAAGAATTGGCCAAATTAGGGCTGCAGGGAAAGGTCAAAACCATTGTTGGCGGCGCTCCTATAAACAAGGAATGGGCACAGAGAATTGGGGCTGATGCATACGGCGAAAACGCTATGGATGCAGTCACCATAGCTAATGAATTACTGTAGGAGGTGGAGCAATGATTAGAGGAATCAAAGCGTCGTCC
>JAJZQD010000098.1 GCA_021847735.1 Bacillota bacterium | reverse complement strand
AAAATATTCTCATTGGTAAGAATTTCCGTAGCCGGGAGACTGTCCGGTATTTTAATCGGCATATGCAAAAACCCCCTTGATAATTATCGCAATTAAAAAAACCTCTTCAAAATAAGAAGAGGTGTATATGTACCGTTACGCCCCCCTTATCTCTCGGGAAATATTCCCTGCAGGAATTGGCACATTCCAACAGCTGCCTTAAGCAGCATATGGCTGTTGCCGGGTTTCATCGGGCCAGTCCCTCCACCTCTCTGGATAAGAGTAGTCTCCCAACAGGGAGACTGATTTATTTATTTTTATATATGCTATCACTTGTAGTAGATTCTGTCAACCGGCAATAATAATTTACCTTATCATTTCCTTTGTGATATTATTGTACCAACTGATGAAAAATATAAATACCGGCGAGAGGCCGGCGGTTTTCTGCAAAGGAGGGAATTATCCCGGTGAAGGATACACTGCTTCTACTCGTAGCGCAATACGGATATTTTAGTATCTTCGGAGCTCTGGTGCTGGGCATCGTCGGTCTGCCCATCCCTGATGAGTTCTTAATGACTTTTGGCGGTTACCTGGTCTCCAGGGGGCAGCTGCATTACCTGATCCTGGTTTTGAGCGGGTTTCTGGGCAGCGCCGCCGGGATGTCTATCAGTTTCTATATCGGACACCAATTCGGTTTGCCGCTGCTGGAGAAATACGGCGGAAAAATCAATGTAACTCCGGATAAACTGACCAAAGCCGAACTTTGGTTTAAACGCTTCGGCAGATTTGCCGTCACTATCGGTTACTTTATCCCCGGCGTGCGTCATTTCACTGCATATTCCGCCGGAATCAGCAAATGGCCTTTCCACACCTTTGCTCTTTATGCTTACCCGGGCGGCCTGGTATGGGTCCTGACCTTTACCACTCTGGGCTTTTTTATGGGCGAGCACTGGCGCGAGGTGGCCGTAACCCTGCATAAATATACACTGTCCGGTGTGCTGGTGTTACTGGCCGGTGCAGGTATCTGGTGGGCAGTCCGCCGCATCAGGATCTGATTTTACCCCTAAAGTTGTTAATCTTCCTGGCCAGTCCGGGAAAACGTTTTTTGAATTGAGCTAACAGTTTCTTGGCCCAGAGGCATTCTCTGGATAACACATAGATGCCGGCGATAATCAGGGGCATCCCCTGCACTATTGGCAGGAGAAGACCGGCAACCCCAAGGATAATCAACAACCAGCCCAGGCAGATTCTTAAAATGCGTTTATATCGTATATTCATGTTAACTAGTGTCACCACCGGAAGGCAAAATAATTACAGCGTATAACATCTCCCACAGCCGCATAAAAATTACAGAAATATATTAATGGCACGGAGAATATGCGATGTTCGGCGTTTCCTTTAGGTGGATTAAGATATACTCATCGGTGATCTTTATTTCCCTGGTCAGCAAAGCCACCGGGTATTTTCGCGATGCCCTGATCACCTCCAGGTTCGGTGCCACCCTGGTAACGGACGCCTACGTAGTGGCACTCCTGATCCCGGAAGTGCTATTTAATATTTTCGGCAATTCCCTGACCACTAACTTTGCCCCGCTTTATTACGAGGCGGAACGCGCCGGAAATCACCGGCGTTTTGTTTCCACTCTTTTTTCCCTGTACCTGCTGCTGGCCGGTTTATTTTATTTTTTTGGTTACCGGCATACCAGTATCATGATTACTCTCTTCTCATCGGGGTTCGGCGGTCTGGCTTTTGACACCACGACCTTTCTGCTCAAAATATTTCTGGCCAACATTTTTTTTATTACCATCACATATTTTTGCCTGACTTATCTGCAGGCGCATAATCAGTTTCTGATCCCTTCCACCATTGGCATTTTCTTCAATTTAGCCATCATCGCCAGCATGTTCTACAAAGGATCAACGAATGCCCTGTATATCCTGATTGCCGGCACCCTCGCCGGTTATATTGCCCAGTTTGCCGTTCAGCTGCCCCAGGCTGTTTCCCGGGGCCTGCCGCTGCCCACCTGGCGGATTACCTTAAGCCCGGAAATCCGCAGGTACATGGTACTGAGCTTGCCGGTAGCCGTGCTGGCGATACTCTGGCAGCTGAATATCGCCATGGACAACTATTTTGCCTCCCGCCTGGGCGAAGGCAGCATTACCACCCTGAACCTGGGTTACCGGGTGTTGATGGGGATTTATTCCCTCTTTATCACCAATACCATGATGATTGTTTATCCGGTACTCAGTAAAAGCATCGTACAAAAGGATCATCGTCACACCGCAGCCATCATCCAGAAAACCACCAATCTGTTAATCATTCTGCTGGTGCCACTGGCCTTTTACCTTTTCGTCAACTCCGGCCCGCTCATAGATCTGATGTTCCACCGGGGTGCCTTCACCGACAAAAAAAGTCTGCTCACAGCCACGGTTTTTCAGGGCTACATAGTCGGACTGTTTTTTTACGCTTTCCGCGACCTGCTGATCAGGTACTATTTCGCCGAACACAGCACCCTGACCCCGATGCTACTGGGTTTGTCCAACAGCACCATCAATTTTATCTTTCTGCTGGTACTCGTCCCGCTTCTGGGTCTTCCCGGAGTGTCCCTGGCCACAGCACTCAGTGCCGTAACAACCTGCGTAGTACTGTTCTTATGGACCAGGAGAATATCTCCGGCCTTCAAAGAATTGAAATTTTTACACCTGGCCCTGCAGATTCTGCTGGCATCAGCCGTGTCCCTTCAACTTTCGGAGCTGTTTGGCCCCTCCCTTAACAGGCTGTTAGCCGGTGACGGCTTTTCCTGGCAGTTCCTGCGACTCGGCACAGAGCTATTGGTATTCTGTCTAATTTATTTTCTCCTCTTCCTGCTGATGTTCCGCAAAAAATTCTTTGGCTTTAATTTTAAAGGAAAACGGCTGTAAAGAAAACCATCTTTGGTAAAAGGTGGTTTTTAATTTTTCCAGGTAATAAAAACTGTAATCCGGAAAATAATAAACTAGTGTAAATCACTACATTTGACCAGTTTGATTTTGTTGACTTTTTGGTCCTGCCATTGCAAAGGAGAAGCGAAATTGAAAAAAATCCGGTTTATAACTACCTGCATCATTTTGTCAGGCATACTTCTATTGGCGGCTGCGCCCGCTTTAACGGCCCCTGGTGGTTCTGAAACCCCGTGGAAAACCATTACCTGGCAAACCATCCCCTGGGAGAGCACGCCGGAGTTCCGGGCTGCTGTACAAAGGACCGAAACCCCCATCAGGATGGCTGCATTCTCGGCAACCTTAAAAGACCCTCTCCCCGGGGAAATGTCTAACGTAAGTCATGCGGCAGATATGCTTGCCGGTACAGTGGTTAAGCCCGGAGAAATTTTTTCTCAAAACCGCACCCTTGGTCCCTATACCCTGGAACGAGGCTACAGAAAAGGGCCTACTTATTCGGGCGGGAGGGTGATTACCACCATCGGGGGCGGGGTATGCAAAATTGCCTCAGTGATGTATAACGTTGTGCGGCTCAGCAACCTGCAGGTGTTGGAACGGCACAACCACTCCATGACAGTGCCTTATGTGCCGCCAGGTCAGGACGCCACCGTGTATTACGGCAGTCGGGATATTAAATTCCTGAACAATTCCGGGGGGCCAGTGCTCATCTGGGCGAAGACTTATGGCAACACCCTTTACATGGCTCTGTACGGCCAGGAGCAGCCCCCTGTGGTTACCTGGCACCACGAAACCCTGAAGGATCTAAAGACCTGGACCATATATCATTTCAACCCCGGCCTGACGCCGGGTGAGGAAAAAGAAGCAGCCCCGGGACAGGATGGCATCGTAGTGAAGTCATGGATTACAATAAAATACCCTGACGGTAAAGAGGAAACAAAAAAACTGGGCAAGGATTATTACTCACCCAGTCCGCGGATTGTTGAAAGAGGCCCGAAGAAATAGCTCAATATTTTTTATTAAATATCATCAGCGCGGTTACCAGTATGGCCGCTAAAATCAGCGCCCCGCTCAGGTAAGGGTATGTATGGTTGAACAGGTAGACCTGACCGCCGTAAACCGGGCCGGCAATCCTGCCCAAACTATCGAAGGAGCTCATCACGCCCATGGTCTCCCCCTGAGCGGCAAGGGTCTTTTTGGAGATCATGGAAGTTATCCCGGGCCTGACCAGCCCCATGCCGATGCCGGATAAAGTCAGGTAAGCAATCAGCGAAACCAGCCCCTGGGCAGCGACAATCAGCAGTAATGAGACCATGGTAAGAGCCAGCCCGAAAACAATCACCTTCTGCTCACCAAAATAGTTGACCAGGCGCCCCACCAGAAATCCCTGCAGCAGCACTGCAAAAACCCCCATCACCGTAAAGGCCAGCCCTATCTCCGGGATACCGAAACCGAACTGGTCTTTGGAAAAATAGGCAAAGGTGGATTCCAAATTGGCATTGGCGAAACTTATAGTAAAAGCCATCACCATCAAAAAAGCCAGCGGTCCTTTCAGCGCACCCACAATTGAGGCCCGCCGCCGCTCCGTCTGCTCCCTGCTCCGGTCGAGGGTCTCCGTCATAAAAAAGGCGGCGTAAATCACGGTCAAAAAAGCCATCCCGGCCGCTGCCTGAAAAGGCACATGAACGCCGAACCGGGACAGGACACCGCCCACTGCCGGGCCGAAAATCATCCCCATCCCCATGGCTGTGCCAATCATCCCCATGCCTTTGGCCCGTTCTGATTCGGTGGTGGTATCACTTATTACGGCCATAACAGTAGGCATCGCGGCTGAAGACAGCAGCCCGCCCATAATCCGGGCAGCAAACAACACCCATAAGGCATTGGCCAGACTGAAGATAAAAAAAGATACGGCAAACCCGCCGATACCCACCAGCAGCACCGGTTTGCGGCCCCAACGGTCAGACAAAGCGCCCCAAACCGGGGCGAAAATAAACTGCATGACCGAATAGGATGCCATCAGAAGACCAAGGTGCAGTGAGGTTGCCCCCAGGCTTTGGGAATAAAAGGGCAATACCGGTATAATGATGCCAAAGCCCAACATGATAATAAACAGACTGCTAAATACAACAAAAGTGGATTTCTTCTGAACCATCAAATCCCCTCGAATTCTGCCTCCAAATTAATCTCCCCCCTGCTTCAGGGCCATTTTTAATAAGTCGCCCAGGTTAGTACCGATAGCTTCCTTATCACTATATGTTTCAATCATCTTTTTGTTGACCCTTCCGCCGGTCCTGGCGGCCTGCAAGTTTTCTTTGAAAACATCCATTTTTTCCGTAAACCCGCAGTTGCCGCAGCGGACTGTCTTGCCACTCTCTTTCTCCAGCACAGTCATCTTCTTTTTACATTGTGGACAGCGGAAATTAGAAAGCTGTGGTTCAGCGGCCTTCCGATACCCACACGCCCGATCCGGGCAAACCAGCATCCGGCCTTTTTTACCTTTTACCGTCAGCATATATTGCCCGCAATCGGGACATTTTACCCGGGAAACATTGTCGGCTTTAAAGGTC
>JAJZQD010000097.1 GCA_021847735.1 Bacillota bacterium | reverse complement strand
CACTGTCGGGGACAAGGGTCACCTGTACTAACTGCCACCGCAACCATTCCAGTATGGAGGTCCGTTTGACCAAAGCCAAAGAGGAAGCGAACTGTTACCAGTGCCATTCTTCAACCGGTTTAGATGCTGATCAGTATGCTGACCGGTCAACGGAATACAAAACTGTTTTGTTTTCAGTGTATGATGATTTCCAAAAACAATCACACCACAAAATTGAAAATTCGGACGTAGACACGGGTGATGGTTCTAGGTTGGAATGTGTCAACTGCCACAACCCGCATTATATTACCGATGACCAGATGGGTAACAAGAAGATAATTTCTGACCCGGATAATACTAACGGCACGTGGCTGACCAGTGATCCTTTAATGGGCAGAACTAGCAATTTCTGTATCCGTTGTCATGATACCAACACCAACGACCCGGCCAAACTCCCGATGCAGCAGGTTGATGACAAAACTGTAGTGCCATACACTGTAAAGTTTCCTTCTATCCCTACTCAGACTAATTTTACTACTAACGCGGGAGGCTGGGACAAGAGCGGCTATACCGGCAGCCGACACTCTGCTTTGGGGGTTGAATGCACAAATTGCCATGATCCCCACGGAACTGCATTTAGCTGGATGACTTTGTATGATGAAGACCTGAACAGTGCACCATCGCCTACCAGTGGAATATGTTTGCGCTGTCATGGTGGCGGGGCGACTCCGGCAGGACCTGATGTATGGACCGGCGGGTTTGATACAGCGACCTATAAACACCCGTCTCTTACAACGCAAGATATCCACACCAATACGGAAACCACACAGGGCATGAGCCGTCATGCCGAATGTTATGACTGTCACGACCCTCATTCGGCGACAAACGCTGCGGGAGGAAACGGAAATGCAGGCGGAGAGCTGAGTAACGTCCTGGGCGTAGAGCCTGTTTATCCAGGCACAAACTCCTCTTTTCTGACGGCTCAAAGTTATCAAAGTGTTACCGTGACTGAGGAATATCAATTGTGCTTTAAATGCCATTCAAATTACGGGTATAATGGGACTTTTCCGACACCGTTTGGCGGGATTCAGGAAACAGACCTGGCTAAAGAATTTAACCCGGTCAATGTCTCTTACCACAATCTGGGCCTGCCCGGGGCTCATACCAGCACCATTGCGGCAGGCTTCCAGACAGGTACGGGATGGACTGCATCATCTGTGTTGAATTGTACCTCCTGTCACGGTGCCAGTGTGGGGACTTCGAAAATAAACGCGGGTGGTTCCAACTCAGTCCATGGTTCAAGCAACCCTTATATCCTCAAAGGTGCGTGGAATAATACCCTTAAGTATTCAACCAGTACATCGTCCAATAATTTATGCCTCAAGTGCCACAATACACCGGGGGGTACCGGATCACGTTTTACCGCCCACAACAAGGGAGACCATGATATTGCCTGTCAATATTGTCATGCTGCGGTGCCTCATGGAGGTATTAGACCAGGACTGCTGGTTATTATGCCCACTAGTTCATATACTGGACAGTATCAATATGATGCAAATTACGACGGCGTTTTTGGCACCCAGTCCAGGTTGTACCTGAAATCATGGCCGAGCAGCAGCTGGAGTAAAAGCAACTGCGGGTGCAATGGGTCTGGTCATTAACAGTACTGGCCAAGGCAGGATTTGTCATTGACAACTAAACTGAAAACAGGGTTTCGGGAATTCCCCAAACCCTGTTTTACATTAAACATCTTTTGAAGATTGATTAAAGGAAGTAAGAAATGAAATACCTGGCGTCTAAAAAACTTGCCATATCGCTGTTAATTATCCTCGCTTTGTTGTCACTGATAGGTATGACACTGCCCCAAACAGATCCAGGTGTTAACAATTACCAGGTGCTGCATTACCCCGCCTATGTGGCGCATATTGTAGATTTCCTGCAGTTAAACAGGATATTTACGTCATGGTGGCTGAAGTTCGTTTTCGCTCTGTTCCTCATAAACCTTTTAGCCTGTACACTATTGCAGGTAAGGCGTGCACTCGCACAAAGAACAAACCTCCCCCGGGGGCCGGTTTATAAATCATTGAGTTTTCCGGGCAGTACCGGATTAAATGACAAGGCCGCATATTTTGTTTCAGCCAGGGGCTACAAAATTTGGCGGGCAGTTGTTGATGGAGGACCGGAAATCATAACGGGCTGGAAATACGGTTTTTCCAGATGGTCAGGGGTGGTTTTGCACATTGGGCTGCTGGTTCTGGGCCTTGGTATTCTGGTCAGTATTATTACCGAAACCGATGGGATAATTCCAGTTATGGAGGGGCAGCAAACTACCGAGGACCGGGCGAATTATGTTATGCTCAGTCAGGGGATTTTCTCGGATAGCCATACCGGTTTGCCGATTGCTTTAAATAAAATTTCTGTGGCTGTTGACAAAAAGAATAGGAGATATAGCCTGGCAAAAGGGGAATTGCAGTTCGGTGAAGACATCCTGCAATTTAATCACGAAACTCCGGTGGAAAGCAATGGGTTTACGATTTATCACGATCGACTTGGGTATACCCTTTCAGTTGATTTAACCGGTACAGCCGGTCTAAGCAGGGAAAATGATTCCGCTGCTTTCACATTTCCTTTAACGACTGCCCCAAACAGTCATACAGAATACCACAACGAAATTACTGTTCCGGGTAGCAGTTATACATTAACTGCCCGGTTATACCCAAATGCCGTTGTAAAGTCCGGAAGCGGAAAACTCACTTATTCGTCAGACGGTGATGCACTCCTGAACCCGTTGGTGTATGTATCGGTTATGGCTGAGATGCGGCAAATGGAATCTGCCTACCTGAAGAAAGGGGAATCTGTGAGTTTTGGCGGACTAAAACTGAGAATAACGGATATAGGCTACTGGAGTTCGTTCAGACTTGTCAAAGATCATGGTAGTTTAGTAATGTATGCGGGATTTTCTCTTTTTGCTATCGGTTTGGCCCTGACATATCTGTTGGTGCCTAAGGAAATTTGGATTGAAATCTCAAATGACGGGAATGTCCGGTTTGGTGGAGCAGCCGGCCATTACCGGAGACTGTTCCATGACGAGTTGGATGAGCTGATATTTCTGTTGCAGGATGGAGGGAGTGAATGATGGTTTTAGCACAGATAATACTGTTCTGGGCAGCCATTAGCTGTTATGTTGCAGCCTCTGTTTTATATGTCCTGAGTCTCAAATTTGAGCCATCCTTAAAATACACCAAATATGGAAGCATTGCTGCCTTTTGCGGTTTGGTGCCGGAAACAGCGGCGATTTTAGTTCGCTGGTACCAAACGGGGCATGGGCCATACTCACAACTATATGAAGTTGCAGCCATGTCAACATGGGTTTCCGTGACGATGTTTCTTGTCATCCAGTGGCGCACTAAGAACCTTGGGTACATCGGCGCTTTTGTAATGCCATTGAATTTTCTGCTGCTCGGACTTGGTGTGTTGGGTTCGAAGGAAATCACTGTTATCCCGGCAACTTTTAAAACTTACTGGTTAATAGTCCATATTCTATTTGCCAAGTTGACCTATGGCAGCATGTTGGTGGGCTGCGGGTGTGCGGTTTTTTACCTTTTAAAAACGAAATACAGTTCAGATTGGCTGGCTAAATTGCCTGCATTGGAGCGGCTTGACGAGCTAAGTTACAAGTACCTGGCTGTGGGCTTTTTATTTAATACCATAATGATAGCCGCCGGTTCTATCTGGGCTAAAAACGCCTGGGGTTCATATTGGAGCTGGGACCCCATAGAAACATGGTCATTTATAGCCTGGCTGGTCTACAGTATTTATCTTCACCTGCGAAGAACATATGGCTGGCGAGGTGTTAAGGCCAGTTGGATGGCTCTTTTCACTCTCGCTGTGACGATTTTTACGCTGTTTGGAATTGCCTATCTTTATCCGACTATTCATGAGATTTATTTAAACGGCAAGAGTTAACAGACCTCAAAATACCAGGAGGCGCAGGATTGTATGAAAAAGCTCAGACATTTTTTAATCCCCATACTGGTTATTCTGACTCTGTTATTCTTCACAGGTTGTCATAATGAGCATTCGGCACTGAGAGGCTCAAATGGGACTACTGCAAACAAACCTGCTTCCCCGGACATTAATAAAACTTTATTGCAGGGTAATTTTCAGGACGAGGCTTTAAAGAAAGCAGTTTTGAATTACGATAATGTTTTAATCAATGCACTCAGAAATTTTAATACTGAACAACTTCTTTCAGTTGCAACCCCTGACCGGCATTCGGCAGATGATGCATATATCCAGGGAAATAAGAAAAAGGGAATCAGGATTAATGCCAAATTACTGCAATCCAATTTTCAAGCAGGAGGAAAGAACGGAAACAAGGCCCATATTGAGGTTGTTGAGGTATGGGGTATTGAAAAGGTAGATTTGAAAACCGGAAAAGTTATTTCAAATGGCGAAGAATACAATTATGTCAAATACGGGTTAATTAAGAACGAGGCTAAATGGCTGGTGCAAACCGTGGATTTGACTGTTTATGAACCTGAAACTTAACGAGGGAGACAAAGTGCGATATGTTGAAAGATACTCTAATCATAATCAACAGCTTTATTCATGATATGACAACAGGGATTTGGATAGGCTGCCTGTTTGTGATGAAGGCAGCATTGTCAAAGTTGGCTGGTTTCAATCTGATTTGGTTAGCCAATACGCCGACAGTTTGTTAAAAGGATTATGGACTTTATCTTTAGTAAGCCTTGCTATAATGATTCTAACCGGTGCAGCAAGAGTGTTTACATTAAAATATTACGGATGGACCGGTGATATTGCCAGGGAAAGAAAAAGGCTCTTAGTTGTCAAACATATTATTCTTGGGATAATAATAATTGCCGGTTTAATTATTCAAATTCAGTTGTACCAGGGGATGCAAATATAAGGAAGATGTATTTCTTGACTAAAAAACTTATGCTTATTACGCCGCCGTACCATGCCGGAGTGGTGGAAGCCGCCGGCAGTTGGCCTCATATTGGTTTTGTGTATGTAGCTGGCCATGCCAGGGAAGCCGGTTTTGAGGTTAAAATCTATGATACTATGACCAAGAATCACAACTTTACCCAAATTTGTGAGCAAATACTGGAGTATAAACCGGATTTTGTGGGAACTACCGCTTATACTTCTTCGATAAATGATGCTATCGAAGTTCTGAGTATAACCAAACAAGCTGCAATGGAACTAAACAAAGAAATTATAACCATTA
Organism: Bacillota bacterium; assembly: GCA_021847735.1. Taxonomy (GTDB): domain Bacteria; phylum Bacillota; class Thermincolia; order Thermincolales; family UBA2595; genus JAJZQD01. The sequence goes on along the minus strand of JAJZQD010000097.1, from coordinate 320 downwards.
TTGGCGGAATTCACGCAAACTTTTGTTATAAGGAATTATTACTGGAATGGAATAACATTTTAGACTATGTAATTCGCGGGGAAGGTGAAATTACAACTCCTGAGCTGCTCAGGGCCATATTGGCCGGAGAGCCGGTAGATCAAATTGCGGGCATCGCTTACCTTGAGGGTGAACAGGTCAGAGTGAACCCGGAACGGCCCTTCGTAAAGGACTTGGACAGCCTGATTCCGGCGTGGGACTTGGTGGAATGGGAGGACTATTCCTTTTACGTGATGCCTGGTTCTAGGCTGGGTATTGTCAGCTCTTCACGTGGATGTGTG
>JAJZQD010000096.1 GCA_021847735.1 Bacillota bacterium | reverse complement strand
GTAATTGCCGCCGTAAGGGTAGTTTTGCCGTGGTCTACGTGACCGATAGTCCCTACGTTAACGTGGGGTTTTGTACGCTCAAATTTTGCTTTTCCCATTTTATCTTTCCTCCTTAGGTCTTGTAGGTAATACTTATCATTAGTGGCCAGTGACGCCTTTTCCTTCACTTTAACCTCTTGTCTCGCAACAAAATAAGTATTACCAAATTTTTCAGTATTTATGTGCCGTATTTACTAGTTGAACAGTGGGTTAATTATTAGGGAGAAAATTTCGACTATTAAGGTTTTGTAATTCTACACTCAAATCAAAATTCCTTCCGTGTTTATGAAAAATAAAGGTAGTTGGTAGTTGGTAGTTGGCAGTTGGCAGGATCACCTAATCTCAAGCAATCTCCGATGGTGTACCAAAGGTGCACCGAGGTCTCCGAATCAACCTCAAAGGTTACCCGAGCCTGGCCCAGGTTTCGACCCAGCGGAAGAAGGTAATTGACAATTGAAAATTGAAAATTATCCACGCAATCCCGATGGTGGCCGAAGGCCGCCGAGCCCCGCAGCCAGAGTCACCCAAGCTGGCCCAGGTTTCGACCCATGGGTAGAAAAATGCCTTCTGGCAAGGCGCCCGGGCTGTCCCAACCACAGACGTACTAATGTACTTCGCGGATTGGGACAGCCCGGGCAACGCAGTCCAGAAGGCATTTTTCTCTGCATGCAAAAACTTCAATAATAAAAAATCGGACCCGTTTACGGTCCGAATTTTTGCGAAGTTGGTGGCGGCGCAGGGATTTGAACCCCGGACACTGCGGGTATGAACCGCATGCTCTAGCCAACTGAGCTACGCCGCCATGGAGCTGCTAACCGGGATTGAACCGGTGACCTTATCCTTACCAAGGATACGCTCTACCTACTGAGCTATAGCAGCGTATATGTTAAACTTTGTTTCATTAAAAAGTCAGCGGCATAGAATTACCGCCAACCGAAACTTTGTGACTTTTTAATTGGTTGCGGGGGAAGGATTTGAACCTTCGACCTTCGGGTTATGAGCCCGACGAGCTACCAGCTGCTCTACCCCGCGACGAAATCTAAATCTATAATATACCTGCTGCTTAGAAAATATGCGTTATACTTGAATTAATATGGTGGAGGGAGAAGGATTCGAACCTTCGAAGGCGGAGCCGGCAGATTTACAGTCTGCTCCCTTTAGCCACTCGGGAACCCCTCCACGAATGGAGCCGACGATGGGACTCGAACCCGCAACCTGCTGATTACAAGTCAGCTGCTCTGCCAATTGAGCTACGTCGGCGACTGACAAAGACAATTATACAATGTTTCGCGGGCTCGGTCAACTGTTTTTTTCTACCACAATTCACGCTAATTAGAACTAATTTTCCCTTTTCTCCAAATACCTTTCAAGCTTCCTTTTTACTCTTTGCAAAGCGTTGTCAATGGATTTAACATGTCTCTTTAAATCTACGGCTATCTCCTGATAAGATTTGCCTTCAAGGTAAGACATGAGAACCTTCCATTCAAGGGAGCTGAGAATCTCCCCCATTTTTTCTTCGATATCATCAAACTCTTCTCTACTTATAATAAGTTCTTCCGGATCCGTAATCTTCGAACCTGAAATAACATCAAGCAGAGTGCGGTCGGAATCTTCATCATAAATCGGTTTATTAAGTGAAACGTAAGAGTTCAGGGGAATATGTTTCTGGCGAGTGGCTGTTTTAATGGCCGTAATAATCTGGCGGGTGATACAAAGTTCTGCAAAAGCCCTGAATGATGACAGCTTGTCCGACTTAAAGTCGCGGATAGCTTTGTATAGTCCGATCATTCCTTCTTGAATGATGTCTTCCCTATCAGCACCAATCAGGAAATAGGAGCGAGCTTTAGCACGTACAAAGTTTTTGTACTTATTAATAAGGTACTCCAGAGCACCGTCGTCACCGTCTTTGGCAAAATCTACGATATCCTCGTCTAACATCACATCATAGGTGTCAAAGACTTCCCTCCGTGCACTAAGACTCATTAAACAATCGCCTCCGCTCTATTTAATGGAGATACCAGAAACCATATCTGTTAACCAAGAACTCTACTACTTATATTAAATTTTGTAAGCAAGAGCTGTACAAAATAAAATGTCCAAGCAACTAAATTAGGCCAGAACACCATTTAAGGAAACTATTGAGACAGCACAACTTGCTGATTTACATAACCTATTATACCGAATGCACCATGTTCCGTCAAGGAGGCAATCTAAAAATAGGGGTGAAAAACGCCGCTTTGACCTATATTCGCAATATTCTATCTTTGCCTGCGGATTTTTTCGAGAATCTCCCGGATATTGTCGTCTAAATACCCGTGCAGCTTTCTATCATTATCAATTACATTGTCAATCTGCTCCTGGATGTCGCACTTTAATGCCGCTACTTCGTTTTCCAATTCCCTGGCGGACAGCCTGACCGCCCCCTTACCAAAAACGATGCGCTGCTGTATCCAATCGGAGGTCGCCACCGTAACCCTGCCCTTTTCCGTCAATCGGCCAACCAGTTTCTCAATTAGCATATCGGCAGTTTCACCCTCCGCTGTGTAAACCACTTCAACACCGGTTACATTTTCCTTTGAGCCGGTACCGCCCTTAACCAGGTGAGCATCAAATACAACTATTACCTGTACGTCCCTGACGGCCTGATAGTTGCCCAATACTTCCACAAGCTTTGCTCTGGCATGGTCAATGTCTTTTTTCATGACCTTCTTCAGACCGGCCCAGGCATGTAATATGTTATATCCGTCGACCAAAAGAAAATCAGCCATTATCCGATTCCTTTTGCCTTAAAATCTCATAGCATAAAACCGCAGCGGCAGTCGAGGCATTCAGGGAGGAAACCTGGCCTTTCATAGGGATACGGACAAGAAAATCGCATTTTTCTTTAAGCAGCCTGCCGATACCCTTGCCTTCGCTGCCAATGACACAAGCCAGCGGGCCGGACAGGTTTTTGTTTTGCCACAGCACTGTTCCGTCCATATCTGCAGCCACTACCCAACAGCCTTCTTTCTTAAGTTTTTCTACAGTTTGAACCAGATTCGCCACCCTGGCCACCGGAACATACTCAATGGCCCCGGCTGAAGCCTTGACCACCGCGGAAGTCAGGCCAACCGCCCTGCGCTTGGGAATTATGACCCCATGTACCCCTGCGGCGTCGGCCACCCTCAAAATTGCCCCCAAATTATGCGGGTCCTCTATTTCGTCCAAAATCAAAATAAAAGGGTCTTCCTCTTTGCCGCGGGCCCGCTCCAGGATATCTTCCACTTCTACATATTCCCGGGCAGGCACTAAAGCCGCCACACCCTGGTGATTACTGTCAGGCACCAAATTGTCCAAGTAGTTTCTTTCCACTTCCTGCACAGGAATCCTGCCGTCCCTGGCCCGGGCCACAATTTCAACCACGGAACCCTTGTTGGAGCCTTTCGCCACTAAAATTTTGTGAATCGGGCCGCCGCTTTTAAGAACTTCCAAAACCGGATTGCGGCCTATGACATAGTCTGACATTTTTTTCACTCCATATCGCTGTAGGTTGAAACAGATTTAGAATTGTTTTTAAGTCTATTTATCTTTCCACAGGACATCTTGCCTTCCGGGCAATAACCCCGGACGACACATGAAGGTCCCGCTTTGTCAAACAGAAGGGGCGCCACTTTTTTTAATTCCGCCAGCATGAGGTGAGCCAGCCTGCGGATTTCCCACTGGGCCCTGTCGCAACACCGGTGTTCAAAAAAATTAAATAAGGACCGGCAGTTAAATGAAAAAACAATTTTGGTTTCACAGGCGTTAGGCAGGACGTACCTGGCGTCCTCCTTGTGAACCACAGAAGCAAGTTGACTATACGCAACGCGAATATCTTCCATGATTTTTTGGTATGAAGCCAGCGCTGTCGGGTCCTTTTCAATAGATGGTGGAATAACATATGGGAAGTCATCAAGTCCCACATATCGCTGAGACTGCTGGGAATACGAAGCTATCCGGTGCCGGACCAACTGGTGGGTCAAAGCACGGCTGACACCCTCCACGGCGAAGGTAAATGAAACATGCTCAGTGGGTGACAGATGTCCAAGCTCCATCAACACCTTAAGGAACTGCTCTATATCCCGGTCATCAAGGTTGTCCATCAAGCTTTCGGCACCGGCGGGTGAATAACATAGCCGGGCGGCCGCGGCAACGGTCCTGTCGGGGTCCGGGGTATGGTTAATGAGTTTTATCTTCATTATTATCCCCCTCCTCCGCAGACAATACAATTTCGCGGGCAATTCCAAATATCTCGTTAATCCGGTCTTCCCGCCCTGAAAGGTGCAGGTACCCGATAAGGGATTCAAAGGCAGTCCCATGCCGGTAGTCTGTAACAGAAATATTTTTGGGGGAGGAACCTGATTTGGCATTTCGGCCCCTTCTGACAACCGCAGCCTCATCCTCGCTGAGGATGCCCGCGAGGGCATGCAGTACCTGGGCCTGGGTGACGGCATTGACAAATCTGACGGCAAGCCGGTGTAACATGTCAACCTTGGTGTACCCACATGATACCAGGTATTTCCTTACATAAAGTTCATATACGGCATCCCCCAGGTATGCCAGGACAAGTGCCGGTACGCTTGCTGGGTCCTGCTGCCCAGTAACTTTTTTCATTATCACAGAGTGCCTCCGAAATCTTAAAGGTTTTGGTAAGCTTTGCTTTGCTTTGTTTATTTTCGTTTCCAGCGAACCCCCTGGGGTGTATCTTCCAGGATAATTCCAATCTCCCCTAGGTTGTTCCTGATGGTGTCGGCTGTGGCCCAATCCTTTTTGGCACGGGCTTCCCGCCGAATTTCAATAATCAAAGCCATAAGTTCTTCAACCAGGCCTGAGTCCTCCTGATTTGCTAAGCCCCTTTGTTCAAATAATCCTAATACCTCACCAAGTTCCAGGAATGTGCGCTGCACCTCCTGCAATACTTCTTTGACCTGGGCAGGCATTGCCTGAGCGGTTTCTTCGGTCAGGATTTTACCAAAGGCATTAGCCTCCCGGGCCAGGTCAAACAGGCCGGCTATGGCAAGGGCGGTGTTGAAGTCGTCATCCATGGCCTCCCGGAAATCCTGCCTTGCCTTTTCCGCAGACCTTCTTAACTTGTCAATTTCGTCCCCAATATTATTATCCCATGCCTCATCATTCGTGCCAAAAGGCACATTCTTTAGCAAGGCTTCTGTGTTATCAAGGACATTATGTAGTCTGGCCAGGCTTTTTCTGTTCATTTCCAGTTTAGTATCGTCAAAATCCAGGGGGCTGCGGTAATGGGTAGACAGCATATAGAACCGGACCACTTCAGAGTCGTATTTAGCCAATATCTCCCTGACAGTGAAGAAGTTGCCAAGGGACTTGGACATTTTCTCTTCGTTTACAGTGATAAAACCGTTGTGCATCCAATACCTGGCAAAAGTCCCCACCCCGGTACAAGCCTCGGCCTGGGCAATCTCGTTCTCGTGGTGGGGGAATATAAGGTCAAAACCCCCGCCGTGGATGTCAAAACCCATGCCTAAATACTTTTTGGCCATAGCCGAGCATTCGATATGCCAGCCCGGTCGGCC